>CAVXBR010000044.1:0-21086 GCA_963760035.1 uncultured Microcaldota archaeon | reverse complement strand
TCTCCTTTTCCACAGCATAAAATACGCGCCCGTTAGCCAGGCAAAGTTTAATATAGGTATTTATGCTCATATTCGTTATAAAAGTCTATTCAGACCTCAGTCTCAGCGCGGGGGAAGATATGCGAATTAATGTTGAAAGAAAGGATCTAAAGGACTGGCTCGCCCAGCTAAAGGGAGTCTCAAGAGAGGACCACTATAAGGGCCTCTGGAAGAGGGTATTCAAGCTCTCAGCAGTTCCTGCCAGGTCGCGCCGTACCGTCAACCTCTACAAGATAAACAAGTACTCTGTCGAGGGCGACAGCATAATCGTGCCTGGCAAGGTACTCGGAGAAGGTCAAATGGACCACAAGATAAGCATAACAGCGATGGAGTACTCGGAGAGGGCCAAGCTGAACCTGAAGAGCAACAACTGCACCGTAAGAAGGCTTGAGGACATACTGAAGGAGAAGAGGCTGAAGGTAATAATATAATCTGATTCCATGGACGCTAATAATCTTGAGGACTTCGTTGTCGTTGACGCGACCGACCGAGTACTAGGAAGGGTCTCCAGCCAGGTCGCAAAGCTGCTGCTCAACGGCAAGAAGGTTGCCATAGTCAACGCGGAGATGGCCTTCGTAACCGGCAACAAGATCTCGATTGTAAGGCGTTACCGCACCCGTCTTAACCTTCAGGAAAAGGAAAATCCGGAACACTCGCCCTACTGGCCGAGGAGGCCCGACATGCTTGTGAGGCGAGTCGTACGTGGAATGTTACCCTACCACAAGAAGCCTTCGGGCAAGACCGCCTACAGGAACCTCCGTGTCTTCATGGGAGTCCCTGCAGCGCTCTCCAAGTCTAAGATGACAGTGATAGAGACAAAGGAGCCGAAGAAGATGTATGTTAAATACCTTTACATAAAAGAGCTTTCAGAGCTCCTAGGTTACCACAGTGAATGATATGGCAGAAGCAGCAGCTACCCAGACATTGACCGTTCCGGTCCAGGTGCCACAGCCACCGGCCGCAGCAGCAGCCACTGCCCAACCGGAGCAGAAGAAGCGTGCCGCTCCTAAGCGCAAGGGAGCGGTGAGGAAGGGCAAAGGCGCATTTGTCAAGTCCAAGAGGAAGCAGGCTGTCGCCCGCGCCTCGTCAAGCACCGGGAAGGGAATCATAACGGTCAACAAGTTCGAGATGGGCACGATTATGCCGATCGAGTACCGTGCGATGATGATGGAACCGGTCAACTTCTCTGACACCACAAGGGGCATTGCCTCCAAGATGGACATCAAGGTGACAGTTCAGGGCGGCGGCGCAAGCGCCCAGGCTCAGGCTGTCCGCAGCTCCATCGCGAAGAGCATTGTCGAGTTCTCCGGCTCCGAGTCGCTTAAGAAAGATTATATGCACTACGACAGGTTTATGATTGTTGACGACTCGAGGAGGGTCGAGCCCAAGAAGTTCAAGGGGCCGAAGGCCAGGGCGAGATTCCAGAAGTCCTACAGGTGATGATGCTATGATGATGCCCATTAGATGCTTCAGTTGCGGCGCAGTTCTCGCCGACAAGTGGGAAGACTATGACAAGCGTGTCAACAAGGACCACGAAGAGGCGGGCAAGGTACTGGACGAGATGAAGGTGAAAAGATACTGCTGCAGGAGGATGTTCATCGGCAATGCCGATCTCATCGATGAGCTCCTGCAGTTCGGGAGGAAATGAGATTGTTATGCTGATGGGGCCGTCTGCTAGCCTGGTAGGCTTCCAGCATGGGGTGCTGGAGACCCGAGAGGGCCGCACTGACCCCGGGCATTCGAATCTCGGCGGCCCCACAGGTGTTTAATATGACTGAAGAATTGTTGGCGAACCAGAACGACTACCTAGAGGCAGGAATACACATTGCAACCAAGTCCAAGAGCCCTGGGATGAAGAAGTTCATCTACAAAGTCAGGGAGGACGGACTCTATCTTCTGGATCTGAAGACCATCGACACCCGAATCAGGGATGCCGCGAGGATGATGTCAGTCTACGCTCCAAACGAGATCGTTGTAACCGCATCAAGGATATACGCCATAGTGCCGGCCCAGAAGTTCTCCGAGCTTATCGGGGCGAAGTTCATAAAGGGCAGGGTCACTCCAGGCATCTTTACAAATCCGCACAGGGACGACTTCATGGAGCCTAAGATGATACTCATAAGCGACTCGAGAAACGAGAAGCAGGCGATAAAAGAAGCATCATCGATCAACATGCCCATAGTCGCGCTTAGCGACACGGATAATTCAACTAAGTTCATAGACCTCATAATCCCTGTCAACAACAGGGGAAGAAGGTCGCTCGCATTCGTCTACTACCTGCTCGCCAGGGAGATCCTGAAAGAGCGTGGAAGCACAGAAGACTTCAAGTACAACATCTCTGACTTTGAGGCCAAGGTTGAAGCATCTACGGCGCCCATGGGCGACCGTGAGCACAGAAGCTTCGGAGGCGACCGCGACAGGAGGGGTGGCTTCGGCGGAGACAGGGACCGGCGCGGAGGCTTCGGCGGACGCGAGAGAAGGCCCTACTAAGTCTAATCTAAAATCGTCGTCCTACCTATACTAACTACTACTGGAGCCAGCCGTTGTGCATCAATAGGAAGTAGGCTGCCGCTCCCGAGACCACGCCGCCCAATGGAACCCAGGCCTCGATGGCCGTGACAATGGCGAAGGTGAAGAGCGCAGTAACCTCCCAGCTCTGGAAGTGCGACCTTTCCAAGTTGAAGTAGCAGGCGCAGGCTATGATCAGCATCAGTATTGAGTAGACCCATATGACGATGGGGAGGATTGCCTGGGCGTTCCTCAACAGAATGAACCCCAGTGACGGAACCACCAGTCCCATGATGGCAGCTACTAGGAACTCGACCAGGGTCATCTCTCCGATCCCATAGACCGGCGACACGACGTGATGCGGCTGCCTCCTCGTTCTGAGTATGCGCTCCGACTCGGCCATCTGCCTTGCTATCACGTGCTCGTTGCGTCTCACCTGGGTGTGCGCATCCTGCTCCGCCATTCGAATCCCGCTATCCTATATGAAGGAACAAATAAAAAACAGCGTCTTCATGCCTTCTTAGATGGCGACGAAGAATCCGGCGGCGAAAAGATAGGCCAGCAGCGCAACCGCCATCGCCGCCAGGCTGAGGTTCCTCGAAAGCCTGTGGAATCCCCTCTTGTCGCCACTTGCCAGAAGTTCTCCGAAGGCGACGTAGAGCAATATTATGTCAGCTATCACTATCGGTACCAGATAGACTATGTTATGGTAGAAGGGCGGGTAGTAGGAGATGAACAGGTAGAGGCTGATGAATATCGCCTCCAGGTAGAGCGCCAATGACACTAGTCCTGCCGAAGCCGGTTTCATGTAGTGCATCAAATTCTTGGACCTCCTAACCTTGGAGTCGCCCTCCCTGTCCCTTATCATGCCGTGCACCTCCCTTGCCAGTCCGCTGAGGAAGATCGTCATCGATATTAGGATAATGAGGATGTTGAAGGACTTCGATACAACGAAGTCGCCGTAGATGAAGGGTATCACCATGGAGAATGCTATGTAGATGTTTCCTACGAGGAGTGTGTCCTTGAGCCTGTAGCTGTAGAGGAATGCCAGCGCGGCGAAGACCACCGCTATCACCAACGCATAGACGTTTATCAGTGCGCTGACCAGCGCTCCCACTACCAAAAGACCAACTGCCCACATGAACGCATCCTTCTTTGATATCGCTCCTGACACTATGGGCCTATCCTTGAAGCCGTTGGCCCTGTCGGTCTCTGCATCGAAGTAGTCGTTTATGGCAAAGGAGCCCATGCTCACCAGTATCGGGGTTACCAGACTGGCAACGAAGCCAACTCCTACTGCTATATGACCTGATATGAGCTCGGCGGCAAGCACGGCAAGAACGAGCATAATGCTGTGCTCTATTCTAGTGAGCTTCATGAAGGCTCTCAACTTCGACATCGTAGCTAATTAGATACGCATTTATAAATACCGATTCAAAGCCTACTGATCAGATGGTACTAAGGCAGCAATCAGCGGTGGAGTTCATATCCACCTACTCGTTCGCGATATTCATCATAGCACTGATACTTGTATCTGTCAGTGCGGTGGCGCTGACCTTCAGCTCCACTCCTCCCATTTATTCGAGCTGCAGCATCCAGCCCCTCATACCGTGCCAGCAGACTCTTCTAACCTACAACTCACCGGGCGGCTACTTCACCTTCATACTGGAGTTCAGGAACAACCTGGGCTTTGTTCTCCAATTTCCTGACAATGCGATAAATCTTTCGACAGCCACGCTGGCAACCGGAGTCAAACCTGTCAGTGGCGGTACCTGCACCCCTACACTGGCAGCCCAGGGCGCACAGACCCTTTGCAGGGTTAGGATCTACACGAGCCTGCCCAGCATCCGGCAGGGGGCCAACATCTACACCCAGTTCCACATCTACTACGGCCTCTGCCTCAACCAGACTGTTACAACATGCACCGCCAACACCTACTCGATGACCGGTTACTCCTACCAGACTCTGAGTCCCCCCACCTCAAACCTCTACAACATAACAGTGTCAAGCCAGAACGGCCTCGTGGTGGTAAACGGCCTTCCCTACTTCAACAGCTCTGTTGTCTACCTGACCAGCGGGAGCTACACGCTCTATGCGCAACCAAGCGTCAACTACCACTTCGTGAGCTGGTCCTGGGGCGGGAGCGGCACCCCACTCTCCAGCACCACCTCGGTCAACACCATCTTCACGGCTAACGCGCTCTACTCCAACGCGAACGTGATCGCACTATTCCTGCATAACTAAGCGTTGTCCCCTCCCACGTATAAGGATAATTAACAACGGACCACAATTCACCATAGGATTTTTAAACTCTTAAGGAGAAGTGGTTTCATGGCGTACCCGATTAAAAAAGAAATGAGACGTCGTTCAAGTAGGGCGCAGTCGGCCATGGAGTACCTGTTGACCTACGGGTGGTCGATACTGGTGCTGATGATAGTTCTTGCAACCCTCTACGCTCTAGGGGTGTTCAACTTTGGCGCAGAGGCTGGATCAGGCAGCTGCGTCGGCCTACAGGGATTCGGATGCATGGGAGGCAACATGAACAGTGCAGGCGTACTCTCCTTCACGGTCTCGCACACAGGGGGCGGGGCGGCAGTAAGATCGCTTGTAATATCCGCAGTAGGCTGCAGCAACAGCAGCGCCCAGCCAACCACCTGGTCATCGGCGGTAACGCTCTCCCCGCTGCCGTCATCGAACAACGAAACCCTGTTGGCACAGTGCAATCTGGCGGGCTCCAAATCGATAGGCACGACATTCAAGGGAACCGTATGGGTGCAGTACCTTACCGGAGGCGGTACCACGCTTACCCAGGAGGTCGGAATCGTAAATTATGCCGTATCTTCATCGGTGTAGCTCCCTACATCTGCTACGACGCCGATTACAGGATTATCCAATCCAGTAGATTCAGCCTACGATCCGGCCAATGGATACGTGTACGTTACAAATTGGGCCGCTGGCACGGTAAGCGTAATCTCAGGAACCACAACATTAACAACACTTTCAGCCGGATCCAACCCCTACGGGATAGCATACAACCCTGGCAATGGGTATATGTACGTAACCGATATAGGCACCGGCAGTGTAACCATAATCTCCGGAACCTCTATAGTCGGAGGAGTTACAATCGGATCTTCAGGTTATACAGAAGCAATAGCCTACGACCCGAGTGACGGATATATGTACGTGACGAACAATGGCGACAGTAGCGTAACCATCATCTCCGGGACAACAATAGTCGGAGGGCCGTTCCGAGTTGGAGATAGCCTATCTGCGATAGCCTACAATCCAAGCAACGGGTACATGTACATTGCGGATTTATATGGCACTGTAAGCGTCATCTCAGGGACAACAATAATCGGAGAGCCAATCACTGTCGGGGACAGCCCAGCTTCAATAGCCTACGATCCAAGCAACGGATACATGTACGTGCCGAATTTAGCCGATGGCACTGTAAACGTCATCTCCGGGACCTCTATAGTCCCAGGGCCTCCAATTACGGTGGGATACGGTCCCCGTGAAATAGCCTATGACCCCAACAATGGCGATATGTATGTGGGGAATGTCGCTCCAGGCGCCTCCGATCCAGGTAGTGTAAGCATCATCTCCGGGACAGCAGTAGTCGGAGGTCCGTTCCCAGTCGGAGCCCAGCCAGCTTCAATAACCTACAACCCCGGCAACGGGTACATGTACATATCGAACTTCGGCTCCAGCACAGTAAGTGTCATAAAATAAGCTACCACGGTAACTTCTCCGGCAACCAGCCAATTGTAGCCTATCCATCCCTTATCTTCTCCAAGGGTCTTCTCCTGCTGTCGATCACAAACCCTTCCAACCGCTAGCCCAGTATCGCAAGCAGCAACAGGTTTCCTGCCACTATGGTGAGGATTGTCCCAAGAAAGATGGGCACTGCGAAGGGAACAGCACGCTTGTAGACGGGGAACTTGTCCTTCACCTTCTTGTCCTTCATCTCGGCTATCAGCTGCTTTGTGATGAGCCTGTCGAAGGTCTTCACCTTCTTCTTTGTCGCGGCTATGTCCTCCTTTGACATTAGGTTGAAGGCTATTATGTCCTCCTCGACGAAGCCCGTCACATCGACATGCTCAACCATGGCCTCTGTTATCGCCCTCTGGAAGACGAGCAGCATGGCGCTTCCCAGCACGATGAGGAACAGCAGGATGATCAGGATCTCCCTCGCATAGGATAACCTGAAGAGCAGCACCGAGAGAAGCAAATAGGCGCCGACCACCGAGACCGCCTTTATTACGTCAGTCCCCCTTATGCTCTTGATGAACGCCTCCCTGCCCATCTTCTTGGCCGCGGCGGCGATGTAGAAGAGCGGCACAGATATTATTGCCGCTATTCCCGTATCAAGGAAGAGCGAGACTATTGGCGGCATGGCTACCCAGGTCGTGGCATAGGGTATGAGCGGCACCGCTATGGGCGCGAGCACCAATGAAAGTACGGCGAACTCGAAGACATCTCCCAGGCCCAGCTGGCCTATCTTGTAGACGAAGTAGCCGAATCCCAGTATCACGAAGGCAATCAGGTACGACTGTATTATCAGCTGCACGTTGTAAGTAAACAGAATCACCGCGAAGGCGAAGATGAGCGTCAGATAAGCGAAGAGGTTGGGCACCTCCCTCTTGTTCAGCACGTCGAAGAGCATGTAGCCCAGCGCAATCAGCACCGCGCTCACTGCATAAAGGTAATAAAGCATCATGAAATCTGATAGAGACAGTCACTAAAACTATTAATACCTGCTTTTAAAGCCAACTAATTTATAGGATTTGCACCAATCCATATCGGGGTACCATGCAGAGCGAATATTCTGACAATCTCTACATGCCGGCATCGCTGGACAGGATAGTCGGCCACCCCGGGCTGGCGCAGCGATTGAGGATCTTCGCCAACGACATCGACAAGGGAGTCGCGCGCACCCCTCTCATGCTCTACGGGCCCTCCGGCACTGGAAAGTCAGTCTGTGCCCACCTGCTCGCGGCGGAGCGCGGCTGGAACGTCGTAGAGCTTAACGCTAGCGACTACAGGGACCGGGAGACGATAGAGCGCAGGCTGCTGTCTGCAGCCGCATCGAGGTCCATATTCGGGAAGAGAAATCTAATTCTGCTTGACGAGGTAGATGAGCTATTCAGGGAGGACAAGGGTGCAGGCTCTGCCATCTCTGCCGTGCTCACCGCCGCCAAGAACCCTGTAATACTAATAGCAAACGACATGTGGGACCAGCGCATCTCATTCCTCAGGGGGAAGGCAGAGGCGATAGAGCTGAAGAAGCTTAGCAGGGACGACCTGGCGAGAATACTAACGGACTTCTGTGCATCCAAGTCCTACCCGGTGAAGAAGGAGGAGATAGAGACCTTCGCGGCCATGGCCAACGGCGACGCGAGGAGCGCCATAAACGACCTCTACGCTGCCATCGGAGGCGATGCAGATATTAGCGACGTCATGGGCATAAGGGACAGGAAGATAGACGTATTTTCAATGCTGGACAAGCTCTTCACCGCCAGCACCATGGCCGGGTCCATGAGGGCCGTCGGGAACAGCGACCTGACGAACGACATGCTGATAAAGTGGATAGAAGAAAACATACCCAACCGTTACCAGAACATTGAGGACATGCATCGCGCCTTCTCGGCGCTTGCCGAGTCGTCAGCCTACTCGACCAAGGCCATGAGGTCCCAGTACTACACCTACTGGAGGTACATGAAGGTGCTAATGTCGGCGGGAGTCTCCCTCTCAAAGGACAACTACCCCAGCACCGCGAAGAGGTACGCCTTCCCGCGCATAATAAAAGAACTGAGCGCATCCAAGTCAGAGCGTAGGAAGGTCGACGCGGTGGCCGAGCGCCTCCAGTCGAAGATACACTCGAGCACCAGGCGTATAGCAAGGGAGGAGATGGCCATGATAGGGCTCATGATAAAGAGGGCCGTGAAGGACGGCGAGGATCCAGGCGACATTTCCGACCAGCTAATCAAGAGCTACGGCCTCGGTGACGAAGAGGCCTCCTACCTGCTGAAACGAATAGGTATTTAAATAAGGGATTCGCTATAAAACCGTGAACGGCGCAAGAATGCGAATGCAGTCCGCTGTAGAGTTCCTGATGACCTACGGGTGGGCCATCCTCATACTCATAATAGTCATAGGGACGCTCTGGAAGCTTGGGGTCTTCAATCTCGGGAACACCGCGCCCAACCTCTGCTCGCTTCCGGCCGACATCGGCTGCGTGAGCGCCGTGCTCTTCCCTTCGGGCGCGCTCCACCTCAATATACAGCAGGCGACCCAGTACACCATAAACGTCGTGGCCGTAGGCTGTACAACTGTTGTTCCCGACGCCGCGATCAACGTCATAAGCCCGCCCAACACCATATCCATAGGGGGCAACCAGACCTTCACGGTGCAGTGCTACCAGGGCGGCAACCCCTTCAGCGCGCCCATAGGCCAGGAGTACAGAGGCTACATAGTGGTAAACTATACAGACCTGACAACAGGATTCCTCCACACCGCCCAGGGCACCCTGATAGAGACCGTGCAGTAATGCTAGCCGATTGCACCGAGTTTGTCCAAAAGAGTCTGGAGCACACCCGAAATCTCGTGCCTCCCTGCCTTTATGCTGGCTGCCTCCATGTGCCCCCCTCCCCCGACCGCACCCGCGCTCTCCTCCCCCATCTTTTCTATTATCCCGATGAGCCCTACCTTGGCCGAGACGGACTTGCTGACCCGCACCGATATGTAGCTGCCGTAGTAGACTGCTGTTATCGTTGGCCTGCCCGTGAGAATTTCAAGGTGGTACTGCATCTCCGAGGCGAACCTGCCCATGGGCGGATAGTCGCCGTCCCTCACCTTGCCGAAGTCGATTACATAGATGTCAATGTCATCGGAGGTCCTGTACCTACTGGCCAGGTTTGCGCCCTTCCCAATGGCCCCGTCCATGATCCCGCTTATCTTTGCGTAGCTCTCCTCCAGCCTCCTGTGGTCCCTAACAAGAGAGTCTATCTTCCGCAGGCTTGACGAGTCGGACTCCCTCCTGGTTATCATGTAGTCGATGACCAGCGCCGCCTTCTTCGCCGGCATGTTCCTGTAGTCGGCGCAGGCGCTGTGATCGCTTATCAGCGCCGCCTCCATCAGGTCACTGCAGTCCATTCCTATTATCTGGCCGACCAGCGAGGCGGTGAGCCCGGCCGTCAGCCGCGAGTCCGAGCCGTGGTTGAACGGGTTTATGTATATGCTATCCTTTCCTGGGTTGAATGCCTGGGGCAACGTATGGTGGTCGATCATGACCACATCGCAGTAGCCCTCTGTCATCCCAATGGCGTCGTTGCTCTCGATGTTGGTGCCGAAGTCTATGATCACAAGCAGTGGCCTCTCTGCGCTCCTGAAAGAGGCAAAGAGCAGGCGGTCGCTGTAGAAGGCCTCCCTGCTGTAGGCCACGTCCCTGTTGAGCTGCCAGGAGACCTGCCTCTCCGGGCAGAGCCCCGCCGCCACCAGCCCGTTCACGGCCCTTTGGAGCGCCATCGCGCCAGCCGCGCCGTCACCGTCTCCGTGAAATCTCACTATCATGGGTGCTCCCGATATGAAGGCCCTCATTATCCTCTCCGCTGCCATTGCCAGGTCGGCCGCCATCGGGAGTGCGGGTTTGCCGTACTCCTTCCTGCACTCCATCACTACCTTCTTCGCCCTCTTCCTGAGGCCTGCTTTGCTGACGAGAGAGCTCATGAACTTCGCATAGGCCTTTTTCCCCTCTGCCATGGTGTGCTCTGCCCCAACGGACTCGTAGATCCTGGGCTCGGTCTTGAGCTTCGCTGCCGCAGATCCCTTTTCAGAGACTAGTGTGCACAGCACCTCCCGCTCCGCTGTGGGTATTTTGAAGGCGCTTATTATTCCGACTGCCAGTGAAAAACCTCAGGTGTAGTTCCCACCCGAAAGCTGTACCTCCTCTAGGCATGACTGCACCGAGCTGGGGTCCTGCAGGGAGTTGCAGTAGCTGGTATTCCCTGTTGAAGAGGCAAGGTTGACTATGCAGCTCGTGCTGTAGCTCATGTTGGTTATCCTGCCGCACCAGCTCTCGTTGCTGGTTGATAGTGCCTCGTTCGAATAGACGCCGAAGTAGCAGAGGTTCTTCAGCAGCGACGATGTTTCATTGGAGCAGTCGGCAGTGGCGTTCTGCACCGAGAAGGTGGAGTTTGCAACCAAAGTGGTTGCATTGCAGCTACTGCGGAGCGTCGAATTGGAGATGCGCGAGCAGGAACCGTAGGAGGTCCTGTTGGCGAGCGACGAATAGCAGAAGTCCCTCGGCGTCACGTTCACCAGACTGGCCAGGACGCCGTAGCGTGAGCCCTGGGAGTCGGGATTCTGGATGGACATGGAATAGGTGAGCGTGCTGTTCAGGGCAGAGGGAAGGTCGCCGCAGTAGCTGTCGTTCCCTGTCTTGAGCGCCAAATGATAATAACTCTGGCCGCTGCAGAGAACCCCATAGTAGGCCTCCCTGATGCCAGAGCAGTAGGAGGGCTCGGAAAAGTTTGACCCTGAGGCGAGGGTGTACCTGCAGAGCGACTGGTTGTGGACGTCAAGGCCATCACAGAGCGACGGATTAGAACTAACCAATGATATGTTTTCAATGCAGTTGGTCCTGTACTGGCCCTGCGGGAATGAGGTGCAGGCAGACACATTCCTGCCCGACTCGGCCACCGCCATTATGCATGACTCCCTCATCCCAGAGTTGCCTATCTGGTCGCAGTAGGGCACGCTCCCTGTCCGGACTGCGAGGGTAGCGAGGCAACTGTATCTTTGCACCGAGAGGACCGCATTGCATCCGCTCCCGGAATAAACCGAATGAACCGCAACTATCAGGACCGCTACGACCAGTAGCGCCACCACCCCAATCACCATGAGCCTCCTTCGCGGGTTCTGGTCGAAGTGAAGAACAGAGGAGACCTCGTTCCAGCCCTTCTTCGCCCTGTTGGATGCGCTAGCCATGGACTCCCTACTCCACCTTCTTGAAGAGATGCTCCCCCTTGGTGACCTTGCCGCTGAACTCACTCCTGAACTTGCAATCGTCAAGGCTCTCTATCTTTGTGCCGAGCTTTTCGGCTATCTTCCTAGAGGTTTCAGGTATGAACGGATAGAGAACTATGCTGATAACCCTTAGGGCCTCGAGAAGGTTGTAGAGCGCCTCCTCCAGCTCCTTGCCGGAAAGCTTCCAGGGCTCGGTCTCGTTTATGTACCTGTTGCACCCCCTTACAAACTCCATCGCCTTCTCCAGGGCCTCATGCACCTCCATCCTTGAAATTAGTTCTGTTATCTTTCCAAGCTCCAGCCTCTCCTCAAGTACCTTCTTTCCGCTGAAGCTCTTCAGCCCGGACTTCTCCGCTATCGTGAGCACCCTGCTGACCAGGTTGCCCAGGTCGCCCAGAAGCTCCTTGTTGGTCCTGTCCTTAAGTCCATCCATTGAAAAGTCGCCGTCCTCGAAGGTGGGCATGTCGCGTATAAGATAATACCTCAGCTCATCGGCCTTGTAGATTTTAAGCAGGTCGATGGGCGAGATCACTGTCTTGGGCTTTGACTTTGACATCTTTTCTCCGCCGACCGTAAGGTATCCATGCACGAATACGGTCTTCGGCAGCTCGATCTTCGCCGAGAGAAGTATCGCCGGCCAGTAGATGGTGTGGAAGCGGCTTATCCCCTTCCCTATGACATGGACCTTGGCTGGCCACCACTTCCTGAAGTTCTTCTCATCGTAGCCGAAGCCTATCCCGTTGAGGTAGGAGGAAAGCGCGTCAATCCAGACATACATTATCTGGTTCGGATCCCCAGGAACAGGAACGCCCCAGCCCTTCGAGCGGGCGACAGACCTGCTTATGCTTATGTCGTCAAGTCCTGCCTTTATCAGGCTGGTGATCTCGTTTCTCCTGCTTTTCGAGACTATCTCGAACTCCCCCGACTCTATCAGCTTGAGAAGCCTGTCCTGGTACTTAGAGAGTTTGAAGAAGTAGTTCTCCTCGTGCACAAGCTCCGGCTTTGTTTTATGCTCCGGGCAGTAGCCATCGTCGAGCTCGCCCTCGGTGTAGAAGGCCTCGCAGCCCACGCAGTAGAGGCCGCTGTACTCCTTTTTGTATATGTCGCCCGCCTCGTCGCAGAGCTCCCATAGGTGCTGCGCTCCGGGGAAGTGGTTTTTTTTGTCGGACGAGCGGAAGAACACGTCGTAGTCGAGGTTTACCGCGTCGACCAGGTCCTTGAATAGCTTGGAGTTGCGGTCGCAGAGCTCCTGGGTAGTTATCTTGAGAGCCTCGGCGGCCTTGACGTTCTTTAGGCTATTCTCGTCGGTGCCGGTAAGCAGAAAGGTTTCGTCTCCCGAGAGGTCATGGAAGCGCTTTAGGATGTCCGCCTGGACGAACTCGAGCGCGTGGCCAACATGGGGAGGAGCGTTGACGTAGGGTATGGATGTGGTGATGTAGACGCGGTTGGTTTTTGCCATCGGTTTCACTCGTTGATTAATCATAAACTGGTTTATTTATTAGGTTATCGTATCCTCGATCCCGGCGGGAGGTCATCGTCCGGTTTCAGGAGGACGACCTTTCCATCCGCCGACTCGGCGGCGAGCACCATTCCCTCGGAGACAAAGCCGGCTATGTTCTTCGGGTCCAGGTTGGCGATCATCACGACGCTTTTCCCCATGAGCTGCTCAGGGGTGTAGAACTCCTTTATCATGGCCGCGACGTTCTTCATGCCCAGCTCGCCCAGGTCTATCCTAAGCCGATAAATGGGTTTGCGGGCGCCCTCTATGTCGCCCACCTCAACAATCTTCCCGACGCGGATGTCGAAGGCAGAGAAGTCGTTTATCGAAACCACGGAATCACGAGCTTTATATAATATCGTGGGGAAAGTTATTAGAGCTGCCCTCGTAGTCTAACTTGGATAGAACACAGGCTTGCGGAGCCTGTTATCCGGGTTCAAATCCCGGCGAGGGCGTTTATGTTCAAGTAAAAAGCCCTTATCCTACTCCTATATATGTTAGTGCGATAAAATATATTATAGTCGACAAAAGGTGTGTTCATGGGCAGCTTCATTATAATAAATGATACTTTGCAAATCTCCACAGAGCAAGGCTTTCCAAAAGAACTGGATTATGATAAGCATAAAGTAAAACCATTCAAGGCAAGCGATTTTGAGGGTAAAATCTTTGAGTTTAAAAATAAGCCCGAGATTAGGATATACCAACAGCCGCCCGTTCGTAACTTCCTAGTACAAAACATTAAGGGAAAATGGCTTTATTGGGGATTAGTTCATGTTGTTGAGGTAGTTCATGATACTGTTAATCAAACGACATCAGGGAAATTTAAGATTATTTACATTTACACTCCAGAAGAGATGAAATATGCCCACCGGTTAATTGATGGGAATAAGGAAACGGATTTTCTGAAAGTTATGTAATATCATATACAAACACGTGGTTTCGATAACTAACAGCCAACACAACCGGATTATCGAAGAAAGCACCTTCTCGGTTATTCCAGGGCAGTACATTTACGCAAAAGTCTCCAAACTGCCAGCTAAGGGCAGCCACTTTATGGTATCAAAGGATAAGGATGAAATCACTGTCGTAACCAAGTCCAAGAACCTTCAATATCTGGACTTAGTGGAAAGAAACAAGGAAGATTATACCCTCATCGCATTAAATGTTTCTGTCCCATTTTACTCTGTGGGTTTCTTAGCCGCTGTAAGTGATGCAATAGCTAAGGCAGGCATGAACATACTCATAATCTCTACCTATTCAAAAGATTATATTCTAGTCAAGGAATCCTGTAAAGCCGAGGCAGTAGCTGTTCTTAAGAAACTGGATTTTAAATCGTGATAAAAGCGGCTTACTTAGCACCTCCAAAGCAGAGATGGCGACATACCTAAAAAACTACCTTGGGCCTTGTCGTCTAAAGAGGCCCTGTAGTATCCTGAATTAACTTCCTCTCTGTAAATTGTTTTCATCATTTCACCTTTTAATTCTTGTGCAATTTCGCCTCATACGCAAGTGCAGGAGTCGTATCGATACTGAGGTGCGGCATATTGTTGTAACATGCGACAACCTTGTCAAGATTCGACTCAAAATGACGATATAATTTGTCTGTTGTACCGAACCAACGTTCGATTTTCCCATTACTCTGCGGTCGTTTTACCGCAGCCATTATGTGTTCAATTCCCATCTCCTTTAACGTCGCAGTAAATCGATAATTGTGTTCCTTGTCCACACAGAATTGTGTACCGTGATCGGTCATGATCTGTTTCGGTAGGCCGTAACGTTTCACTGCTCTTCTGAGAACTAATAGCGCGTTATCTGTCGTCGCATTTGGGAACTTCCCGTATCCGACTATGAACCTGGACGCGTCGTCTATGTAGGAGATTATCTGTTCTCCTTGTTCGGTTTCCGTGTAGTCTGTATGCCACAGACTGTTACTGTTGTACCTTTCGTACCGGACCCACTTCTTTCGTCGTATTTTCTTCTCTGACGGGGTTGTCAGTCCTGCGTCGGTAAGTATCCTCTGTATCCTGTTGTGCGGTATGCGAGGAATTCCGAGGATCTGGTGATACTTCTCCATCTTGACTGCACCAAGAGGCATTCTGTTATGTAATTCTAAGACCATTTTCCTCTCGTTTTCATCGATAGGATTCGACGGTCTTCCGCTGATACCGACCCTAATCTTATAGAGGGGTGTTTTACCGTACTTTTTCATCAGAATCCGCACGTATCTGGGTGTTATTCCCTGTTGTCTTGAAATGTGGTACACTGAAAATTCTCCTCTCTTCATCTCCCTGATAATCCATCGTAATTGACGCTTGTTCAGTTTCCTCATGACTTCTCTATTCCCGAGAGACGTTAAATATTTTGACGAGAGGAACATATTTCGGGATTCTACACGTCTAAAGAGGCCCGATAAGGCTTTTATATTTGAAACGGCTGAGCTATAGCGTGGGAAAATGCCGGAAGCCGCAACAAAGAAGAAAACCCAAACAAAATTGGAGCAGGTCGATGCTCACCTTAAGACTGTTCCTGGACTGAGTTTAATAAGCCTGAGGGAACGGACAAACAACCCGTTTACCCATCGTACGGATTCGCTGGTTCAATCTGTAACGTTCGTCGTATCCCCCGCAACCCCGAACCATGAGATCAACCAGCTTAATGGTCTCCTTGACAAATTGGTACCGCCTAACCTAACCCCGACCAAAAAAATAAGTCTAATAAGAAATCGCAAACGGCTGGCGACAGGAGGGCTGATATTCGAGGAACAGGTGGGTTCGTGCAGCAGAAAAATAGCCGCAAAGGCAAGAATACCCGATCGTGTGCTGCGCTCCTCCCTCAGGTGGGGAACCGAGGTCAGGACCAACACTTCGATCGAGGTCGACCAAAGGTTAGACAGGCAGATAATCGTGATCTTATATCCTGACGACAAAACTGCTACTCTGGCTTCAAAGAATCCCCTGCTCTCTGCAGGCGAATCCATAGAAGTTCCCAGCTTGGAGATGCTCAGAAATGAAAAACTCGTGGCTGCTGTAGTGACTCCAAAACTGCAGGCCGACCTAAGAAAGAAGGTCCGCCAATTTAGGGATTTTGTTGGCCCGCTCCAGGAAGAGGAAGCAAGACGACGAATTAAGGAGATTATCTTAACCATACCTGGGATGGGTTCCAACTCCGCTTATAACCTGATCGGATACCGTCGTGATCACCCTGATCTGGATGGTATACTCCGGATGTCTCAGGAAGAGCTAAAAAAATGCAGAAATTTCGGCTCCGGCAAGGCGATGCTGGTGTTCAAGGCTTTCGAAACTGCAAGGGCCGACATACCCAAAAGTGAAAAAGAACAATGAAAACCATTTTTTACGGATCTGCCATCCAGGGTGCGGTAAACAGAAAGGAAAGGGCCGAAGTGAATAAAGCGCTAATCAATTTTATTAAAAGTTCTGGGTTTGAGGTAGTCTCCGAACATACAGGGGGTTCAAGCATCGCAGAAACCGCACGACTTCTGAATCATAGCTTTGGTGTCATTCCCACTGACCCTACCGTTAGAAGGAGATTTATCCGGGACAAACTGATCGGAGCTGTGGAGGACCCTGCAACCCGCTGTTGCATTTTTGAGGTCTCTACCCCTAGCATTGGAACCGGTATAGAACTTTCACATGCCTATCTGAGACCTAGACTTGGGCTGCTAACCGTCCCAGTTCTGGCGTTATACCAGAAGGGCTACTGGTCAAACGAACTATCAACCATGGTGAGGGGAATTAGTTCAGAAGAGGTTCCGCACTTTATCCTTAGGGAATACATGGATACTGAAGAGGCCAAAGCGCACATATCCGCCCTCCTGCGAACACTATGACCAGTCTAGCCGAGGTCCTTTGACAGCACAAACGAGTCCTCCTCGTCCCACAGCCTCTTTATGTAGCCGCACTTCACGAAGCCGTTCTTGAGGTGGTACCTGTAGGCAACCCTGTTGTCCACGTCGCAGTCGCTCAGCACCTTTTTCAGCCCCATCTCCCTTGCTATCCCGATCCTCCGCTCCATCTGCGCAGAGCCGATGCCCATCTTGCGGTATTCGGGCTTAACATATGATGCGAGGAGGTGCATGTAGTTCCAGACGACTCCGAAGAAGGCGTAGCCAATGATCTTTCCGTCAACGACAGTAACAAGACCGTGCCTGTTCTTTATGGCGTACCTGGTATACCTGACATCCTGGTGCGTGTTCTTTCCGGACCACTCGGGCCAGGCCTCCCTGCCAAGCTTGATGATTGCCCCAATGTCGCCGGGCTTCGCGTATCTGATGACATACTTGGGCTTTAATCGTTTGATCGGCATCCCCTCTCTTCTGATGCTCTCGCATGATTTAAATCCTTTTCAGTAGGTTACTGGTGCGGAACCATAGGCGGACTCGACGTAGACCTTCCCGTCACCCTCCACCACCTCTCCGATCCTTTCGGCCTTCGTGTGCCTTCTCAGCAGCTTGAGGGCCGGTTTTTCATAATCCCTCCTGACCACAACGGCATAGCCGACCCCGTTGTTGAACCGGGTGTACATCTTCTCCGATGAGACGTGGAACTCCTTCTGGATGTACCTGAATATCTTCTGCGGTGGGAGGCGGTGGGCATCCACCCTTATGCTCACATTGGGGTTTACCTTCGGCAGCAGCTCGCGCAGCTTGAAGAAGCCTCCTCCTGTTATATGGACCATACCGTGGATGAGCTTTGAGCTCCTACCTCCTGTTATGTAGGATGCGTTCCTGTGAAGATCCTGCAGCATTCCCAGGTATACCCTTGTGGGAATTGTAAGCTCGTGGCCCAGCGTCTTGTGCCAGGGCAGTATGAACTCCATGGGAAGCTTCCTGTCTTCGAAGAAGCCCTCCCTCAGGAAGGTGTAGCCATTCGAGTGGAGGCCGCTGCTCTCCAATCCGATGACGATGTCGCCCCTCTCTAGGTTGGCAAATATCCTGTCCGCTATCTTCACCTGGCCTATCCCCATTATGCCGACCTCAAAGCCCTCCAGCGTGTTTATTATCGCCGTCTCGCCTCCGATCAATGCGATAGGATACTTCACTCCGGAGTTGTCAGTCCAGGGATACTTTCTGCAGAGCTGCGTGAGCTTCCTGACTATCCTCAACGTCCTGGCCTTATTCTCCTCCTGCTGCTGTATGTGGTCGAGCATCAGGAATGGCGAATGCCCTCCCTCGATCAGGTCTCCGACCACCATCTCAAATGCGTCCTGGGCCCCGTTGGCCTCCTTCCCCCTCAACCACTCCACCGCGCCTTTTGTTCCTATCCCGTCGGCCGCGAAGGCTATGGAGAGTCCGTCCTTCTCGATGACGAAGCGCTTGCCGAAAGGCACTATGGGCATCGGCCCGGTGGGAGAGTGGGTCGAGGTTATCAGTGCCTTTACCTCCTCGTTGAACGGCTTCTTCGGGTCGTAGCCCCTGCTCCCTGCTCCATCTGACTTTTTCGTAGTGCGCATTTTCCCCCCAGAAGCTATCAAATCGGCCTAATATATATAATTTACCCTACCGGTGGCTCTGGCAAAATGCTAGTTAAAGTTTGGTGCCGCTCCGCATGTTACGGGGCAGCGGCGACCTCGGTAGACTTTACATTGGCGGCCCCAACCACCGCATATCTCTGTATGCCTGCCTGCGTATACTGGATCCACAGGGTTCCGGAGAAAGAGGTCCCTAGAACGCTCGATGAAATCGGGCATAGGAATGTAATGGTTACCCCACCCTGGGGAGGTATCGGGCCCTGCGCCCCGCTCCAGCCTAGGCTGTTCGTCGGGTTGCTTGCGATAACGCACTGGGTCTCCACAGTGGAGGAGATCGTCTGGACCGATCCGATGTTGGCGAAGACCAGCCCGTTGGTGGCCATTAGGAGGCCCGAGCATTCGTATCCGGTCGCCGGAACGCAGCCCACTGCCGTGGAGCCCGAGCTGAGGTTGAAGATCCCTATCGAGTAAAGGAAGTAAAGTATGACAGCGATTATGGCGATGGCCCACCCATAGGTCATCAGGTACTCCATGGCCGACTGGCCCCTCTGGGACTTCTGCATGAGTAACTATGCTAGATACAGGATTTAATCCTTTCGCTGGCCTTTCCTCGGAATGTTTAAAAACCCTGCCCTACCTTTCTATCCATGGTCTTCATTGACAATCTGGCCTACTCGCTCTTCTCAATCAGCTTCGCCAGCTTCCTCCTACTCTATACGATAATCTCCATGTACCTGGTCTACCGCAAGGGCAGCAAGAACTATCAGGAGTATCTGGGAAGCTCAAGCGTGCCGCTTTTGCTCATAGGCATCTACATGGTCATCCAGGCCATCTGGGGCCAGATCACCTGGCCGCTTCCCGGGAGCTACAACATCATATTCTATGACCCCCTTCTATCGCTGGGCCTGCTGCTGGTCGGATTCTTCGTTGCCGTACGCTCCAAAGTGAGACTTGAATACGTGGGCTTCTTCGGCCTGCTTGTGGGCATTATGGTGATCGTATACGGCATACAGGGCTACCAGATCGGCCTCACGAGCGCTCCGCTGGCGATGGCCACGATGTATATACTCTATGGCCTTTCGGGAATACTCGCATATCCTGTCTCCCTTATCGCCGACAGACTCCCGGGCCACAAGAAGGGGACGGTCTGGATAGGGTGGTATGTGCTGCTCGCCGCATTCTGCATAGTCCTCCTGCTCGCCGGCCTACTCTCAGCCGGAACGGGCTACTTCGCGGTCTCCCAGCACCTAATTAAGGCCCCCTGACCATTTGGTGAGCTAGCGATATCTTTTAATACCCAGCACAGATAATATAATCGGCGATAGTATGGTACAAGCATATTGCGTTAAGTGCAAGGCAAAGCAGGAGATGAAGGACCCGAAGGAGGTCACCATGAAGAACGGGAAGAAGGCCACCAAGGGTACGTGCCCGGTCTGCGGCACCAGCATGTTCAGGATAGGGGGTTAACTCCTATCTTTGATTCTTTTCAGCTCTTCCTTAGTTTTATCTCTTCCTTTTACTGGTCCGGCCCGGCTATAGATGCATAATCTCCTCATGTTCACTCAACGGAAATGCCTTCATAGGAACTTCAGTTACCTCCGGCTCCTTCCGCTTCGGCCAGATGTAAATCGCAGCAAAAACTCCGACCACCCCGCCTCCGATGGCCTTCATTATCTCCTTGAGTTCGCTCCAGCCCAGGCTGTTGGCCTTCTCCTGCGCCTTCTTGCGATCAGATTCAAGCTGCCTAAAGGTGTTTTCCCTTGCAATCAAGAACCTCTTTACGTTATCATACTTCTGCTGCGCGCCAAGTCTGGCCGCATCCTGCTCGTTGATCAGCTTGTAGAGCTTGGTGTCCCTCTCATGCAATAATGCAACTGTTCCCTGGTCCATCTTCATTACAACGGCCATGGGTGCCTTTTGGCCTTCGAAGTCGTGTGCTGCGTTGACCGAATTCCGGAGAATATAGAGAAGCGATGCACCTCCGACGATTACCGTGACCGCCTTCCTTATCTTGATGGCCCTTCCAGAAGCAGCCACCGGGCTGATTGGTCTAGTGGTATTCATAAAATCCCTATCCAAATCTGGATTTATCCAAATATAAGTATCTACCGCGCATCGTCGGGATAAACAACCGCGACCTGCGCACGTTCGAAGTCAGCCTGGCCGCGACCTTCCGCCTGCGACCCATGATTCCACCCGGAATCATCGTCGTCGGCGAAAGCGGCATTCACTCCCGCGCCGACGCGCTCAAGCTTCAGGAAGCCGGCGTGGACGCCATGCTCGTCGGCGAATCGCTCATGCGCCGAACGCGATCCCGGAAAAGCTGGCGGCGGAGTTGCTCGGGGCGTGAGGAATTTTAAGGAGGACGCCATGGATTTCTTTGAGGCGGCGAAGGCGCGATACAGTTACCGCGGCGCGTTCAAGAAGCAGCCGATTCCGGAGGAAGACTTGCGGAAGATCGTGCAGGCGGGGCTGGTCGCGCCCACGGGCTGCAATTTTCAGACGACCGAGTTCGTGATCGTCACGG
>CAVXBR010000043.1:0-11764 GCA_963760035.1 uncultured Microcaldota archaeon | reverse complement strand
CGAAAGAGGGAGCAGCTGCAGGATGTGACCGTTGAGGAGGCGCTTGCCCACCCAAAGTGGGTGATGGGAAGGAAGATACTCATAGACTCGGCAACCTTGTTTAACAAGGGATTCGAGGTCATAGAGGCGCGATGGCTCTTCGATCTGGAGAGCGGGGCAGATAGAGGTGGTCATACACCCGCAAAGCATTATACACTCGGCAGTCTGCTTCCAAGACGGGAGCGTGATCGCCCAGATGGGGCCGGCGGACATGAAGATACCGATACAGCATGCGCTAAATTATCCAAACAGGCCGAAGAACGATTTCGAGCGGCTTGACATCTTCAACCTCAACCTGACGACCGAGAGGCCCGATAGGGAGACCTTCAAGCCTATCCAGCTCGCCTATGACGCCCTGGAGATAGGAGGCACCATGCCGGCCGTGATGAACGGCGCCAATGAGAGGGCCGTTGAGAAGTTCCTTGATAAAAAGATAAAGTACCTTGCGATAGCCGACTCGGTCGAGGAGGTAATGAGGAGGCACAAACCCATGGTGGTCAGCATCCCGAGCGTGATGGCAGCTGACGAGTGGTCAAGGAACGAGGTCGAGAAGGTTCTTTCGGAATGGGATGCAAAGCGCTGAAGCAGGTTAGGAGTTGTACTCTACGAACCTCTCGTTTATCTCTATCGACTCCAGCGTCCTCTTGTAGCCCATCTTCACGTCTTCGACCCTGTTCTCCTTTTCTTGAAGAATAGCTCCACCTCCTTCCTATCTGCATCAGTAGAGAGGGTGTCAAGCTCTTCAATGAAACGCGTGAGGCCCGAGGCATCGTTTTCGTAGATTTTCAGCAGCTTCCCCCAATTCCTCTTGAACCATTCGAGAATCACCTTCTGGCCGGTCGGGGTGTTTGATACGTAGGCGAGTATGTAGTCCTTGTCCTGCGACTTGACATGGTTTGTCATGGTGAAGTCCATGGCGCGCAGGTTCAGCTCCTTATCACGGAAGTTTCCCAGGGCCACGGAGAGCCTCATTATCTCCTCTCCGCCATTTTGCTTCTTGTAAAGTGACATGAACTTGTCGAATAGTTTTTTGTCTCCCCAGGCGGCGACCGTCATGTAGACGGCGGCCTTGATGTTGGTCTCTATCTCCTTCCCCTTGGTGATGTAGTCATTGAAGAGTTCGTTGCACTTTTCCAGCGCGGAGGCTTCGCCACACTCCCCCAATCCGCGTATCGCAGCTGTTCTCAGCCTCGTCGTGTCAGGATCCTCCTTCGGATCCCTCTCCCAGCCGATCGGCTTCAGGATCGAGAGGTTGAATGGTATGGCCAGGTCCTTCGCCCTTCTGTACAGCCCGGGATTGGTGTCGCAGAACCTGAGCATGACGCCGTACAGGTAACCCGATACGGTGGAGTTGAGCGGGTAGTCTGCCTCCATGCAGTAGGTTTCAAGGAAGTCGAGGACATTGTCTACCTTTATCTTGCAGGCCTTTGCGAGTGAGAGCATGTCGCTGACCACGCCCCAGGCGTCTATGTTGGATATCTTTCCTTCGGCGATGGCATCGCCCAGCGCGGCTAGGTTGCCAGCGTCGTAGGAAACCCGGTAGAAGCCGTTCTGCCTGTGGTTTAGCTTTATGAACTTGGCATCCCCGACCCTTATCTGCGCCGTCTCCTTGTCCATGAGCAGGAAGCCCTCGCCCTTGTCGGTCATGTAGCGTATCGGTATCGGCCAAGGCTTCACCGATCCCCTCTCCGGCAGCATGCTGAACTTCCTCTGACTCAATGTCACTACCCCGTTGCTAGGGCCTTCGACCGTCACGATGGGATGACCTGCATTGTCGACCCAGAATCTTGATATTTCGGGCAGCCGCCTCATCTTCTTGCCGCCCGCCTTGGCCAGCGCCTCCCAGAGGTCCTGGTTTGTGGTGTTCGAGTACTTGTGCTTCCTTATGTAGTATGCTATCCCGTTCCTGAAGAGTGATGGGGTGGCGTAGTCCTCTATCATCTTTATCACGGCGCGCCCCTTGTAGTAGCTTATGCTGTCGAACATCTGGTCTATCTCGCTGGGGCTGTTGACCTTAAGCATTATCGGGTGGGTCGAGTGCAGTGAGTCGGCCGAGAAGGCGATCGCGGTCTCAAGTATCAGGTGGTCCTGCTCTGACTTGAACTCCGGATACATCGCAGTGTTCGATTTCTCCTCCATGAAGGTGGCGAAGCTCTCGTTCAACCAGATATCGTCCCACCACTTCATCGTGACCAGATTTCCGAACCACTGGTGTGCGAACTCGTGCGCGATCACCTCGGCTATCCTGTGCTTCATGTTTACCGAAACGGTCTTCTCGCTGGCAAGCAGCTCGACCGCCCTGAACGTTATAGCTCCCCAGTTCTCCATCGCGCTCGACGATGCCTTGAAGTCAGGCACGCCTATCATGTCGAGCTTGGGGAGCGGATAGTCGATGCCGAAGTACTTCTCGTAGTATTTGAGAAAGTTGCCGGCGAACTCGAAGGCCATCGCCCCTTTGTTGGCGTTGTCGCGTGTCGACACTACACGCATGTTCATGTTGTGCACCTTCTTCGATGCCATCACGAAGTCTCCGATGCCGAAGTAGAGCAGGTAGGTCGACATCTTTGGTGTCGTCTCGAATGTTATGAGCTTTTTGTCTCTGACCCTCTTCTCCTCCTTGGGAGGCATGTTGGACACCGCCGAGAAGCCGTTCTCGATCAGCAGCGAGAGGTTAAAGGTCGCCTTCATCGCGGGCTCGTCGAAGCAGGGGAAGGCGGATCTGGCGTCGACCGGCTCGAACTGGGTAGTCATTATGCAGCTGGGCTTGCCGTTGTACATGTACTTGCCCTTGTAGAAGCCCTTCGGGTTGTCATTCACCTTGCCGGAGAAGTGCAGCACCAGTCTGGCCGGGCCCTTCACCTTCTTGCTCGTGGTAAACGTGACCGTTTCGGCGGCCCTGTTGTAGGAGACGTGGGCGGGAAGCCTTGAGCTTCCGGATTCGACGCTCGCCGACGTTATCTTAAGGTCCGTTGAGTTTAGTGTTATCTTGTTCGTGGCCTTCCTAACAATAACGCTAATGCTCTCCTTCCCAGTATAGGTGAAGCTTTTGAAGCTCGGCTCTAGATGTAGGGAGTAGCCTTGGGGCACCACATTGATGCCTAGCGTTTCATGTTTAGGGTCGGGCATAGCTCTCAGTCAGATTTGTGAGAATAGGTTTAAATAGCGAACACCAGCAATTCTGTTTATGAGGATCGCTTTTGTCTCCGACTCGGTCTATCCGTGGAACTTCGGCGGACTGGAGACGCTGGCGCGGGCGGAGGCGGACGAGCTCGCCAAGAGGCATGACCTTCACTTCTTCTCGCTAAGATGGCCGGGCATGAGGGCCGAGTTCAGGAAGGACAGAATAACATACCACACCTTCCACGACATAGACCACAGCAGGTTCTACCGGCACAACAGGAGGTCCATAAGGGAGGCCGTCGTCTTTGCGGTCGGGATGTTCCGCATATTCAGGTACAGGTTCGACGTCATCCAATCAAACCAGTTCCCGATACTGCAGCTGCCTGTGCTGAAGCTCTACTGCCTGCTGACAGGATGCAAGCTCATAGTCGACGTCCACGAGGTCTGGGATCTGGCCTACTGGACCACCTATCTGGGCGGCTTCATGGGCAGGCTCGCGGACACCTACGCCAACTGGGCTCTCCGGATGGCCGACCACTACATAGCCAACTCGAGCATAACAGAGCGCAACCTGCAGAAGCTCGGCCTGGGGAAGGACAAAATAACGGTATTCGCGCCTACCATTGACTACAGGAAGATCACCGCGATAAAAGGGGTGAAGGGCAAGAGGGAGATAATATTCGCGGGCAGGCTGATAAAAGAGAAGAGGCTTGACAAGTGGCTTGAGGTCTTCGCCAAGACGGCAGGGATAACCAGGGCGACAGGCGTCATAATAGGGGACGGGCCGGAGAGGAAGGGGATTGAGGCGATGGTCAGGAAGATGAAGCTTGATAGGATTGTCAAGGTCAGGGGCTTCTACAGCGGCGCCAACAAGCCGGCGCTGTTCAGGAGGATGAAGGAGGCCGCGCTATTCCTGCACATGTCGGAGAGGGAGGGGCTTAGCACAGTGGCGCTGGAAAGCATAGCGCTTGGCACTCCCGTGCTTCTTCCAAGCTATACCACGATACCAAGGGACGTCAAGGACATGTGCATGGTCGCAACCGAGGCCCAACTGCCGAGGATGGCGGCGAGGATACTGGAGGGCCCGAAAAAGGATTATATAATGAACAGAGATAGGATAAAGAGATTCTACACCTCCAGCATTCCGTCTGTCTACGGAAGCATATTCAAGAAACTGGGGATTTGATGGACAAGAACGCCATTTTTGGGCTGGAGGGCCAGGACTACGCGAAGGCGAGGGCTGTGGTCATTCCGGTGCCCTACGACTCGATGTCGGCCAGCGACGGATGCAGGGGAGGGCCGGCCGCCATAATCGAGGCGAGCCAGAGCCTCGAGAGCTATGACATCGAGAGCGAGGTCGACGTGGCTGACATAGGCATATTCACATCCGCTATGATTGACGGGGGAGCACCTTCGGTTGAGGCCATGATCGGCAAGGTTAGCGAAGCGGTGGCGGCGGTGGTGAAGGACGGGAAGGTGCCGATCCTCATCGGCGGCGACCATACCGTTTCGCTGGGGGCCCTAACGGCGCTGGCGAACGTCAAGACGGAGTTTGATGTCATCAGCTTTGATGCCCACTCCGGAACGAGGGACAGTTACAATGGCTCCAGGTATGCCCACGAATGCAACGCCACCAGGATAAGGGAGCTGGCGCCCTGCTACAGCATAGACGTAAGGAGCGGCGACCTGGCTGGCATGAAGGAGTACACTTCTGACATACTCACCACGGTGGAGATGAAGGAGATGGGGTTGGACAACTCGATAAAGCACATAACCCGGAAGGCAGGGAAGGCGATATACATGTCGTTCAACTACGACTTCATGAGAATATCGGACATGCCGAGCGTTAGGTATCCGGAGCCGGGCGGCCTGAGCTATGGAAAGACCGTGGAGATGCTGAGCCAGGTACCGACCAGCAAGGACGTCGCGGGAATCGACTTCGTCGGGCTCGCGCCGGTGTCTGGATTCGGGTCCGTCAATGTCACGGCGGCGAAGCTTATACAGAAGATCCTCTGCAACATCTTCAAGCAGCGGCTCCAGTAGTGGTCGAGAAAAGGTTATATATCAGGTTCTGTCATAAATAGTGTTACATGGCCTTTGTGGTGTAACGGCTGCACGGGAGACTGTGGATCTTCTAGACCGGGTTCGACTCCCGGCTCAGGCCCTTTTCGACGTGACACGTCTATGCTCGGGGTTCGACTCCCTACCTAAATTGGTTGTTAAATTCGATAAAGTTTTAGCACTTTCCGTTGTTTAAGATAGCATGAACATAGGCAATAGGTCTATCTTATTCGTTTCTTTAGTATTGGCGGTTATTGTTACTGCTGTTATAGGTTATGTCCAGGTAACGCCGCAAACTTTCAAAATAGAGCAAGCACCCGGATGCGCAAACGGAGGACCAATTTATGAAATTGTTTTAAGTGGAGGATATCCCTTGCATTGGCTTTACTTTGATGCGGGCTGCGATTACAAACTAAGTTGGACCGCTTTTGTGATTGATATTGTATCATGGTTTATTATTGTGGCGGTAGTATTGTTTGTTGTAAGGCAGCTAATTAACCACAAAACCAATAAACATAGGTAGACATACATATCCATATGCTAGGGAGGCGACATAAAAGTTAGATGACCGGCTCAGGCCCTTAATTAGGAATTCAACGTTGGGGGAACATGGACTTAAATATCTGCCGTTTGTAGGTTTAAGAGGTTGATGATATGGTCTTTGTTGAAGAGCTGAAGAAAGCGTTTTCTATCATCACAAAACCCAGGGAGGCTACAAAGGATACTTTTACGCTAAAGGGCGGCTTCGCTTTTTACTATAAAGTTACTGTAATACCTGCCATACTAGGTATCATAATAGGCGTCCTGGGCATGTTGGCGTTGGGTTATCCACTTTCCAGCTTTCTTTCTTCGGTTCTCGGCCTTTTGGTAATAGCGCCCATAGGCTTCATTGTTGGCGCTGCATGGCTCCACCTTTTCGGAAAGTTCCTGCTGAAGACGTTCAAGGGCACCATAGTCAACACGTTTAGCGGGGTGGTTTATTCCTACATGCCATCCGTTGTGCTCTTTTGGCTGGCCATGCTGCTTACGGTTGTTGGAGTTCGGGCCCATCCGCTGCTAAGCATTGCGACGGTTCTTTCTGTGATAATCGCCATTTGGTCGTTCATAATATCTTTGTTCGCCCTTGCGAATCAGAACAGCACTACAAAACTAAGGGTATTCGCCACGCAGATTGTCGCTTCGATACCCATTATCGTGGTAGTAATACTGGCGTCACTGTTCGCGTTAAACTTTTTCAACGGGGGAGGTTCCGGCCCTTCGCTTGGCACGTCATGCATAGGGCAGCCCGGATTCTCCTGCTCTTCTCCCATGATAACGCAGGGCGGCGTACTCTCTTTCGCGCTGGGACAAGGATTGGGCCAAACAGTATACAATGTCTCAATCGCGTGCGTCTCCGCCTCGGACTCCACTTCCCCGACAAATTACATATACAACCTGGTCGGTGCCAGCGGGTCTGCATACAGCCGCATGGCCAACCCATCCCCATCGGATTCGGCCACCTCAATATCTTCTGGTGAACAATTAACGCTGACAGGCCTGCAGTGCTATCCGGGGACAGGCTCTACTTCAGGGATGCTGAGCCCGATTGGGTCCACGTTTGTCGGAAGTATATGGATGGCGTACTCCAGCTCGCCAGGCGGTAGTCAGACCAACGTCAAGATTGCGACAGTCGCGGTGAAATCGTCTTCCTAAGGCGTGCATAAAGCGTTAGGCGGGGTTTGAAGGGATTTGTTAGACCCAGCCAAGGCCTTCCTTAAAAGCTTCAATAAAGCGGCAAAAGTAATTATTATATATCTGGACGACTGCGAGGATTGTATACAATAGTGATAATGTGAGGAGTACAACAAGGAACAGCGTTAGGAGCATGGCTGCAGCTGCGGCCATAACAATTGGTACCCTTGCCCCATTGAATATGTTGAGGGCCCAGCCTTCTGACGATCCCTTAATACATTTTCGGCCGAACACCAACGTAGTATACTACATGCCAGGGCTGATCGACTATAGCAGTAAGACCAATATCACCTATTATAAGGTGGTACCGCTACCTCGAGAAGAGCGTACCAGCGATCCGATCGTGATGTTTAGCTTTGATGTCTCGAAGAAGGGTAAGGCGACAGTCATAAATGGCACTGACGATGGCATAATTCTTTCGGCAACTCCAGGCCTTGAAGGTTTATCTAATGGGCCGGCAAGCATACATCTCTCCTATGGCGGTGCGTTTGCTTCTATGAGCCTTAACGACTCTTCTCAGGAGGGGATGGATAAGCTTATGGTCGAGATCGATAAGTGCAAGGGCCTGGATAAGGTAGAATATGCGGATGACCCTAGGATAGCAAGAAGGGAGGGATTAATGGCAGTGGCTGGCGTGTTAATGGCTGTTGTCGGCGGGTTTTACGGCTATTTTAAACGTAAGGAAGAGGCCGGGAAGTAGCGGCTTCTGGTCTTTAGCGTTAGGGCACGGCTAAGTCCCATCAGGGCTCCAGCCGTTCCTTACCTGTCCGCTGCCGAGTTATCAGCTCTTCGCCTTTTTGGTAGTCTTTCTTCTTCTGAGAACCAGCACCGCGGCAACGATTACCACTATGGCCACCACAGCCACAATCTCCAGAGTAGAACCCCCGAGGCTTGTGCTTGTCACAGTGACAAAGTAGTTGTTCGACCCGGAGAACTGCTGGTTGGGGGCGCTATTGGGCTGCTTCCATTGCTCGAAGAGGGTCACAGGATAGTTGCCCGGCACTCCTGAGGTCTCAACGCTGACAAGGAATGTCACGTTGGTGGAGGATCCTGGCTGCAGGTCGCTTATGTAGGCTGTGCTAGCGACAGGTGCTATCGGGTACGTGGTCTGGAGGGTCAGCTGCAGCTGCTCTGCAGCAGAGGTCCCGGTGTTGGTAACCCTGAGATGCACAGGCACGTCAGTTGCCGCAACCGCAACTCCAGAGCCCGTCGAGCCTAGGGTAAACTGTGCGGACGGCGCGACAGAGAGGTTTATGCGCTGAGTGCTGCTGAACCGCTGCTGCAATTTGGAGGAGTAGTAGGTTAGGTTGGCAACGATCCAGGTCTGGCTGGTGTTCTGGGCCGCGATCAGGAGCGGCTCGCTGACCGAGCTGCCCTGGGTCAGGTTGGATATGAAGAAGGTGCTTACCGAACTGAGGATGTTGATGCCCTTGCCACCCTTGACAGTGAGGCTTACGTTCCTGGCGGTGCCGTAGCCCGTGTTCTGCACCAGGAGGGTTAGGGTCTGGTTGTATCCCGTGTAGAGAGCTGACGGCTGCGGGCTCGATGCGACCACCGTTATCGCGGGCCTGTTGTTCACGTAGAAGTTCACAGGCATTGGCGAGGAGGCGGTTACGGTTCCCTGCGCGGCATAGACAAAGTACTTGGCCTCGAAGTTGACCGTATAGACTCCGGAAGGCGTCGTGTTCGGTATCCTAATCGTATAGTTGTAGTACCTGGGGTTGACGCCCGGGTTTAGCTGCCCTACGACATAGCTGCTTAGCGGCGATACGTTTAGGATCGGGTAGCTGCCGCTGGGCTGAAGGCTTGTGCCGTAGAGCCAGCTTTCATAGGCATTGTACAGCTGGAACCTTATCGTGGCATTGCCTCCGGCCATGACCGGGTTAGGCGAGACCGATAGGTTGACCATCGATAGCGATCCGTCGTACTGCGCGCTGACCATGCCGCTGAGTATCGCAACGGCGGCAAACGCCAAAAGGAAAGTCTTTGTGCTCATTTATTCACCAATAATTATTATGCATCATAGTTTCTTGCTGCTGCTGTTGAAGAAGATGTAGGCAAGCGCAATCATCACTCCAGTAAAGGAGAGCAGTATTAGGGTTGTTGTCACAAGTGTGCTTATCGGGAGGGCGCCCTTTATCATTATGTCCCTGACCGCGTTTACAGCGTAGTAGAGCGGATTTACAGCAACAACCGGCTGCAAGAAACTCGGCAGCAGCGTAACCGGGACGAAGGCCCCGGCCAGGAATGAGAGCGGGAGCGTCAGGGTCTGCGCGACCAGCGCGTAGGTCTGGAGCTGCTTCATCCGCGCGGCAAGCGCTATGGCTAGGGCGCTGAAGCCCAGCCCGACAAGGAAGACTATCCAGAGAAGCTCCAGGAACCCCAGCAGCCCGGCCGCTATGGTCGCACCATACAGCAGGCCTATTACCAGGCCTATGTAGGCAGAGAGTATGGACTGGAAGGTGCCGTAGGCTATCTTGCTTAGTAGAATTGAAAACTTGTTTATTGGGGTTGTGAGGAAGGCCTTGAGGTTGCCCAACTCCCTGTCGCTCAGCAGCGTGAAGCCGGAGCTGAAGACGGCACCGAATGATGCAACCATGATCAGGATACCGCCCACCACAAAGCTGAGATAGTTGCTGCTGGCCCCATATACGTAGTTGGACACCACGGAGACAAAGCTGCGGCTTTTTCCGGGAATTGAAGTGGCTGCCGCAGTTGCGCCCATCTGTGCCGCCGCCGAATCAACAGTGGCTGCGGCGATACCAGAGGACTGTGGCTGCGAGTTGTCGAGGTAGACGTATACGCTCCGGTCTATGCCGCTTGAGAATCCGGTCGGTATCACCACAATCGCTGCGATCTTACCTTGGGAGAGAAGATTCATTGCATCCTGCTGCGTGGTCTGACTAACTATTGCGACTCCGCTGCCGGCCTGGAGCAGATTTGTGAAGCTCAGCGCACCGGCGCCGTTGTCGTAGTTGACTATCGCTATTGGAACGTTCTTCACCGAACTGCCGAAGCTTCCCAGCAGGAGTATGAATATGATTGGGAATATGAGCGACCGGATCATGTTGACCCGCAGGTTCTTCTTGAATATGAGCATCTCCCTGAGGAAGAGTGTGTAGGTATCTCCGAACAGGCTCATCTCATCTCCCCCTCCTCATCATCATGTTTCCCCTTGCGCTAGTGAACTCGCCCTCCGTATCCCTCACCTCTGAACCCGTCAGCTTGAGGAAGACGTCGTCTATGGTCGGCTCGTGCATGCTTATGTTGGATATCTTTATCTTGCTGGCGGTTATCGCCTTGAGCAGCTTCTCTATCTTCTCGGTGGCGTTTCTTCCGCCAGGGGCCGTGATCTTGTTGGTAAGGATCTGCGGCTCAAGCCCAACCTTCCTAAATACGGCAGCGACCTTCTGGAGGTCATCCTTATCTGCGGATATCTCGATTATGTTGTCCATCCCTATCTTCTGCCTCAGCTCGCTCGGCGTGCCGAGCGCTATGAGCTTTCCGTGGTCGATTATGCCAATCCTGTTGCAGAGCTGGTCCGCCTCCTCGAGATATTGGGTAGTAAGCAGTATGGTTATGTTTTGCTCCTTGTTTATCTTCCGGAGCAGGTTCCAGATTTTCGTCCTGTTCTGGATGTCGAGGCCTGTGGTTGGCTCGTCGAGCAGCAGCACCTTGGGCGCGTGCATCAGCGACTTAGCGGTCTCCAACCTTCTCTTCATTCCTCCTGAGAAGGTGCCCGCATATGAATTCCTAAAGTTGGTCAGATCAGCAAGATCAAGGGCGAAGTCTATATCCTTCTGAAGCTCCGACGGAGGTATATGGTAAAGCCTGCCGAATATCATCAGGTTCTGCTCCGCGGTCAGCTCTGATTCCACAACCGTTTCCTGCGTGACTATGCCTATCTCGTTCCTGGCCCTCTCTGGGTATTTCTTCATATCCACGCCGTTGACGAGCACCCTGCCGGAGGTCGGCTCAAGGAGGCCGAGGATCATGCTTATTGTGGTGCTCTTGCCGGCACCGTTGGGGCCGAGCAGGCCGAAGATCTCTCCCTTCTTTATATTCAGGTTGAGGTTGTTGACGGCCACAAGCTTGTCGAAGTTCTTGACAAGGCTTTCTATCTCAATCGCATTCTCGCCCATAGCTACTCCCCCATCGTCTTGATTATGTCCCCCAGGGACGTTATCATCGCCTTCTTCGCGGCCTTGACTATCTTCCTTCCGGAGGCAGTCACCGTATAATTTTTCCTTGCATGAGACGCGCTGACGGTTATCTTGCCCTTTATGTACCCGTGCTTCTCCAGTGAGTTGAGCGCATTGTAGAGGTCGCTCTTGGTAAGGCCATGCAAAAACCAGTCTTTTCCTCTCTGCATCTTCTTGAAGAGATCGTAGGGGTATCCTTGCTTTTTGCTAAGGTAACTAAGCAGCACTAGCTTGAGTACCTCGTTCCTATACCCCTTGGTGATGTAGTTCTCTTTGGTGGACACGCAATCTAATAGTCTATATTTAGACTAGTCTAATATAAAAGCGTTCCCGTTACGGAAGAGGAACGGGCTAGCTCTTTCCGGCAGCGAGTTTGATTAGTAGGTCCCTGTTGTCGTTCTCCGCTGCCCTTACCCTGCTCCTCCTTCCGCAGACTATGCATCTGTAGCTTATCGTGAACTCTCCTGATTTGTATTCGGCGCTGACCGGATTCATCTTTCCACCGCATTCGGACTCCCTGTCCCCAGGATTCTCGTCGACGTGCTTGCTGCAGAGGCAGTTGGGGCAGTGGTCGGTGAGCACTAACTGAACGAGTAAGATGTACATAACAC
>CAVXBR010000042.1:0-82990 GCA_963760035.1 uncultured Microcaldota archaeon | reverse complement strand
TGTAACACCTTCGACGAGTACGTATTGCTGTTCGAGGCGAATACGTTCTCGCCGCAAGCCATGGCGTCGAGGCCAATGCCGATCATGCACTGCTATCCGTATTGGTCAGGGGCGCTGAAGTATGGCGGGCCGATGGACCCACCCAGCACGAAGTTGCTGGCTGCCATGGCCAGTTCGATCCGGTCGTATGCCGGAGGCCTGCGAAAGCCGGTGTGGGCGGAAGAGTTCAATACCTGCATCGAAGCGCTGAACGAAAAGCAACAGGCCGAGTGGCTGGAGAAGGCGGTGTTGGCGGCTATCGATTCCGGAGTGAGCTGGTTCAGCTATTGGGACAGCCACGACGTGGACCGGAAGTTCGAATTCAACTCGCTGGAATACAGCCTTGGGCTGCTCACGAATGACGGCAGAGTAAGAACAGGGCAGAGTATTCAAGCGCCTCGCGGAGGCGTATCGCGGGAAGGTGGTTGCGTTTCCGACTCAGCCGCTTCCGGCACCACCGGCGAATCGCAGCCTGGATATCACCCGGCGCTGGATGCTGGACTGGATGGGGTGGAAGCCGAAGAATGGATGAGAGGCAGCTTCCCAAGAGCCTTTGTCACGAGATGACGCGGTGCCCAGCGGTGAGCACTCTTGCTCAGACGAAGTGTGACGTGCTGTGCTAACGTTCGATTGTGCTCCGAGCTGGAGCTGGGAAAGCCGCTTCCCGGTTTGCCAGACCGGGCTATGGCGCAGCGAACTAAAGGACATTTCCGCCAAAGTGCAGATGAGCATAACCGAGAACAAACCAATTTATTTAATAATACTATTCGGTGGTTACAAACATTTTTGGAATACTTCCTATCCTGAAGTTGATTTTGCGGAGCTGTTCAACCTCAGGATGATGTGCGAATGCGTTGCCCCTATCCTGGCAGCCTACGAACCCGGAGTAATCCTCGACTATCAATCCGAAGATGTAATAATGTGGATGGACAACTACCCAGAAAGTGCGCTCAACGCTTATGCAGATAGTTTTAAGAGCATTATAAAAAACCTATCAAAAAACCTTCCTAACAACTTCAAAATAAGTTATGTCCGTGCAAGAGAACAGTATGATGTAAAAAAATTGTTTGCTAGAATAGAAGAACTTGCTCCAAAAAGGCGCGAGGAGTGGTCCAAGATAAGTAAGGGAGAGCTTGATCTAAAGCTGCATCGTTCTCCCTCAAATATAATGTGGAAGGGAAATGAAGATTGGACAAAATTAAGTGAAAGCGAAAGGCAGAAGAAAATATTGGAGTCAAAAATCATCAATGAAACATTCTACGATGCTGATTTTGAATTGAGAGGTGACTACCTTTGTGGTGGAAACCATATCCCAATTGTGCTTTCATGGGGATTGACCTATGAAAACACGTTGAAGTGGCTAACTTTTGGCTCTACCTATGCATCCACAACAGATTTCTGGGTAGGGCGTGGGATATTAGAGTACGTTAATGGAAAATTCGTCGAAAGGGTCATATCTCACAAGCAATATGATGCAATAAAAAACAGATTAAAAACAATGAAAGTTGACTTTCTTCCTTTAAAAAACTTCAAGGAGATTGAAGTGTATGAAGATAAAATTCCATTTGATGCCATCATAGCTCAGGGTAGAGCGCCTGTTTTGTAAGCAGGAGGTCGCAGCTCAATGCTGCTGATGGCTTATGTTATCATTTCTTAATTCTAGAATCTGAGCGTTGCGGAGACGGTACTATACCAGAAGCCCTCCTTCTTTGATGGGGGAACATCCTCTCTGAGCTCGCACTTCTCAGAGACGTCTATTGAAAGATTGCGTCTGGTGAAGTTCAACGAAGCTCCGGGAGTCACAATGTTCCAGCCGTTATACTTAAAGAAACGGTCATCATATGCGGTCCTGAATGTCGGTCCGACCGCCAATTTTGAATCCCTAGAAGAAAAAACCTCAAAGGGCTTTGATACGTCAAAGACGTAGTTGTTTCCGTGGCCGGCCAAGCCGCCGGTAAGCATGTGTTTCTCGATAAACTTGACAGTTACTGGACCTGTATATGTCATTGTTGTGATGAGTGCCTGGTCGTTATGGCTGTTAATCAATCTAGACGGGTAATCCCAGTACTGGAAACTTACGCTGGCTGCTATGTTGCCCTGCAGGTGCGGAACCTTTACCCTGTATAGCTGATCCTTATGGAGTGTAAAGTCTGCATCGACCTCATCCATGGCTCTGCGTCCGATATCATAATCCTGCCAGCCTGTAATTGTAACGTATTTGCCTACACCAAGGTCGGCCTGAAACTGCTGTACCGGTCCTTTGCCTATCGGGCTGCCAGTGCTTTTCACGTATTTGGTTGCCATGGCCTCTGTTAGCGCTCCCGATATGAGCGAAGGTGCTTCCATACCCTGGTTCTGTTTCACCCTATTGGTCTCTACTGATTGCCCCCTAAGGAGCATCGTTGCTGAAAGCGCAACGCCCACAGTAGCTAAGGTCTTCCAAGTGGTCACCATGCTAATTACCATTAATCTTCAGGCCTTTCAAATATATTAAAGAAATGTGCTCCATAAGTGGAGCATAAAAGAAAGGATTAAATACCACCGCTATTCTTATAATTTATGGACTATTCAATCCTGGAGGAAATCGGGTTGACCAACGCCCAGATAAAGGTCTACATCGCCCTGCTGAAGAGGGGAACCACAACAGCGGGTCCCCTTTTGGATGAAACAGCCCTGCAGAACTCTACGCTCCATAAGACCCTCAACAAACTGGTCAAGGATGGGTTGGCCTCATTCATAGTCAAGGGAAAGATAAGGCACTATAGGGCTGTGGATCCTACGACAATCCTCAAGATCATGAAGGCCCGCCAATCAAGATTCCTTGAACTTCTGCCCGCGCTCAAGACCATACAAATACCGACCGAGCGCCACGATGTAGAGGTCTACGAAGGTATCAAGGGGCTGGAGAACATGCTTTACGAACTCATCAAAGGCGCAAAGAAAGGAGACGAATTCCTCTTCTTCGCATTTTATACGAAGAACAAGGAGGATCTGGACAAGGTGTTCAAGTTTTATGTGGAGTTCGACAAGGAAAGGGCAAGGACGGGGATTGTGGCCAAGGGACTGGTCCCTTCCTACCTGAAGGAAGAGTTCCTCCGATCTGGCAGGAAGGCAAAAAACGTTAAATTCGTCGACTTCCCCATACCTTTGAACATGTCTGTATTCAAGGACAGGGTGATCTTTACGCCCTGGCAGGACAAAGAGATATCATTCCTTGTATACTCAAGGCAGCTGGCCGAGTCGTTCAGGGAGTACTTCTACTCCATATACAACAGCTGAGCCGGCATCGGAGCAAAAGTTTTATACCCGAACTCCCAAATAACAACTAATAGTGATATCCCTATGTCAACTTCAACAAAACCTGTCGGAATAATCGGATTAGGAAGCATGGGCGGCAACGTAGCAAAGCTTCTGATCGCTAAGAACTACCCCCTTGTGCTCTACAACAAGGCCACCGACAAATACACACCATTTCAGGGAATCAAGGGGGTTCACCTATCAAAGGATTTGAAGGAGTTCGCCCGCAAGCTGGGCGAGTCAGAAGGACCTGCTAGGGTCTGGCTAATGGTCCCCGGCGGCCCGGTCACCAATGATCTTGTAAAGGAGCTGGCCACCCTGCTGAGGAAGAATGACATCGTGATCGATGCATCCAACTCCTTATACACCGACTCTATCATGAACAACAACGTCATGGCCAAGAAGGGAATATTCTACCTGGATGTCGGCTGTGCAGGAGGCCCTGACGACCTCCTGAAGGGAGTGGCGCTCATGGTCGGAGGCGACAAGGCCGCATTCGAGCAGGCCAGGGACATATTCAGCGTTGTGTGCGGAAGCGGGACCTACGGATATGTAGGCCCCAGCGGAGCGGGCCAGATGGCCAAGCTGGTGCATAACACGATATTCTACGGCATATTCCCTGTCTACTCGGAAGGGATAGAGTTCCTGCTCAAGATGAAGGCGGAGAGTCCGGGCCTTGACATTGACGAGGCGTTGCGCCTACTTTCACAGAGCCCTCCAATAACCACTGGCATAATGGAAGCCATATCAGCCACGCTCAAGAACGGCAAGCTCGCCGATGGCGAGGCGCCGAAGATTGGAATATCCTCGATGGTCGAGTCAGGGACAGCAAAGGCAGCCGAGCTTGGCGTAAGCCTCAGCATTACTAGGGCCATACTGGCAGGCTATGCAACCATGTCTGCCAATGCAAGAAAAATATACGGGTCGGCAAAAAGGAAGCTGACCGGTCACTGACCTATTTGGCAATCTTCTCCAGTATCGGATAGGTCTGGTAGATTCCCTCCTTCTCCAGCTGCTGGTAGAGCATGTAGATTATCCCTACCGTCAAGAGGATTCCCATGCCGCTTCCTATGGCTCCTGTGAGAGTGGCCACTGCAGCGAGAAGCCCAACGAAGATGCTTCCAAGCACCGCTAAGGTCGGAATGTACTTGTTGAGGACGTTCTCCACGATCCTTGGATCTCTCCTAAACCCTGGTATCTGCCATCCGCCTGTGTCGATCTGCTCTGCCAGGTTCTTGGGGCTCTGCCCTGTCATCTCGATCCAGAACTTTCCGAAGACGACGCAGAGGATGACGAGCACAACAGTGTAGATTATGACGTGGATCCACTCCGGGACCATTATGGTGCCACCCCAGGGCATGAAGAGGCTTGTGGTGTGGCTGATCAGATAATTAACATAGGTTCCGTAGTTTCCGATTCCCCCGTAGTTTGCCGAGTAGGGAAGCGGGAAGGACGGCGATATTAGGTAGGTGAGACCTCCAGTAAGCTGCAGCGTCGAGCCTCCTGCCGCGTTTGGTACTGCCTGGTAGTAGGCTATGAACCTGACTACATTTTGGAATGTTCCAGTTACACCCGCCAACACTCTGAACCAGACCGTAAGGCTGAGCTCCAGAGATGATGCAAGTATTACGGGCAGCACGCTGACATATAGGAAAGGAATGGGAAGCCTGCCTCCGATGCCCCTGAACTGCTCAAAGGCGAGCGGCAGCTCTACCTTCATGTCGTAGACGTAGATGCTTACCAGGAATACTATGACCGCAAAGAAGAGAGGTCCGAAGGCGAGTATGGCATTGGGGATCGCGGCAGCTCCGCCTCCACCCGCCGCCGGGTTCAGCGCCGCTATCGCTTCAGGAATAAGTATGCTGAATGTTCCTGCGACGATGGCGTAGGATACTCCGCAGGCGATGAAGATGTTTATACCCGAGGTTATGCCCCACTTGGTCATCATCTCATCAAGGTAGATTATCGTTATCGCGCCTATTGCCAACTGCACTATGACAATGCCCACATAGGAGGCGTTTATCACCGGCACATAACCTGTCGAAACGAATATGATTGCCTCAACGATTGCGAGGCCCATGGCGGCCAGCTTCTGTATTGTTTGGAACCTGGCCTTCTGAGTTGGGTCCTGCATGTCGATCTTAAGGAGCCCTGAGCCCGAGATGAGCTGGAGCACTATGCTCGACAGGACTATTGGGCCTATGCCTACGGTTATCAGGCTTCCTATCTTGGCCGCGAATATTATGCTTATGAGCTGGAGGAATGGCTGGTTGACTGCCTGTTGGTTAACACCTATGGCGTAGGTGTTGTAGAGCAGGAAGTAGACGGCGATTATGCCCGCTGTCCAGTACATCTTCTCCCTCAGGGAAAGCGGCTTCTCCGGCTGCTTTATCGAGGGTATTATGTAGGATATCTTGTCTACGAATTCTAGCCCCATCTTTTTCACTGCTTTACAATGATTTTATAAGAACCCTTCCTGTCCTGGGATAGTCGCGCCTTCAGCGAGCCGCCGAAGTACCTGCCTACCATCCCGTTGAGGAAGCTGATAGAGATGTCTACAAACTCCTTTTTAGCCTTTACCCCATCCAGCAGAATTGCGAGCTTCAGGGGCCTTGCCCTGTAATCGAGCCTTCCGAGCCCCAATCTCCCCATGGCCGAGGCTGCGCTCTGGAGCGCCTTCGCCGACAGTTTGTCAGGGAAGCCCTCCGCCTGCTCCTGCCCGAGGTGGAAGAAGAGCGAGTTTATGTGGTTTGAGTATTCGGGCTTCATCAGCGGCTCGGAGCTCAGCATCTGGTATTCCGGCCTTATCATCCCACCGCTCTGCGCCCCCTTGAGGAGCGCTGAAAGCGACTTTATGTCGGTGCAGAAGGGGTCGCCCATCCCTGTTCCGGCGGTGGTGAACTTGCAGCATTCGGCGCCGTTATTGCAGCAGGAGACCTCTGCAACCCTCACGTAGTCGCCCCTGGCTGCGCCCAGGAAACCTGACATCACTCCGGCGTCGAAGGAGTGTATGTTGCAGCCCATCCTGACTCTGCTCTTCCTGTATATCGAGACCTCAACATTGTCCGTCAATATGCTGTATAATATGTAGTTGTATCCGAGCTTCTCGAAAAATAGGACCATGTCCTGTATGCTGTCGCCATACCACTTGTAGTGCCTCCTCCCCTCGAATAGGCGGTATACAGCTCTGCCTACGGTAAGCCCGTAGTTGTATGATAACCGCTTCAGCGAAAGTGTTAGCGAGGACATGGCGGCCGCGAGTGTCACCGACTCTTCGCTGTCCAGCGGCAGGTTATGGTCGAGCACGCTCTTGGCGAGCGCCCTCTCGTAGCTCATCTCCTCTGTGCTGGGATATACGGGGGCAGCAATCCTTCTGGCCTTTGGCCTCGCCCTCCTGGGCTTGGCCTTTGCCTTCTTCCTGATTTTGCTCTTCATCTCGCCCTACCTCCTGGCAGCCTGCCAAGAGAATATACAACCAATGCGATATTAAAGATAACGAGTGCACCCAAAATAAGGGCTATGTGCTCCGCGAAGACAGTATTTATCGCGAATGCCTCTCCGCCTCCAGCAACCGCAGCCAGAGCGGAGTAGAGGATGGCGCCCTGGCAGCCGCATCCAGACATTATCCCTCCCAGTACGGCGGTCACGCCGCTGGACGCGGCCTCTTCAATCCCTACCGTCTTTTTGCGGGAGCTTGCGATGGTATAGACTGCTATGGTCATGAGGACCGAGGAGCTTACTACCAATAGTATCACAAGGTAGGCCGGCGCGGCAACGAAGGCGATGCCGAACTGCTGGATTGCAAGGAGCTTCTGGACGACCAGGTAGTAGACCAGCAAAATAACAAGGTTGAGAAGAAGGTACCAGGAGCTGTAGACTCTCCTTAGCTTTTTGTAGAGACCGGAAGCGCCGCTCATGCGAGGCCCATCTTCTGCTCGAAGCTCTGTATGGCCGGCAGCTTGCATACGGGAGCCGCATTGTTTATCGACGGGCAGAGCTCGGCTATGTAGACATCGGCGGCCGCATACTCCTCATAGGCGAAGGTGGTGTTGAACGCCTGGAGCTGGCCGAATATCTGCTGGTGGGTCATGTAGGTGATTGGAATCGCTCCGCCCTGGGACATGCTGGCATTCTGCGGTGTTCCCAAAACCACGGCATCGGCACCCCTGTTCAGCACCGTGCCCCAGACTGTGAAGGGGGTCCCGGCGAAGGCCTGGGTCCCGTTCATGAACTCCATCGCCTCTGAATAGGATGAATTGGGCGCTCGGGCCACGAAGTAGCTTATGGGATGGGAAAGCGCGGGGAACTCGAAGCCGGCGGTTATGTTGGAGTCGTATTCGGCGGAGAAGAAGTTTATGTAGCTGCTCGAATACTGGTTGCCGAAGTTGGCGCTGCCGTTCACATGCAGCTCCTGCGGATTCCAGTAGAGGGTCGGAATGTCTGCGTCATGGAGCGAGCTGTATCCTGTGTAGAGGTTGTTGAAGCTCCCGAACCTTGACAGGGCCATCGCCATGGCCCACCTGTTCTCCCCGCACCACAGGCAGGATGTCGCGCCTATGTATATAACGCTGGGCTTTCCGTTGTAGGTGAACTGGGGAAGTCGTGACCCGGACGCCAGGACGACCTGGAAGTCGGTTCCGTAGTAGATGCCGTTCTGCGTCCCCTCACCGGGTATGGAAAGGTTGAGCATCATCTCTCCCGCCCTCTCGAAGCTGCTGTCCGGCGCGCCGTTTATCACGGAGAGCTGCGACTGGCTGAGCGGGTTGTTTATGCCCGCAAGCGTCTTGCCCGGGGGCTGTACAGTAAAGGCGCCGGCGACCATCGGATACATTACATATACCACCAGAGCCGCGACTATCACGATCAGAATCATATTCATAAGCTTGAGGTTCCTAATGCCGGACCTGTAGTCAGTACCGGCTCGACGCTTTCTCCCCGCCATTAAATCGTATATGGTAATCCAAATAAAGTATTTAAAGAGAAGCACAGAATGTAATAGGAAAGGGGGACCGCATGCAGACGCTTAATGAAATGCTCGCTGATTCCAAGATATTCGCGAGGCGTGATGTTCTCTCTCCCCACTTCCTACCCAAGAGGCTGATAGGAAGGGCAAAGGAGATAAACCTGATAGAGAAGGCGCTAGCGCCCTCGCTAAAGGGTGACAGGGGTCGCAACCTATTCATCTACGGGAAGACGGGCACAGGAAAGACGTCCTGCACAAAATACGTCCTTGACGAGGTAAAGGCAATCCCCAACTCGAAGGCCAAGATATCCTACGTGAACTGCAAGATCTACAACTCAAGGTACAGGGTACTTAACAAGATAGTCACAGACCACCTCCCAACCTACGCCAAGAGGGGCTACGGTACCGTCGACCTCTACGAGAAGCTGACCTCCTGGATAGAGGAGGACAGCAAGATCCTCGTCGTCATACTGGACGAGATTGACGTCGTAAAGGACCTGGACGACCTGGTATACACGCTCACAAGGATAAACGGCGACATAAGGGCAGGCGGAGTAACGATAATCGGGATATCGAACAAGGTCTCATTCAAGGAGGTGCTCGACCCAAGGAGTCTGTCGACCCTCTACGAGACCGAGCTGGTATTCCCGCCCTACTACGCCACAGAGCTCTACGAGATACTAAAGGACAGGGTCTCCTCGGCATTCAGGCCGGGAACGGTGTCCGACGAGGTTCTCCATTACATAGCGGCCACATCAGCGAAGGACGGCGGCGACGCAAGGCTTTCGCTTAAGATACTCTCCAAGGCAGGAGAGATGGCCGAGGAGGCGGAAGCGCCGGCGATAACAATCAAGGATGCAGAACAGGCGACCAAGGGCGCGGACAACGAGATAGTCTACGACCTGATAGGGACCCTGCCGGAGCACCACAAGCTGGTGCTCTACTCGATTGCACTCCTGACAAAAGGAGGCGGATCCTACAAGAAGCTGACTGACGGGACGGATACCTACCTCTTCAGCGGTGAGGTCTACAGCAGATACAAGAGTATCGCGGAGAGCATGTCCAAGGAGCCCAAGAGCGAGAGGTGGTACAGGAAGTACATCTCCGAACTGGAGACCCAGGGCCTAATCATGTCCTTCGAGTCCGGAAAGGGAATAAGGGGCCACACCAAGCTAATCAAGCTGATGTACTCCCCGACAAGGACCAAGGAGGTCCTGGAGGGCGAGCTATTCGGCAAGAAAGAGGCGGCGGCTCCAGCAGCGGGTGCTTAGTTGCAGTTCTATGACTTGGCCCACCAGACAGCGCTTCACGGCTACCTCTGGAAGAAGCTGGGCTTCAAGAGGATAGCGGTTGTCGACGTAGGAGTCAGATTCACCACTCCGGGATCCAAGAACATAGCCGGATCCATCTGCACTGGACCATCGGGCGAAGCGCTCAATGCGGCGGCGAAGCAGCAGCCCAGGGCGATAATAATAAGCGATGCGAGGATAGACAGGAAGCTGCTCGCAACGATGAAGGACAAGGGCGTCATGCTCTGCATACCATTCAGCAAGATACTGGAGAGCTCGGGCCTCAGGAGGTCGAGCTCTATCTACATGACAAGCAGGCTTGCGAATTACGCGATAAAGAAGGAGATAAAGGTCGCATTCGTCTCGCTTGCCGGATCCGAGGAGATGCTCTGCTCGCCTGTCCAGCTGATAGAGCTGGCCAAGCTGCTCGGTGTCAAGGAGGAGTACGTAAGAGAGTCGGTAAGCCAGACAAACGAGGTGCTAATCTCATGATCAGGGACAAGAGGCGCTACCTAACAGTAATGAGTTCAAGGCCGATCTTCGAGTCCGAGCGTAGCTCATTCGAGGCCTCTTTCTATTCGGCCCTGCTGGTGCAGCTGGGCGAGGCCGAGTACTTCAAAGCCAACCCGAAGATAATGAAGTTCATCGGCAACGATAAATTCATGCTGAGGGTCCTGCTCGAAAGGTATGAGGAGTCGATTGTGGCGTTAACATTCATCAAGTCCATAGGAGGCAAACCCATCGGACTCTACACCACCAAGGCGTCGGGAACCATAAGGGCGCTGCAGAAGTAGGCCTCCCACGACGGAAAGTGCCAACCTATTTATATTTGAAACAGCGGATTAACTACGTGCTAAAATGAGTGCTAAACGTAAGACTAGGCAAGTTGACCAAGCATTCCTACTCCGCATAAGGCGCATCGCAGAGGTGAAGGAACTTGTTCTCCCTCTCATTGAGATTGACGAGGTCACGCGCGGTTTTATCCTCAAGCGCGCTCCCAAGGTCGCATCCATGCTGATAAGGAAGGGTCCGGGCCGAAACGGCAACAACCTGGTGAATCTTAACAGCCTGCTTTCATCCGGACTTAAACTCAGATCCCGGGACGCAAAGGGCAGAACGCTATTGGCCACTGCAACCAAAGCGAAAAACGGGTTGGCGCAGGAGGCCATCAGGAGCAGGAGAGTACAACACACACCACAACTTAACGATCTCGAAGCAAAATGGCAAGAGCGCAAAGTACAGACGGAGACGCTGGTACAAATTTGATACTATGAACACAGAAAAGCCGAGGTGCGGGGCCATAATCGTGGCATCGGGGTCAAGCACGCGCATGCGGGGCGCAGACAAGATAACTGCCAACATAGCCGGAAAGCCCCTGATCCAATGGTCCCTAGAGTGCTTCGAAAGGTCAAGGCACATCGATGAAATAGTACTTGTCCTCTCCAAGAAGAACATAGGCTTCGGAAGGAAGTTGATACGCTCGCAGCACTGGAAAAAGACCAAGATATGCCTTGGCGGCCTCCAGAGACAGGACTCCACAAATGCAGGCCTGAACGATCTGCACAAATGCGATTATGTGATCATACATGACGGTGCGAGACCATGCATCAGCGACCAAATTTTGGAGTCCGGAATAATGAAGGCCTTCGAATATGGGTCTGCTGTAGCTGCGGTTCCTATTACAGACACAATCAAAAGCGCAGGCCCATTCCTGACCGTCCTCAAAACCCACGAGAGGACCGGGATGTGGGCCGTCCAGACCCCCCAAATATTCAGATATGACATCCTTATGCGCGCCTTTAAGGCCCCAAGGATTGAGTCGACAGACGAATCCACGCTTGTAGAGGCCACGGGCAACCTGGTCCAGCTTTATGAGTCCTCTCCTAAGAACATAAAGGTGACCACAAGACAAGACCTTTTCCTGGCAGAGGCCATTCTGCTGCTGCGGACGAATCCAAGGCATACGACCTAAACCTCTCCCAACGATTTTGGACACCTAGGACCGCACAGAAAAGGCTTTAAACACTAATACCATAATACTAACGTTCTACTTTCTCAGATTATATTGGTGGAATTTTATGTACCCAAACGTTCAGGCTTATGACCGAGGAGTGATGTTCAGTCCAGACGGCAGGCTCTACCAGGTGGAATACGCCAAGGAGGCTGTCCGGAAGGGCGCGACGTCAATAGGGATAGTCGCAACCGACAGCATAGTGCTGATCGCCCATAAGAACATAACAGAGCCGCTCGCCGTCCCGAGCACTATACAGAAGATATTCAGGGTCGACTCCTACATAGGCGCGACCTATAGCGGTCTCGTCGCAGACGGCCTCCATGTGATAAACATGATAAGAGGCAAGACGCAGTCGCACCGTATGATTTACAATGAAACAGAGTCCGTAGAGACCATCGCTAGGGAGATATCTGAGGAAATGCAGATGGCCACCCAGTACGGTGGCATAAGACCCTACGCGATATCCCTCTTGATAGGGGGCATCGACAAGGGGCCAAAGCTCTTCGAAATAGAGCCGGGCGCCTCCTACCTCGGATACAAGGCCGACGCGATAGGTTCGGGCAAGAAGATAGCCGAGGAGATGTTGGTGAAGGGCTACAAGGACGGAATGGGAATAGAGGATGCGATAAACCTCGGAGTCAGCATAGTCAAAAAGGTAAACGAAGGAAAACTGACTGAAAACAACGTTGATATCTCAACCATAAAGAAGGACGTTGGTTTCGAAATATTTGGCTCCGACAAGATCGCAAAATACCTCTAGTTTTTGCGCAGTGATTTGGTTGTCCAAGACCGTAATAGTGAAATACCACAAAGAGGGAAGCGAGTTCGAGATTCTGGTAGATTCGGACCTCGCCTACGAGTACATAACCGGCAAGAGGAACGACCCGCTGGTTGTGCTCGAGGTCGAGGAGGTATTCAAGGACGCCAAGAAGGGCGACCGGATCGGCGAAGACAAGATCAAGAAGGCCTTCGGTACCACCGACATAGCAAAGATTGCAGAGATAATGCTGAAGAACGGCGAAGTGCCGATCACGACCGAGCAGAGGAACAAGCTGCTTGAGGAGAAGAGGAAGCAGATCGTCGAGATAATCGCGAGGAACTCTATCGATCCGCGGACAAACGCGCCCAACCCGCCCCTCAGGATAGAGAATGCGATGAGGGAAGGACGAGTGACGATAGACCCATTCAAGAATGCGACCGAGCAGATCGACGAGGTCGTCAAGAAGATACACATGATAATGCCGATAAAGTTCACTACGGTCAAGCTCGAAGTGATAGTGCCGGCCGAATACGCCAACAGGTCCTTCGGGGTGCTGAAGCGCTACGGCATGAAAACCGACCAGTGGCTCGGGGATGGAAGCCTGTCGGCGACCCTGGAGTTCCCGGCGGGGATGCAGACCGAGTTCTTCGACAGGATCAACAGCGCCACCCAGGGAAAGGCGATAGTGAAGATAGTATAGGAAGTTTGATTTTATGCGCAACATAGTTTTACCGGGCGAGATCGTGGCGGAGAGCCCGCAAAGAATTCAGAATACCTACGTCGAGAACGGCAAGACCTACGCCAAGATAATGGGTATGTACGAACCGAACTCAAGGGGAATAATACCTCTCGAGGGATCATGGAATCCGAATCCGGAGGACACGGTAGTGGGCGTCGTGATCGAGCCCAAGGGCAAGGTCTACATAATCGACCTGATGTTCTTCGGCAGGTGTCTTCTGATACCTGGGAAGTTTGATGACTACGCCTTCGAGCACGGCGACGTGATAGAGGCGAGGATAAAGGATGTCGAGAACAGAAAGACGATAATACTTGGTGAAGGAAAACTGCTCGAAGGCGGCAAGATAATCAGGGTAAAGCCGAGGAAGGTGCTCCGCGTCATAGGCAAGAAGAATACCATGATAGACCAGATAAAGGCGCTGACCCAGACCGAGATAGTGGTCGGGCTCAACGGGATAATCTGGCTCAGGGGCGGCAACATCGACCTTGCGACTGATGCGATCTTCAAGGTGGAGCGCGAGGCGCACACGTCCGGATTAACAGAGGCAATAAAGCAGTACCTCGAATCAAAGAGTAACGCTAAAACAAAAAGTGAGTGAATGGGAGGAATGGAGAACAAGCCAGAACTTGTGGTAAACGGAAAGAGACTTGATGGGAGAGACTTCGGCGACCTTAGGCCGCTGAAGATAATCGCCTCGCCGTTGGAAAACGCCGGCGGATCAGCCTACATAGAGTGGGGCAACAACAAGGTCATGACGGGCGTATATGGGCCAAAGGAGGCAAACCCGAGGCACCTTGCAGATGCAACCAAGGCGGTCATAAAGTGCAGGTACATGATGGCACCCTTCTCAAGCCTGTCTGATCACGGCAGGAGCGGACCCAACAGGAGGGCCACGGAGATATCCAAGGTTATCAAGGAGGTCTTCGAGAACGTCGTGATGACAAAGGAGTACCCGGGAAGCCAGATCGAGGTTTACATGGAGATCCTACAGGGTGACGGAGGCACAAGGGTCGCAGCCATAACGGCGGCAGCGGTTGCGCTCGCGACAAGCGGAATCCCGATGAGAGACTTGCCCTACGCTGTCTCGGTCGGCCGGATCGGAGAGCATCTAACGGTGGACTTCGACATGATCGAGGACAACTATTCGGACAGCGACATGCCCATGGCGATAGCGCCGCGCAACAACGAGATTCTCCTGCTGCAGATGGACGGAGACATGACGAGGCAGCAGATAATGGACGCGATCCAGATGGGGATCGACGCGGGCAAGAAGATAGTCCCGATACAGAGGGAGGCGCTCAAGAGCGCCTACGAGGCAACAACAAAGTGATACTATGGACGCAATGGATATGGTAAAGGCAAACCACATAAGGGGATTGCTGGCAAACGGAACAAGAGAGGACGGGAGGGAGGCCTACGCATTCAGGAACATAAAGGTAATGCCTGGTTTATTGGGCAACGCAGAGGGATCTGCGGAGGTCCACATAGGCAACACGCGTGTGCTTGCGGGTGTCAAGCTCCAGATAGAAGAGCCCATGGAGGACACGCCACATCAGGGAAACCTGATAATGTCAGGGGAGCTGCTTCCTCTGGCATCTGAGATGTACGAGACAGGACCTCCATCACCAAGCGCTATCGAGTTCGGTAGAGTCGTCGACAGGGGTATTAGACACAGCAAATGCATCGATCTTGCTAGCCTCTTCATAGAAGAGGAAAAGGTCTGGACGGTCTTCATAGACCTCTATGTGCTCAACTACGACGGAAACCTCTTCGACGCGGGCACGATGGCTGCGATGGCAGCACTGATGAACACCAAGGTGCCGAAGGTCGAGGACGGGGAAGCCGTAAGGACCGAGCGGACCCAGAAGCTGAAGGTCGACAACATAATCGCCTCAACAACCTTCGCCAAGGTGAAGGACAAGCTGATACTTGACCCGAACGGGGACGAGGAGATAGCTGCCGATTGCAGGCTCACCATCGCGACCGACGCGGAGAAGGTGCATTCCATGCAGAAGGGCAAGAGCGGAGGCCTCTTCAAGAACGAGGTAGACGAGCTGCTGGGGGTATCCTTTAATAAGTATAAGGAGCTAAAGGATATACTTACAAAGGCACAGGTGTGATAATATGGCAAATGCCAGCATAAGATACGGAGCCAGCATAAGGAAGCGCTACAACAAGATAAGGGCAGAGAAGCACTCCTTCTACATGTGCGACGTATGCGGAAAAGAGTCCGTGAAGAGAAAAGGAACGAGCATATGGGAGTGCAGGCACTGCGGCACCATATTCGCCGGCGGAGCCTATTCGATGAAGACAGCGGCCGGAAGCGTCGCCAAGAGGCTCATAGAGGAGATAAAGAAGTGAAGAGATGGTAAAGGTAACCTATTCGCCGATAAAGGAGCTCGTTGTCCATGAAGCGGTGCAGCTCGACGTCGACGACCTGATGAGAGAGAGGATAACGCCCTCGGGCAACATGCCTCTCTACTGGTGCAACGGCATCCTCTTCAGCTTCTCATCCCTGCCCATGACCAACCAGATGTCCAAGGAGTACCTGGAGGGCAAGATCCACTGGGCCGAGGCCCATTATACCACCATGAAGAGTTATGTTCCTATAGTCGAACTGAAGGACGAGCACTACGGCGCGACGCAGAAGATAAGGGTGATAGACACCTCCAAGTTCTCGGCGCTGCACGGCGAGTTCATCAAGTGGCTCAAGGAAAGGAAGTGATATTATGGCATACGTGTGCGCGCATTGCGGGAACAAGATAAAGGCGATCGACAACTTCGTGAGATGCAACTACTGCGGCCACAGGGTGCTTGTCAAGGCAAGGCCAAGCATCGCAAGGGAAGTATCGACTGATTGAATGCCCGTGGACACCACTCCCCAGGCTCCCTCCACCGGCGTCGTCCCTGATGTGGGCGGGAAGCCAGCTGGACCTGCAACGTCCAAGCCTCCTGGCCTAAAGCTCAGGCCCATGACGTCGAGGCAGAAGATAATCCTTGTACTGCTACTGCTTACCGTTCTAATCTACGTTCTGGCGTTCATAGACGTACACCTGCTCCACTAAAAGATGATGCCTTGATAAGCCACAAGCCAAAGGCCAACAGGAGCGGTATCACAACTCAACCGGACCCGAGCAGCATAAGCTTCACTGGAGACTATCACTCCGCGTTCAAGCTATTCTACAACATAAGGTATGCACCAGAGATATGCTCGATGTGCAATGGCATAGGTACATTCAACAAAATATTCGGCAACTTCGCCCTGGAGAATGCGCCGGCGATACCTCTCTTCGAGGCTCGCTACAAGACCACGAACCACGTCCTAGAAGAGCTAATAAGGAGTACCGGAATCAAGCAGGTGGTGGAGCTGGCCGCGGGGATGTCGCCCAGGGGCCTTACATTCTCAGAGCACTTCCCAGACGTGGTATACCTGGAGACGGACCTGGAAGAAATGCTCGAAAAGAAGATCAGAATAGTCTCTTCGCTGGTAGAAAATAAGATCGCCCCAAAAAGAGACAACCTGAGATTCTGCACCCTCGATGTCACTAAGCCGGAGGACTTCAGAGGGGCTCTAAAGACCCTCGATCAGGACAAGCCAATCCTATTCGTCGGGGAGGGCCTATTGACCTATTACCCGATACAGGAAAAGGGAGAGATATTGGACAACCTAATGCCCCCGATAAAAAGATCCGGAGGTTTATTCCTAACCCCTGATCTTTCCTTCACTTCTGAAAGGCAGAGTTTCATTGACACCCTTCCGGGCAATTCGGTTGCAATCGCAAAGATCCAGAAGGGGGCGAAAAGGCCCGGGGTCTTCGTGGCAGGAAATCTCAAGGACCGTGCCGCAGCCCTGAAGTTTGCCACCGACCGCGGATGGGTTGTAAGCCTGCTGGATCCGATACCGTCAAGCCAGATACTCACCCTGAAGGAGGTAAAGGACCACAGCCTTGCAAGATCGCTGGCGGAAGACATAAGGAAGCAGGGTCAGGTGTGGGTCCTATCGCTGGACAGCCACCACCAGTACTGAGCAGGGAATTGAAAAGGTATTAGAAACCCTACTGAGAATGGCTATCCTAGGCGATATGATGGCGGAAGAACTCAATCCTTTCAAGATTGCGCAGGAGCAGCTGGTGGAAGCTGCACAGATCATGAAACTAGACAAGACCGCACTGGAGCTTCTAATGGAACCGATGAGGAGCTACACATTCACCATCCCCATAAAGATGCGGGACGGGTCGACGAAGGTATTCAAGGGCTTTAGGGTCCAGTACAACGACGCGAGGGGGCCCTGCAAGGGCGGGATACGGTTCCACCCTGCCGAGACTCTGGACACGGTGAAGGCTCTTGCATCCTGGATGACCTGGAAGTGCGCGCTAGCCGACATACCCTACGGCGGGGCAAAGGGCGGGGTCATATGCGACACCAAGAAGATGAACGCGCTGGAGCTCGAGAACCTCTCGCGCGGATACATGAGGGCGGTGGCCAAGTTCATAGGCCCGACGGTAGACGTCCCTGCGCCAGACGTTTACACAACGCCGCAGATAATGGCCTGGATGGTTGACGAGTACAGCAAGATGGTCGGCCACAACGAGCCTGCACTTATAACCGGCAAGCCGCTCGAGCTCTGGGGATCGGTCGGCAGGAACGACTCCACCGCGCTCGGCGCGATGTACATACTTAGGGAGGCGGCGAAGTACAAGAAGATAAACCTCAAGACCGCTACGATTGCGGTCCAGGGGGCCGGCAACGCCGGAAACTACGCCTTCTCTCTTTCAAGGAATATGTTCGGATCAAAGGTAGTCGCCATAAGCGACTCGGAAGGCGGAATATACAACAAGAAAGGATTGGACTACGAGAAGGTGATGGAGGCCAAGCAGAGGAAGGGCAGCGTGCAAGGATACAAGGATGCCCAGAAGATAACCAACGAGGAGCTACTCCAGCTGAATGTCGACGTACTTATACCTTCGGCGATAGAGAATCAGGTCACAGGTGCCAACGCCGACAAGATAAACGCCAAGATACTGCTTGAGCTGGCCAATGGCCCAGTTACGCCTGACGCCGACAAGATCCTAGCGGAGCGGAAGGTCTTCGACCTGCCGGACTTCCTGGTCAACTCAGGAGGGGTCATAGGCTCCTACTTCGAGTGGTTGCAGAACGTCAGCGGTTACTACTGGAAGCTCGATGACTTCAATTCAAGGCTAGACGAGATAGTCACGCGGTCATTCAACGACGTCATGGCAAGACAGGCCGAGTACGCCAAGCTGGGAAAGAAGATAAGCACCCGAATGGCGGCCTACACCATCTCTGTCGACAGGGTAGCCAAGGCGATGAAGGCCCGCGGCTGGTACTGATCAACCGTAGGCGCTCGCGTAGTCAAGCAGCCTCTTTATGAGACCGTCAAGGTAGAGCAGCTTCCCGTTCCCTCCGCCATAGGTCTCCGTGACCTCCATGGACGCCAGCTCCTCCGCCTCGTTCTCCGGCTCCATCACAGACCTTACGTACTCTGCGACCTCGTCCGGCAGGCTGGCCTTGCTTGATAAGTATTCTACAGATGCGTCGGGCGGCGCGTTCCTGCCCGTCTTCCTGTAGTAGAGGGCGCGCATGACCCCCGATATCGCTTTATTGTAAAGGAGCGTCGCCACTGCTATGTCGCCCCTGCTTCGATATCTCCTGGCGAGCTCCAGATCCTTTTGAGCCGCCCTTATATGATCCCAACCCTTTGCCATCCAAACCACCACTAAAGGGTCAGAACTCAAGTATAAAGCCCTTGTCTATCAAAAAGATACCGTACATATACCAACATATCTTAAAGGAAACATTTTTGACGACGGCGGCTTATAAACCGCAAAATGATTTCATGATAACAACAATTATCTTCGACCTTGGTGAAGTCTACATCAATACTACCAAGGGACTGGAGGATCGGCTCAAGCCCCTGCTGGGCAGGGCGGTCGCGCAGATATACTCTGAAATGCAGGGAGAAGACATCCGGGCGTTCTTCCGGGGCGAGATTACCGAGGACGAGTACTGGGCAAGGGCGATAAGGAACAACAAATGGGGCGTGTCTCCAGAGACTCTGAAGATAGTGGTGCGGGAAAATCTCTACGAGATAGGGGGCACCAGAGAGATAATGGAGGCGCTGAAGGCGAAGGGATTCAAGATGGGCCTTCTATCGATACATGGAAAAGAGTGGATAGAACACTGCGAAAAGATGTTCGACTACCACAAGCTCTTCGACGCAACCGAATACTCGTTCGAGGTCGGTGCACTGAAGCCCGAAACCAAAGCCTACCTCAGAATACTTAAAAAGCTAAAGGCGAAGCCGGAAGAGTGCCTCTTCATCGACGACAACCCGAAGAACCTTCCACCCGCCGAGGCCCTAGGCATAAAGACCATCCTGTTCAGAAACCCTGCAAAGCTAAAGAAGGATCTGACTTCCCTCGGTGTGCTTTAAGAACTTCGCGCTAAATTATACTTATGGAATTCATCGAGGCAAGTTTAGAAGACAGCCTGGCAAACATCTTACGCATTTCCGAACGGTCATTTAACGGATTCTATTCAAAAGAGACGATCATCGAGAGGCTGAAGAGCAAGAGATACTGGGTATACATCGTTAAGGACGGCAATGCGGTAATAGGCTACAATATATGTTATGAAGACGGAAAGGCGACGCTATACGACTGGCTCATGGCGGTAGACTCGGGATACAGAAGGAAAGGAATAGCCACAAGGCTGATGGATATACAAACAGATGTCGCCAAAAGAAATGGCTATTCGAGAATCACGCTGAAGACCCACGAAGGACATCCCGAAATGATTGCCCTGTGCAGAAAAAGGGGTTTTAACGAGATAAAAAGAGAGCCGCACCATTGGGGGAACGAAAGGGTGGCCATCTTTTTTGAATGTCCTGTTTCGTAAAAAGCGCTACTCGTTGTCGTGCCTTACGCTCTTGACTATTCCCTGCCTCGGCTTGAAGAGGTCGCCGCTTCTTTCCAGTTCGCCTATGTACCTCTCGGCCTGGGCTCTGTCCATGCCCTCCTTCTCTGCCTCCTCGTAGACCCTGTCGATCTTCGCACTTCCTTCCGAACCCTCAAGCCTCTTTATGATGCCCATGACAGTATTAATTTTGTCGACCTTCTCTCTCGGCATTCCCGTGAGTATGATGTCTATGTCCCTCGCCCTGCCGCTGTCCAGTGCCAGCGTCTTCAGCATGTATTCGCTCAGCTGTATCGCCCTCTCGGCGTCAGACACTTCCACTATTTCGGCCAGCCTCGATTTGGCGCTGGCCTCAGCCATCCTGACAAGCCCCTCTATTTGCCTCGGGGTTATCGCGACCTTCCCGCTCTTCGCGCCTACCCTCCTCAAATTTATATAATACTCCTGTATCTTTGTCGAGGCCTCCTCGCTGATCCTCGGGAAGACGCTCTTCTTGGCGTAGGCTATGTAGCGCCTCAGTTGCTCCGAGCCTATGGGCGGCGCCTGCACGTCCTCGACGGCCTTCATGTCCGCGATCCTCTCTCCGGAGGCCTTGTGCTGCATGAGTATGTGCTTCGCTATGTTCCTGTCCTGCGTCTCGTCCATTGTGTCCCTTATGGGAAAGATGAGGTCGAACCTGGACAGCAGCGTAACTGGTATGTCAAACTGCTCTGCAGGGTAGGCGTTGGGGTCGAACCTGCCGTACTTCGGGTTTGCGGCAGCGAGCACCGAGGCCTTTGCCCTGAAAGTTGCTATTATGCCTGCCTTGGCGACGCTGACTGTCTGCGATTCTAACGCCTCGTGAAGTGAAGCCCTGTCCTCCTCCCCTATCTTGTCAAACTCGTCGATTGCGACGATTCCACCGGATCCCAGCACAAGGGCTCCGGCCTTGAGCGTCCATCCACCCTCTGAGAACTCGTCACGCTCTGCCACTGCTGTCATTCCGCCTCCCGTAACCGACTTTCCGCTTACATAGATTCCCTTCGGGACCAGGTGGGCCACCGCCTGCAGTATCCTAGTCTTGGCGCTTCCTGGATCACCGATGAGCAGTATGTGCATGTCAGCCCTTATGGCCCCGCCGTCGACCAGCGTCTTTCCCGCCGTTCCCCCGAAGAGCTGCAGAGCGACCGCCTCCTTTATCTCGTCGTAGCCGTAGATCGACGGAACGATAGACTTGGCTATATTCTGGAATATTAACGGATCGGTCGAGAGCTGCTTTATCTCACGCTCCTCCTCCTCGCTTATCGATATGTCAGTGAACTCCTTCTGCTTGGGCACTATTGAAACTGTCTCGAGGAACATGACAAAGAGGTTCTTGTCCGCCTTCCCCTTCGAGTTCCTCTTCTGCCTTATCCTGAGAACTCCGGTTACCTCGACACGCTCTCCAGGAAGGCAGGTATTGACCAGGTCGTCCTCAATCCAGACCTCCAGCTGCCAGGTGGGCGTGTTCCCCCGCAGCTTTTCAAGAGGGTCCTGCACAGCTATCTTCTGCAGGTTTATGAAGCTCGAGGCAGTCTCGTCCTGCTTCATCGACCTCCTCTTGCACTGCGGGCAGACCTCAGGGACCTCGTCCCTCCCCTTTATCGCGACAGTCGCAGAGCAGAATGTGCATTTGTAGGTGGCCCTCTTCACACGCGGGTTTATCTCGGACCTTTTGATAATTAGGCAGTCAAGCATGATCATCTTTCCGATAAAAGCGGATCCAACGTCCTGAACCATGGGATTGTTTATGGACTGGCCGAAGAACCTCACATGCACCTCATGGTCGCCGAGCTCGATGTCGCTGAGCTTCTTCTTCAGGCTCTCCTCTGCCGCTTCCAGTATAAGATCGGGCCTGTCAATTGCCTCCCCTGCCAGCTCGGGGTCGAACTTTTCCAATTCCTTGATATCGACCTTGAGGCTCCTCTTCTCTGGGAATCCTATGATTATGTCGGATATGGCTTCGCTGTAGTAGCTGTCAAAAAAGTCGTCAAATCGCTCAATTATAGAAGCGAGAGCAGCATCAGCCATAGGACCCCCATCCAAAGCGAAAATACTGTGGCGGTAGCTTTTATTAACCCTGCCCCAATCCATGAATAACGGAAGTGGGCCGCATTAAAAGCAACAGACGTCAACCCATCCCAGGCGGTCCAGGGCGATTCGAAAGAGATATAAGCTATCCTAGTGGATACTAAGCATGGCAATTCTAAACAAAAGAGACCTCGCTGCACTATTCATACTTCTTGCAGTGATCTACCTCCTTGACGGCTTCTCAAGCCACTTCCTGCTGCTCGGCGTGGCCGTATTCATAATAATGGTCGTACTTGCTTGGTATAGCCAGATGCCGGAGTCGCAGAAGTTCATCAAGAACCAGCAGGACAGCACGCTGGAATGGCTGATACGTATAGGCATCGCGCTGATGCTGCTTGGTGTGCTCCTGCTGAACGCCTGGCTGATCGCCATAGGATTCCTCGTAGCCGAGGCGACGCTCTTTGTCCCGAATGGCGGGCTGGAGGTGGACCTCTGGCATGTGGCTGTTCACGCGATAAAAACCGGTGCAGTTTCAAAAAAGACAACAAAAAAGAAGTCTTGATCATTAAAGGTAACTAATATGGGAATTAGCATAAGGGAGGGCATTGCGCTACTAGCGATATTTTTGGCCCTCTGCCTGGTGCCGCATTTGGCATATGCGCAGGCCGCAGCCGGCTCTTCTGGCAGTGCGGTGATAACCCCACCACAGCATCTATTCGACAGCTTCCATATCAACTTCACAGAGCTATGGAACCGCATATCCGGAGCACTAAATCCAACCACCACAGTATCAACAATATCCTCCTCTTCAGTCTCAACCAGTTCGCTTACAACTGCCACAACAACCGCCACCACGACAATTGGGACCACCTCAATAAGCAGCACCTTTGTAAGCACGACAGCGACAACCACAACGGTGAGACCGCCGATCATGACGCCGCCACAAGATCCTTTCGACCACTTCCATCTGAACTTTTCTGAGATATGGAAGAGGCTATTCTCTAAGCAGGCAGCAGCCACAACCACAGTCTCAACCTACACTACTACATCCGTTCCTGCAACTGCATCCACCACTTTGGTTTCGACAAGCGCCACAACCTCCATAGCACGGACCTCAATGATATACCCTCCAATCATAAAACAGTCATCCCAGCTGGTGACCCAGGGTGCAACGGTCAATGTGACAGGCTCGGCAGCCTCGGGAGAAACAGGCACCTACCAGTGGCTGGGCGCCTTCATGAACAGCTCATCTGCCTTCTCCGCAAATACGGGCAACCAGCTGTGCGGCGACACCGCGCAGAGCCTGATATGCACCTTCCAGACGGTTTCGGGCTACAACTCCCTAAGCAGCGGCACCTATTACCTCAAACTGCGCGTGACCGGCTCAGAGATGCAGGGAGCAAACTCGTCGGTGGTATTCGTCAACGTGCGCCTTAACGAGGCGGGAATGCCTTCGAGCAGCGATTACAGCACAACAATAAACGACAACGGATACGGATGACAAATACTTACTTCTAATCCTCAAACATTTTCTTTACAAATCTCTTAAAACCGTACCAGCATGCATAAATATAGGTGAAAAACGCAGGCAACAGGTACCTATTGAACTGCCACCGGTCCTGCGCGCTCATAATGACCTTAGCGTTTTTACTGGCCTCCCATTCCTGATAAAGCATTACCGGAGGAATGACCCTAGAAATAGAGTATATCCAATCCCTGCCGAACCTCTGGAAATCCCTATGGTGTCCCATTTCGTGTGCACCTATGGACTCTACATTGCTATAAACAACCGCAGTCTGTGTCAGGGGGTTGTAGTAATCCCCTCTAAATAGCCCGGCTATAACTTCCTCCTTGAGGATGTCCCAAGTCCCAATTGTCCAACGCGCCACAAAATTGTTCCTTGCCTTTACTTTAGGGTCAGTATAAAGTCTATACAGGTCATGGAATGGCGCATTGCGATTTACTCTCACGGTTATGCCTTTTATCTGTTTATCGTCTTCCACCATTGCCAACAACGCCCTTGTTCTCTTTGCGTCAGCCCCCCAGCCCACGTTATGGTCCCAGAAATATAACTTGGTAAGCCCGGAAAAGGTCTGTCCAACTATCCGTATTGGCCACCAATCCTCATTCTTAACAAAATGATACCGATCCGTTGTTATGTCGATTTTGCCCTTTGAGAAGTCTATGTCCTTCGTTTTTATGATTTTGTGCCCACTGACATCTATCGAGTATGGCACAGAGCTTTCGACGACCCTGATCTCAACCGGTAAAGGGTATCTGTCTTCTACCTTTATCGTATCCTGTTTTTGTCCAGTAACCAAGTACCACGCAGTCAGTCCTATTGCAACAAAGGCCAATGTCCTCCCAAATCCCTTCGAAGACCCTTCATCCTCGCTGCTCTTCACGCGCAGAAGACTACTGGCATTAGCAATGCTTCTAGTCACTTGCAAAGGAAGCCCTGCCGCAGCTCTCCTTTTAGTTTTGACCATTTTATCGACTAACCTATTTTGGGTTTCCAAATATATAAGCCTTCTCCAGCCCTTTCCGACGACAAGCTAAGTTTTGGGTCCAGCCCTGACCTCCCGGTCAGGCACCGTCGACCGTACCACTGCGATGGGCTTATAAATCTTTCAAGCCAACTATAGCCGGTGCTTAATTTGCCTGCTAGAAGAAAGTCGAGTCGCAAGATTCCGGCCCGCTCGGCCAAGTCCGCCGACCGGTCAAAGATAATAACATCAGCAGTTGGTATCCTGGTCGTGATAGTCGCGCTGGTCGTGGTGGTCTGGGCCTATGCCGGACATCCAGCCACACCAAAAACTTCTTATGCAACAACCTCCACACCGATGGCTCCTATCATAACAAGCCAAAGGGCGGCTAGCGGGCCCCAGATATCTGTCCAACAGCTGATGTCAGAGCTATCCTCTTCCAAGTCCCAGAACCAGTTCACCGCTGACTATGCCGGCACCATATACTCATCGATCTCTACCCAGCCAACGGCCATGACGGGCAATCTGCTGTCCCAATTTGAGCGCTACAACGGCTCCGCACGCTCATCCACCTCTGTATCGTCAGCTCAGGCCGGCACCTTCAACAGCTCCGCCTACTACTTCAAGAACGGCACCTCCTATGCCTGCTACACCAACTCATCTTCCAATCCAATATGCCAGAAGGCCAACACTACCTTCAACCTATCCACCTTCGGCATCTCCTCATTCCTCGGCGCGCTGCCGGCCAACTACAGCAACAGCATCTCGGCCGTCAACTCCAGCTACAGGGGCTTCAAGTGCACCGAGCTTTCAGCAAAGATCTACAACAGCTTCAACAACTCGGGAGTGATACTAAACACTACCGAGTACGTTTCGGGCTGCATACAGCTGGTCTACAAGATACCGCTGGTGCTAAACATCAGCAGCCAGACCACCGCCCAGGGCGTATACTTCAACGGAACGGTCAGGAACCGGATAACGCCCGAGAGCCAGACGGTCATGGTCAACCTGCACATGGTCAACATAACCAACAGCTCCACCGCCTCTGCGGTTGAAAACCTCCCGGCCAACGCACTGGTAATAGGGCAGGCGGGCTGAGGATGGCAGTAAAAGGAGTCCATCTCCTACCGGCGTACCCTAAGGGGAGTCCGTAGGTCTTAAAAATGTAATCAGTACATGCCTATTGTTACTATGGTCGACCAAGAACCCAAGAAAAAGGGAGTAAACAAGCTAGCGTTTCTTGCCGCCATCCTCCTTGCAATAATTGCGGCAACCTGCTTTCTATACCTTATAGGGCTACTTCCCTTACCCCAACAGAATGGTCTAGGGGCTAACTGCATCGGCGTACCTGGATACTCATGTACCGGCGCTTCACTTAACACGTACGGTAGTCTAAGTTTTGGGCTAGGTGATGGAGTAGGAAATATGTATAATTTAGAAGTTGCATGCCTCAGTTTATCTAGCACTCTTTCCCCTATCTATACGCGATTGGCTAATTCTACGCTAATGCTTAATCACAGCATTTCGATAACTAATATACCATGCTATGGAAACTCTGGCCCACTTGGAAACCAACCTGTAGGTACATCATTTACAGGCCGAATAATGATTAATTACACCAACCAATCATCAACTCCTTCGCCATCAAACCCATTGGTCAGTGTAAAAGCAGCTATATTTTCCGTCAAGATGTATGGCCCGCCACAGCCAGTAAAAACAAATTATACCGCTCTCGTGCTTAAAGGAATAGAAGTGCTAATAATTCTGTTTGCGATATTTGCCATCTACAAATTGTCAAAGAAGGGTGGCCCGGGTTTCCTAAAGAAACTTATCCTTGCTTTAATTATACTGTTTGTCATAGCATTTTTGTTCCTTCTTATCGGGTCAGACTTCTTTGCTGCCGCAGCCAAGCCGGTGATCTATCTTTACCCTGCGAATACAACAAACGTTTATGTATCCATTAAAATACCCTATGGATACCTTACCGTAACAACTCCTGCGATAGGTCCACAGAACAACTGGAATGTCATTGCCGAACCGGGAAGCAAGATTCTTAGTGGTGGAAAACAGTATCCCTACCTATTCTACGAGTCTTTCCTGCCGTGGACACTCTCAATAAACAGGGGCTGGGTAGTGAAAGGCAGTAATGTCACCAACTGGTTTGGCACTAACCTCCCAAAAATGGGCCTGAACGCCAACGAGACCTACGACTTCGTCTCCTACTGGAGCCAGCACCTCCCGAGCTCCAACTATTACCTCATAAGCCTGCTGAACTCAAGCCAGCTGGACAGCACAAGCATTATCAACATAACCCCTAAACCCAACACAACGATCAACGTTATACTGGTAATCCAGAAGCTGGACAGCCCAATAATTGTCGCAACGCCAAACTTCACCGTTCCGCAGAGAAAGGGATTCACCGCTGTCCAGTGGGGAGTAATCCTTAGGAACTTCTCCAACTAAGCTGAATAAGAAGAAAAAGGAAGAGAAGCAATCAGGCGCTCGGTCTGAGCTCCTCGCTTACTATTATTGTGCTGTCGACGTTCCTGACACGCTCGTATTTCACGCTGTTTCTCGCGAGCTGCCTTGCCGTATTCTCGCTCCTTATGAGCTCGTCCGCGTTGACAAGAAGTACGCTTGATACGCCTCCCTTCTCGAAGTCGACTATCAGGTCCTCGACCTTCCCGAGCCTGCGGCCCGAGTTGGTTATTATATCCTTCCCGTACATTTCAGAAAGCCAGAATCGATGCGGAAGCCATGAAAATCACCTATTCTATCCTCTTAAGCTTCTTGGAAGCAAAGATACTTATTATATTACCCCGCATTTCGGCTACAAAGGCCTCCTTTTGATTCTCGAACTTTTGCTTGTCCTCCTTCTCAAAGAGGTCTGGATTGCTGCTTATCAGGTGAATCAGGTAGTCATCGGTTAGGTAGTAGCTCCGACCCCTGCAGGCCGTGCAATGGTACAGTGGAACAACAGGTACCTCTGCCCTGGACCTGTAGGCCTGAACAAATCTGACAAGCGCATGCTTGGAGCACCAGGGGCAGGCCTTATCAAGCGCGACCTCCTTGTATCCCACCTCGTCTGTCTTCTTGCATCCTGCCTCTGAGATGGTATCCTTTATTCTTCCGTCCAGCTGTTCCCTCTCAACATACTGCTGCAGCAGAACCGCGCCATCGTGCCTGAAGGTGGTCTCCAAGACGCCTTTCCCTATGGCCTCCCAGACCCTGATCCTCTTCGCTCCGTCCAGCGAGTAGTCTATCCTCGTATCGCCCTTGGAGTTCCGGGCCATCTCGGCCGAGGCGGCAGGCATCTAATCAATCCCCGAACCTTACCCGATAGCTGTCTATGTCCTCCGCTATCACGGTCTCTCTCTTCTTGGTCTTGGCCCTCTTCACTGCATACTTCGCGATCCGGTTCGCCTTCTTCTCCAGCAGGTCCGCTATGGCCGAGGCAGCGGAGTCGCTTATCACTACGCCGCCGGTTACGTTTACCAGCTTCTTTATCGCGGCCTTCGATATCTTTCTCATAAATTCAGCACTCAAGATCGTCCTCATAGCCCTGTTGGCTCGGTCGGATTGCTCATCACTTAACCTAGTTGGCAATTGGAGTTTAAAGCACTTTTCCCATGCCGTTAGACTTAAATATTCAGGTGGATACTAACTTATCGGTATTCATGGCCTCGCTTGTAGTGGAAAGACCCAGAGCCTCTCACGGAGTCAATAACTTTGCCATAGTCAGAACGCTGGCAGACACCAGATACAGGCTTACTGGAGAGTTCATGACCAAATTAGTTGAGCTGGCGAAGAGCATGAAGATGGACAGTGACTCTATGATACGATCCTGCTGGAAGAGAGACGGAGAGACCAACCTGCAGGTTGCCGCCTACCACTTGCATAAACTATTCACCAAGCTCCTCGACCAGGCCAACGAGGCCGGTCCCAGTGCCACCAAGTCGACCGACGACCGCCTGCTAATCGATGTGCCGGATGCGGCAGCGATACTGGTGAGGATGCACTTTCTCGATGGGCGGTCCACAGAGGCCGAGGCAGTCGCTAAGGTTTTCGCAATACCGGAGCGCCTTGAGGCCGAAAGGAAAGAGGCAGAGCTCCTCAACTGGGAGGCTGGCAGGAAGAGCATGGCTCCCCTGCTTAGGAAGCTGAACGAGGGACCCCTCGCGATGTTCGACAAGGTTGAACTCCACGAGGCGTTTGCCCTTGGGGGTATCCCAAAGGAAAAACTTATGGAGCAGTGTAAAAGTTATATGCAGCTGCTTGGGATAAAAGATTCTGACTTATTGGCGGTTTCATATAGCGATCTTTTGCTTAAGAAATTTGGTGAATAAACGAGTAGTACTGTAGAATTTGAGATAACATACCTTGCAAAGCATTTGCCAGAGGGAGTGGGGAGCTGCAGGTCGAAGGAGATACTTGATATCTATTTGCCTGCATCTGCAGATCACCCGAAACTTAGGGTGAGGAAGGACGGGCGGAGGCGTATGATAACAAAAAAGCAGCCGATACAGGAAGGCGATGCCTCACACCAACTAGAACAGACAATACCGCTCACTAACGAGGAGTTCGACGATCTTGCAAAGCTGCAGGGCAAAAGAGTCAGAAAAGAGAGGTATCTTTACAGGTATGGGGGAAGAACGGCGGAGATAGATGTTTTCAAGGACGGATTGGAGGGGTTAGTCCTTGTAGACTTCGAATTCGGCACCGTTGAGGAGAAGGGTTCATTCAGGATGCCAGACTTTTGCCTTGCGGAGGTAACTCAGCAGACCTTTCTCGCAGGAGGGATGCTCTGCGGCAAAAAGTATTCTGATATTGAGAAGAAGCTTGCGGAGTTCAATTACTCTAAGATTTTGGAGGGCTAAGCAAGCCATGGAGTGAGAAGGCTTGATCTTCATAGATAGTAGTTCCTTGAGGGGCCAGTTGTATTGAAGTTATAATCTGACCACGTCTTTCATTAAAAGTTATGCCCTTGATGGGTCTGGGAACCTTAACCCGCCACATGCACACGATGGTGAACCTTAGGCTGGTTTTTAACCTGCTCAGTGCTGCCCTTGGGATTTTGTTGTCATTATATTCCAGAAGCGAGTCTAAAGTCAACCTCAGGCCGTTTATTAATCCGTTGACGTCAACTCCTCTTTTCTCCTTTCCGGTGGCAATCCAGATTGCATTGTCCCTCACGTCTTCTAATCGACCTTTTATGGAGACCGGGAATATTGTGGGAGGCTTCCAGACCTTTACAGTCACCTCTTTTCGTAGATGTTGAGCTATATTAGCTACGACAGCAGGACCTCTCCGTGGGGTTACTAGACTAGGCATTAGCTTCACTTATCACTGATGATATCTGGATTTCAAATATATAAGCTTTTTTTAGGCCCTTCGACGTTGTAGAATCCCGAAATATGTTCCTCTCGTCAAAATATTTAACGTCTCTCGGGAATAGAGAAGTCATGAGGAAACTGAACAAGCGTCAATTACGATGGATTATCAGGGAGATGAAGAGAGGAGAATTTTCAGTGTACCACATTTCAAGACAACAGGGAATAACACCCAGATACGTGCGGATTCTGATGAAAAAGTACGGTAAAACACCCCTCTATAAGATTAGGGTCGGTATCAGCGGAAGACCGTCGAATCCTATCGATGAAAACGAGAGGAAAATGGTCTTAGAATTACATAACAGAATGCCTCTTGGTGCAGTCAAGATGGAGAAGTATCACCAGATCCTCGGAATTCCTCGCATACCGCACAACAGGATACAGAGGATACTTACCGACGCAGGACTGACAACCCCGTCAGAGAAGAAAATACGACGAAAGAAGTGGGTCCGGTACGAAAGGTACAACAGTAACAGTCTGTGGCATACAGACTACACGGAAACCGAACAAGGAGAACAGATAATCTCCTACATAGACGACGCGTCCAGGTTCATAGTCGGATACGGGAAGTTCCCAAATGCGACGACAGATAACGCGCTATTAGTTCTCAGAAGAGCAGTGAAACGTTACGGCCTACCGAAACAGATCATGACCGATCACGGTACACAATTCTGTGTGGACAAGGAACACAATTATCGATTTACTGCGACGTTAAAGGAGATGGGAATTGAACACATAATGGCTGCGGTAAAACGACCGCAGAGTAATGGGAAAATCGAACGTTGGTTCGGTACAACAGACAAATTATATCGTCATTTTGAGTCGAATCTTGACAAGGTTGTCGCATGTTACAACAATATGCCGCACCTCAGTATCGATACGACTCCTGCACTTGCGTATGAGGCGAAATTGCACAAGAATTAAAAGGTGAAATGATGAAAACAATTTACAGAGAGGAAGTTAATTCAGGATACTACATAGGCCCTTCGACGTCAGGCTACTTGGACAAGAAGATGAAGGACATCTCCTTCTTGCTGTCAAGTATGCAGAATCCGAACCTCTCGAACTGGACGACCTCGCCCTCCTTCAGCTTCGATGCGTAGTCCTCCACATACCCCTTGCTTATCTGCAGGCTCTCTCTGTCGAACTCGCCGTCCTCCTTCAGCGGGGGCTTTGGTATGATTACCGTGCAGTCCAGGTGCTTTTCAGTCACCCACTGCGCCTTCAGGTCCGGTTCGCCGTCGGCAGGCGTGACCGTAATCATCCCTTCTTCTCTTTTGGTGGCCTGGACCGTGCGGAAGCTCTTCAGTTTGAATGGAACACCCAGGGGCAGCTCCTTTGCATCGTTGCCGCTTATGTAGAATGTGTTTCCTGTCTTGTAACTTCTGCTTCCCATGTCGGCAGTCGGATGAAGCTTCAGCTCGACGTTTTCCTCCTTGGCGCCTTCCAGCATCAGCTTGACAGGGTTCTCAACGTAATAGAGCCTCTTCGCCTCCGGGTCTATGAGCTTCTTGTTCTCGTCCAAAAGCATTGATATATCAACAACGCTGTCTACCCTTGACATCCCGAATCTTAGCACAAACTCCTTTATCGCTGCAGGCCTGATTCCCCTTCTCCTCAGAGCAGACAGGGTGACCAGCCTCGGGTCGTCATAGCCGCTGAGCAGTCCCTCTTCCACATAGATGTGGAGGTACCTCTTTGATGTTATGTTGTGCTTTATCGTGAGTCTTGCCTCAAGGTGCATGTTGGGCTTCGGCAAACCCAGTGCATCTAGTATCATCAGGTAGAGCGGATTCCTCAGCTCGTACTCCTTGCTCCTTATCACGTCCGTTATGCCGTGCAGGTAGTCGTTTATCGGCGTGTTGAAGTCGTAGAGCGGCCATACCAGGTACTTGCTGCCCTGCCGGTAGTGCTTCTCCTTCTTTATCCTGAGTATTGTTGGATCCCTGAGCGCCGTGTTGGCCGATTTCATTTCGCCCCTGAACCTTATCACCGCGTCTCCCCCTTCCATCTTTCCTTCCAGCATATCGTTGAATATGGGCGCGCTCTCCTCCGGCTTGTAGTTGGAGTGGGGGCAGCTCTTGCCGTGCATCCTCATCTCCTTCATCTCTTCCGCGCTGCAGCTGCAGGCGTAGGCCTTGCCCTCCTGAATCAACTTCTGGGCGTATCCATATATCCGCTGGATGTTGTCGCTGGCGTAGTACTCATCATCGAACTTTATGCCCAGCCACTTCATGTCGTTCCTTATCGCGTCGACGTACTCCTGCTTCTCCTTTTCCGGGTTGCTGTCATCGAAATAGAGCGAGATCTTGCCCTCGTAGATCCCGGCGAATGTACTGGCCAGCAGTGCGGCCTTCGCGTGCCCTATGTGGGCGTATCCGCTCGGCTCGGGCGAGAACCTTGTGTGAAATCTCCCCTTTACCGCACCCTGCAGCTCCATCTTCGGCTTCGCTGTCTTCTCTGTCTTCTCCTTCTTTTCCGAGGCGAAGTCATTAGAGTACTTTGAGTACTCCTTTTCGAGTTCGGCCTTGCTGAGCGAGTTGGCCCAGTCCGCCGCCTCCTGGGCGATCTTGGACATCTCCTCTATTTTGGCAACCTTTGAGGTTCCCATCAGCTTGCTCACTATGGGACCTGCCTTCGCCTTGCCGTAGTCGAACGCGTTCTTCAGGGCGTACTTCCTCGCTAGCTCGGTTATCTCCATTTGTTAGCCTTCGGTCAACCGCACCTGGTTGTTGTATATGGCGCCGGCTGTGGTTATGAGCGCGCTTATCTTGATCGGGATCGTGGAGTTTAGGGGTGCCATCTTCGCCAGGTAGACGGTGTAGTTCTTAGGCGGGAAGGCCACAGGGATTGAGGAACCGGATGCACTGTAGTACATGCTGACTGTGCCAGGGAGACTAACGTAGGCCGGGCCGCCGATTGAGACGTTTGTATAGTTTAGAGTGTTTGAAAGGTAGACGTAGAGCTGGTAGGCGTTCATGCCAGACAGCACCGCCTCGTAGGTGGTGGCGTTGTAGTTTGCGACGTTGCTGATCGTGCCGTTGTTCTCCAGGTCGCCGAGAGTTCCGTTGAGCCGGGCCATCTGGCTCTTGTTAGCCGCGGTCACGTAGGCGTAGTAGCTGTAGTTCACTATTATCCCGTTTGCCGTCCCATAGACGTAGACCGTGTTGGCCGAGAGCGCGGTCGTTGTCGATGCTTTGGGACCGCCATTGTTGTTGAATCCTGCGTAGGAGAATATGAAAATTATCGCTACGAATAAAGCGCCGACGCCGTATACCTTATTCTTTGTCTTTTGTTCCATTGTCACACCAGTACAAACCTATTTTATTCTTACGTTATTAAATGTTATTCTGTTCTAGTTGATTTTATGGCTTTCAAGGAAGGGGAATTCGTAGAGATAGAGTACAGTTCGTGGACGGTAGCTGACGGGAAGATGGTCGATACGACCGACGAGAAGCTGGCCGAGAAGAACGGTATAAAGGTAGAGGGAAGGAAGTACGGACCTGTTTTGGTCGTATTGGGCAACCGGACCGTGGTCAAGGGGCTGGAGGAGGTCCTGAAGAACATGGCTGTCAACGAAACCAAGAAGGTGACGCTAAAGGCCGCCGAGGCGTTCGGTGAAAGAAATCCTGACATAGTCAGGATAATGCCGCTCTCCGAGTTCAAGAAGAGGGACATAAACCCTTATCCTGGAATGAGGGTCAATATCGACAACATAAGCGCGACCGTCAAGAGCGTGAACTCAGGAAGAGTAGTGGTTGACGCCAACCATCCGTTTGCGGGAATGGAGATAACCTACGAGGTCAAGGTGACCAAACAGCTCTCCCAACAGCATGACAAGATAATGGCGTTGGGGAAGACCTACGAAGTTGAGCCGTCTTCGGTCAAGGCCGAGGGAAAGACAGTCGAATTGGCATTTAACGACGCCGTCAAGAAGGACGCGGACTACTTCATCGGAAGGGCGAACCTGATAGCTGCGATATTCAGCTACTTCAAGGACGTCGAGAAGGTCAAGGTCGGCGAGGAGTACAACAGGCCGAAGGAAGGAGAGAAGACGGAAGAGCACGACCATGATCATGACCACGAACATGTACATTGATCTTTGAATTCGGTGGTTTTATATATTTCCTGGAAGGGAGATAGTAACGAGTGAATGGTAGGGTCTAGAGTAAGCAATAGAGCAACGCAGGATCGCGACAGGAAGAATCAGGACTATGTCGACTTTCTTAGGGGGGAAGATATCCAGATTGCTGCTATCCTTGGAAAAGATGCATTTGCCTCCATACCGGAAATCAGGAGGAGGTATAAAGCTTGGAGAGGCTACCACAATCAGGTCGATACCTACTATGGCAGAGTGAGGCTGAGTTTTGGGGACAGTCTGCCAAACATAAGGCGCGGGGGTCGGGTTCTGGACTGGGGCTGCGGAGACGGGTATACCACGATAGAGCTTGCGAACATCTACAGGAACTGCGTTGTAATAGGGATAGAGTTAAGGGAGTATCTGAGGGGCTTCATAGATTATACCGTGCGGATGGCAAAAGAGGACCCTGGACATTTGAGGATGCATATTCCGCCCGATTTAAAGAGGCGTGTGCCGGTAGAGAGGAACCCTGTCTTCCCTTACAAATTTGTCATGGCTGACGGCTTCCATGCGCCGTTCAGGAAAGGGACGTTTGATGCCGTTTATTGCATGAATAACCTCTATTACACCTTAGGGACCCCCGAACCCGGTTTAGCAAGAAAAAGAGTCCAGCAGGTGGGCGGATTGGTAAGGGAGGGCGGGCATCTGCTTATATCAGGCAACAACGGAGGAGAAGACCGCAAGACATTTGTTATAATTGAGAAGAATGAAGGAAAACTGGTTTTGGAACAGGTTAACAACAACGCTCCGGCAGGGGACAAAGTGGCGGAGTTAAGGCTTAGGGTGCTTGCGGAGGCATGCGGATAAAAAGTAGTGGGGCGTCAGCTTAATTTAAGGTTAGATACCCAACTCCCTGTCGATTGGCTTGTTGGAGAAGTAGGCCCTAACCTTGAATGATTGGTCCATCAGCTCGATCATCTCGTAGTCCTGGCGCTTCATGAGCTTGAATCCGGGCTTTGTTGCATGAACTCTCTTGAATGCGGGATAGCTCTTTACGGTGAAGTCGGCATCTCCCAACTCGGGGTGGAACTTAGATGGCTTCCTCACCTTGACTATCTTCAACGGGCCCGCCACTGTCTTTATCGCTGGAAGATGGAATAACTGCCCTGTCTCGCTTTCCACGAGCATGTTACCCTTCATTTGCGCCTCCTTGAGCAGGCTCTCATACTCTCTCATGTTCTGGCAGAATACGGCCGAGTAGTTGACCCTTGCCCTCTTCTCGGTGGTGTGTGCGTTCTTGAGCTCGTTTGCTTGCCTGACGATCTTTTTTACCAGATTTTCAAGCTTCTGCGGCATAGGCTTGCCCCATCAACCCATGTTTATCGCGTAGGTGCTGTTGACCTTTATGTTCAGCACCTTGGCCAGCTCTGACTTTTCGGCATTGATCATTATGATGTAGCCGTTCCACTTGTTGGTCAGGTCTTTCGAGTTGCACAGCGGGCACGAGTCCCCGTGGCTTATTATCAGTCCGCACTTCCTGCAAGCTTTTTCGTCCATAGTTTCACCTTATCTCTTCCTCTTGGCCGCATCGGCCCTCGCCCTCTTGGCGCCCTCGCTGATCCATTCAGCCTTTCCGAGCCCCTCGGGCTTCATCGTAAGCGCTATCTTTGAGTCCTTTACCGTGTTCTTCATGCTGACAGTAGATATCTTCGCGAAGACGGCGTCACCCTTCTTGAGGCTCCTGCCGCTCTTCTTGGATACGAATGCCGGCACCTTCTTGTCGAAGTTAAGGAAGTCGTTGGTTATCTGCGAAACGTGGACCAATCCCTCAATCGGGCCTATGCGCACGAAGGCGCCGAACTCGGCCAACTCTGTCACTTCGCCTGCGACGACCTCGTCGACGTAGGGCATGTAGGTAAGCATATCAAACTCAACGTTGTGGTGGGTGGCTGGGTCTCCTGGCAGAATGGAACCGTCGCTGATGTTCCTGATATTGAATACGGATACGACAACGCCCATCTTCTTGTCTATCGAACCCTCGTACTTCCTCTTGAGCGCGAGTGTGGCAACTTCGTCTATCTCCCTGTCGAAGAACTCGGGAGCCATCTTGAATGTGTCTTGTAGTGTGTGCACGTAGTACATATCTTCACCTGAATTTCTTTAACTTCCCCTCTCTGGAGAACTTAAACACGACAGTGTCCTTCTTTATTGCGGATGCGAGCTCTGTATCGTTGGTAACGACGGCAGTAATTCCCGTTCCTGATGCCATGCTTTTTATCCACAAGTCAGGGTATTTCGAGTCGGCTTCGATCTTTATCTTTTTAAGGCTCAACTCCCGGAGTGCGGCCTTGGCTTCGGCGCCCCCGGTCCCCTTTCTCTTAGATACTCTGTTTAACTCATTTATTATACCTTTCGAAACCAGACACCTATCTCCCAGCTCGGCCGAGACGGCCTCGAAGACGCTCCTGTGGTTCGCGAAGCCAAATAGGATAGAGCTCGTGTCCACTATCACGTATCCCAAACAGGCACCTACTTGCTCTTCTTTATGATCTTATCTATGAAGTCCTTCAGGACCACAGCGTTGTTGCGCTCGTGGTTCATAGAGGCGTAGACGAAGGTGGTCACACTTGTATTGACAACAAGGCTTACCAGCTCTTCAACCATGTCGTTCTTCTGGAGCTCGCGGAGGTACTTGTACTTGAAGAGGACCCACTTCTTGGGGTCGTGCTGGTACTTCTTCCGCAGCTCGTCTGTCGGAGCGATGTCGGACATCCAGATCTCGACGTTGGGCGTGCTCTTTCGAACTCCGCGTGGCCAGAGCCGGTCGACAAGGATGGTAAGTCCATCGGAAACGTCGTACTTGTCGTATATGCTTTTGAGCCTTATACGCCCCATCTAGTCGCCCATAGACCTTGGTGGGCAAAGCTTATAAGCTGTTTATATAGCCTTAACAGGCTGGTAGGGCAGTTTTCTCCTTTCCTCTGAGGTATCTTGTGACTTGAGCTACAGATGCACGCCTGCATCTGGCGTGGTAATGATAAATTGAGTTTTTAGGTTTAGGAAGCTTGTCACTAGTGAAAATAGGTTTACCTGCCTGGCGGGCCCAGCTAATCTCGTAGCCGGTGGATTCGCCGATATAACCCAAAGGGTTATGGACGTAGAGGGCGTCTGCTTTTTCTATGGCATCAAGATGTCCCTGCTCGACTTTCTCCCTGTTATTCGTTTTGTCTGTCCTGAGCAGTATGAAAGGTTTGCCTGGATTCGCCACCTTTGAGGCCTTTGGAGAGAGCACAGTTATGCCATTTACCTCGAACTCTCTGATTAACGCTACAATACCATTATAGTGCTTTCTCATGGACCCCGATAGGGCTACTGTTGGCATTTCTATCCCCCTTTATCGCTATTAGATTGCTGATTTTCCAAATATAAAGCGGTTGCGGATGCCAGTTTCGCCCTAGTTGTCTGACGTTATAACTGCAAGTTTCTGACAGAAAGGATTAAAAAGCCATATTCACATATAGCTACAAGCGACGATATCAGGTGTTAATATGAGCATCTTTGAAAAAATTGGGAAGGGACTAGGGACATCAACGAAGAGCATAGATGTGGAAGAGTATATGAACGCGGCCGAGATGGACGACGTTGACATAATGCACGAGCCTGCAGACCACTACATAAAGCCGGTTGCATTGGTTCAGCAGACGGACTTGGAGCTCATAAAGAAGGAGCTGTCAGCGAACAACATAGTCCTCATGAACATAACCGAGATGGAGAAGAGGCCGAACAGCCTGAAGACGGCGATCGACGACCTCAAGCAGTTCGTTGACAAGATGAACGGCGACATAGCGAGGATCGACGAGAACAAGATCCTTCTGACTCCATCGAAGATAAAGATAATAAAGAGCAAGAAGGCGGCGAGAAAGTAATCGCCGATCTTTTCCTTTCTTTTGTTTTAAGACCATTAGACGAAGTCCAGCAGGTCCGAGGTCGTATATACCTTGACCGCACTCTGCCTCATGAAATGCCTATCGTCACTCCATATACCATCATTTTGAATCGTGAGAGCAGCCGCAATGAAAATTTCATCGGCGGGATCTATTTTGGCCATTATTTTCTTTGCTTCAGTCATCTTACCAAGGATTAGGACGTCATCAATGAAGTATATCCTTGATAGGATGATGTTAAACATCTTCTCGAATTCGGAGGGACTTAGTTTAGATTTTACTAGCATGTAGGTGCGATATTTAAGCAGTTCCTTTAATGTAAACTTTGGTGTGATAAGCTCTAGTTTTCCTGACATTATTATCTTACGACTAGTCGAATTCTTGACTAATGCTGCGATTATTCTATTAGTATTGACAATTAGGCGCATCATATCGCTTATTTGAAACGTTTTCTCATTTCTTCCTTTATTTTGTGCCCTATCCTTTCCGCATCAGACTCCGTGAATTCGCTATTCGCTAGTATTTTGTCCAGAAATTCAATCTCTGCAAGCTTTTTCTTTATGGCACTTCTAGCTACGTCGCTCCATTTGACTTCTGTATGCTTTTTCATGGACTTGTACATCTGTTCCTCTATCGATAGGGTCATATTTACCATTCTCACACCAGTATATTATGTGTGTACACATATTTAAGGGTTTTGGGGAAGTGAGCTAGTTATATATATTTCCTGAAACCGAGCCATAGCAGTGGTAAGGTGGCAGTTGCAACGTCAAGCAGACCCGATTATTACAAGGCGAATCCACCAGCGCAGCCGAAGAGAGAGATTGGCGGTTATGTTGAGAGTAAAGGTATATTGGTTCCAAGACGTTTTGAATCGCTTGAGGATGCAAGGAAATCAGGTTTGGCGATATTGGCCAGGAGCGAACATCCGCAGGATTACTCTGGTGCCTCGGGCATAATCCCCAGTTTTGATCCTAATAACTCCACCGAGGAGTTCGACGTTAGGGAGTTTAAGAGGTTTGGCTCCATGTGCTTTAAGGATTTCCTTTATCTAAACGAGTTTTGCCACCTTATGGGGCTTGATAAGACAAGGTTCCTCGGGGAGCTATCCTTCTCTTATTGGGAGCGCCTTGAGGGCTATAATAGAACGATTGCGGCGGATTCCTCAGTAGAGGGAAGATATTTCATCCTGACAAGGGGCAGGGGAGAAGGGATACCAAACGTAAAAGATCTCACGATTTACGAAAAGAAAGGGCTCATCAGTAGGGGTATGTTTAAACTTACTGATGAGCTTAGGAATGGTGTGCCAGATCTCATTGCTGCCTATGAGGCGGTAAGGAATCTTCCCAACTTCAACCCGCTTCACTGCCCGATAATGGAGTTCCAGACCGTTGGGCCCAGGAACTACTTCCTGCAGTACCACAGAGCCCGAGAGTTCGAAGCGCCGACGTTTAATCTCGAGAGGGACAGGGAACCAGGCGAAACCGAGGCGATTCTGGTCAGAGGCGTTACCCCTGAAGGCGAAATCATGAAACGGGTTACGGCGTATTATGAAAACACTCCCCATGTCCATGCTTGTTGGAATATGAGGCCATTGAAGTATGAAGAGGGTTCATTTGATAATCATTATAACTATGTCTTCGGCGAGGTGATGGTTAGGAAGAGGGACGTACAGGTTGATACCAGCGAAAATTTGACAGGGCTTGCCTGGAGCTTGAAAAATCACTTGACATTCTCGCAGATGTTCAAGCCGGGCATGTTCGTCTCGCTTAATTTCGATAATGCGTTATGGCTAAGGGAAATAAACCTCCATCTGAAGCAGTTACGCAATGAAACAGGCCAGGCTCAGTACATCGATATGCACTTTGTCTCTGATGGGAGGAAGGGGCGTTGTTTGTAAAGGGTAACTCTGTCCGTAAACCAGCCCATCTGTGCGAGAACTGTTCGCAAACCATATAGAATACTCCCCTTTTGGACTATTGTATTCGACTGATAATAAGGGTATTTAAAAGCGTATCGAAAGAGATTTAGACTTAGAAATACCTACTATTACAACAATTCATGTGAACACAGGAGGGTTGTTACGTTGGAAGCGTAATGCCCTCCCGTGTTTGGCCCACATGCTTGTCAAGACAAGCGTAATTTACCTCATTCTTTTGATTTCGGCTTGGTTAGTGTAACTCCCTTTGTCCTTGCCCAGTCCTCTTTTATTGCTGTTACAGCTATATCCAAAGCCGCCAAGTCTCCTTCTGCTTTGATATCCCATTCAAAACTCCTGTCCGGCGTATTTATCTGGATACTGTAATCCATCTGCTTGCTTGGTTGCCTCTGCTCGGGTGGTTGTTTACGCTGGGAGTCGCCTGAGTCTGCTTGTTGATTTAGTGTAATCTCAGGAGCAGAACCATCCAAGACCTTCCTACCAAACTCTGTTATCTCAGCCTTACTAGCCGAACCTCTTCCGCTATACTTTGCAAGACTGATATGATGGCAGTAATGCATGAATGTGTTGATAGCACTCTCCAAGACTGTTCTGGCAACGGCATTATTTCCATAGGTAGTAACAAACCTGAGTTGCATGTCTTTTGGTGTCATTGCCCCCGTATCGCTGTGGTATATCCACTTGAGCATACTGCTGTAAATTTCAGGCAGGTTCTTCGCCAAAAGTGCATTCCTCTTTTCGCCAGTAACATAAGCCAAGCTTGCACCAAGAGTAGTAAGCCACGCCTTTCCGTAATCCATGTCTATCAAGCCCAATAATTTTAGGGCATTGAACGCATAGCTGTATCTAACATCTTTTTTCTGTCCGACATGTTGCCATATGTCCTCCTTCTTCACCTCCTTACTTTTAGACATTTGGAGGTCGTTTACCATCTTGAACAGTAGCTCTATGTCGTTCAGGTTATAGGGCAATTCTATTTTGTCCATTTTCATCTCCCACTTGATTGTGATTGGGATGTAAATATCCCAGTCAATACTTTATAGGGGATTAACTATTTAAATGCTTCGTTTCACTTCAAATCTTCTGACGACAGATGGGTATTGACTGGAACATTATGTAGCCAATTAAGTAGCTTTATTTCGGTGGGTTATGCTAAGTTGGATTAGATTAAATCCCCAATCTCTCTCTGTTATTATGCCTATTTCCACCACTTCTTAAGCCCTTAACCTATTGATGTTTGTAGTTGGGGTGTTACCCCCAACTCATTCATCTCATGTATTACCACCACGATATTGTGGCAGAGTATTTTCAGCAAAACCTCGTTTACCTGAGCCGTTCTATCTTTGCTTCTTACCAAGTCGGTAAACTTTGCCTTTATCATGTTGAACGTGCTTTCAACATTCGACCTCTGGTGGTAGTGCTGTAGGAACTCCTCCCTGCTGAACAGGAAGAGGTGCAGCATCTTACGCCATACCCTCCCCTTGACACCGCTGGTAAGGTCGCTCTTGCCCAGTATGTTCTTCTTGAAGGGAATGTACGCAGTCCCTCCTAATTCAGCTACTGTGTTGTAGTTATCCATCGAACCATAGGCTTTGTCTGCCGATACTTCTTCTATGTTAAACCCACTATTTGCCGTAGCTTGGACTAATGGCACAAAATGTGGGCTATCCGCATCGCTTCCGAACTGGACATCTGCCCCAGTTACGATGTTGGTCTTCGTCCCTATCATCGCATGGCATTTTAGCCAAACATGCGGTCTCCTCACGTTGTATTTCTCCTTCCAATAGTCGTTGAACTTGGTAGTCCTGAATCCAGTGCTGTCCACTGCAAACTTGGTTTCCACAGCCTGTAATGGAAGGGCTGATAGCTTTATCAGAGCCTCCAAGCTGGGCTTCATCTCCTCATTCTTCATGTATTTGCTTATAGAGCTAAAGGAACAGCCCTTGCTTATGTGCCCTTTTTCCATGGCAAACCTCATGTCGCTCATAAACCTCCTACAAGAGACTGTCGTGTAGACCTTCAGGCAGCTTATGAACACCGCCTCTCTCATGCTTACTCTTGGCCTTCCTGTGGCCTCCCCAGCAGGTTCGGGTATGACCTCTACCAATTCCGCCAGAAGTCTCAGGAATGTATCCTTTTCCTCTATCTGGCTCTTGTTGTACGCCGACCAGTTCTGGACGGACTGTTTCTTTGGTTCTTTCACCTCCAGCAATGGCTGTGGCAGCAGCTTATCCATATACATTACTGCGTATATGTGCTTGCAGTCCTGCCCTTTCAGTTCGTAGTCTGCGCATGTGCATCTCCTGAACTGATATCTTCCCTCGTTCTTCATGGTAACGCTGTAGTTACCCTGTCCGCTTTGCGAAGGCACAATCCATTCATGCCCCCTCTTCAGAATCCTTCCTTGCTTCGCTATCTCTACTCCTTTTGTCTGTTTTGTTGTCTGTTTTTCTGTTGTTTCTGTTTTTGTATCTTCTATTTCGGATGCATTTGTTTGCATTTTCTCAACTTGGATATACACTATATCCACTTATCTTATGTATGTTATAATATATAAATATATGCTTTATCAGCGTATATTTAGATAAGATAGGAGGGTTTAAGTATATTTCGGTTCAATATATTATCAGATAAGATGACCACTACCGAGGAAGGAGTTAAGAAACAAGTTCGAGAGCAGATACGAGTAGGGAGACATAAACAAAACAAAAAAGAATCTGGGGACGACATTATCTTTTTTAAAATCGGGAAGGAGGATGGAATGAAAACTCTAAAAGAATTCATAGAATCAAAGAAAACGGAATTAAATTATTCTGAATTACCTGACAAAGTGAAGTCTGCCATAGAACCGATAAACTATGTATTGGAGATTGAAACAAAATTGACATGGGATGGCCATCAGTTTGTAGTAAGAATACCCAAAGAGATTGTAGATGGGTATCATATAACTAAGTCAAACCGCATGATGTTCAAGTTTGTCAAATTTTCTCCAATGGGCGATAAAGGCCAAGAGAAGCCCAGGCTAGAGATAAGCGTGATATAATGCCTGAATATGCTGAAACGGAAAAAAGAATCATGTCAATACTATACACGGCAGGAACGCCATTGCCTATGGAAAGGATAGCCAAACAGCTAAAGTTATCAAGAATAACAGTAAAGAAATATCTCTTGTCTCTTAAAGTAAAGAAGGTAGTAAATTCGGGGAAGCTGGGCAGAGCAGTTTATTGGTGGTTAAGTGCTGAAAACTGATAGGTATATATTTTCGTTAGTTCACAATACTGCTACAAAATGCGAATGGCAACGCTATACAAGTAGCCGACTTTTTCTGAGGTCTTTAATAGGGTTGAGGTCATATTTGTTAGCGGATGCTAGGCATTAATTTGGTGTTTATATGAAAGACTCACTAATAGAAGAACTTCCTAAAATAGTTGAAAGGGGTAAAAAAGAAGCACAAAGATTACTCGATGGGTTATCAAAATCGCAAAGAATAACATTGCAGACGAATGAACTTGTTCTCCCAACAAAAGCTAGAGGTGGCTTGACTGCATTTACGGGGCAAGCTACAGGAATCCAGAGAGAGAGAGAGAGAGCTACTAAATAGACTCATTTATGGGGATAATTTACTTGCAATGCAAGCATTATTGGCTGGAGACCCATCCACTAGTTTATCACCTATGCGTGGTAAAATTGATTTGATATATATAGACCCACCTTTTGACAGCAAGGCAGATTACAGGACTAAAATACATTTGCCTACTATTGATATCGAGCAAAAACCTACGGTAATTGAGCAGTTTGCTTATTCAGATACTTGGAAAGAAGGAACTAAGTCTTATCTTGAGATGATTGTGCCACGATTAGTTCTAATGAAAGAACTTCTAAGCGAGCAAGGTTCGATTTATGTCCATATTGACTGGCATGTAGGACATTATGTAAAGGTAATTATGGATGAAATTTTTGGAAAAAATAACTTCATTAATGAAATTGTTTGGGCTTATAGAATACAAGGAGTCGGCAAAAAAACATGGGCGAGAAAACATGACCTTCTATTATTTTATGGAAAGTCGGAAAACTATTATTTTAAACCAGAAAAGGAAAAAGTAATATATGGAAAACCCTTCATAGACACTCAATGTATAAAACCAGAATGCTTGTCAATAAAGGAAAGAGAGAATATACTAGAGTTGATAAAAAAGGGAGATGTTCTGCCCGATAGGTATAAAGACAGACTTTTTAATACGTATTATTCAGAGGTCTACGTTAGAGATGTGTGGGATGTTGATTCTACCAAACCACTAATTAGCGGTTCTTCGGATTATACTGGTTATAGAACCCAAAAGCCTGAGGGATTAATTAATAGGATAATTAATGCTTCTTGTCCTGAAAATGGAATAATTACAGACTTCTTTGCAGGGTCTGGAACGACAGGTGCAGCTGCTGAGAAACTAGGACGGAAGTGGATAATGTGTGATTTGGGCAAACCAGCATGCATGATTTCGAGGAAACGACTCATAGACCAAAATGCAAAAACATTTCTGTATCAATCAATAGGAGATTATCAAAAAGAGCAGTTCGAACAATCACAATTCAAGAGCATAGGATATCTTGCCAATGTGGTAATAACTCTTTATGGGGCATTGCCTTTTCCGATAGAGGAAGGCAAATCAAATAATTTGGGATACATAAAACAAAGTAAGACGCTTGTCTATGTAGACTCCCCAACAAAGATGACTGGAAATTCAACGCTGAAAAAAGCTCAAGAATTGCGGGCTTCATACGCTGGCGGTTGGGAGAAAGTAGTTGTACTGGGCTGGAATTTTGATTTGGACATAAGTAGAATAATTGAAAGTTTCAAGAAAGATATGGAAGCAGGCAGATTAGAAATTCTGGTAATACCTTCAGACCTACTAGAGAAACTAAAACATAAAGCAGATTATGATAAACTGATAAAAGAAGGCAAGTTAAAATTCTCTTCTTTGCAATACCTTACCATAAAACCAATCAAGAAGAAGGAATCAGATAAAGAAGACGAGTTAGGAGTAGAGCTAGATAATTACGTTCTACTTTCCCCAGATGCATTGCCATTAGATATGAATAAGGAAGACAAAGAAAAACTTGATGATGTAATAGAAAAAGACCCATTAAGCCTGATAGAATACTGGAGCATAGACCCTGATTATGATGGAGAAATATTCAGAAGCAAGTGGCAAGATTACAGAGAAAATCATGAAGACAAACTTAAGGTGGATAGGAAAGCCAAACTTATAGTTCCAAAAGTAAAAGGAAAAAGAAAGGTGTGTGTAAGAGCAGTAGATGTATTCGGATTCGAAAGCGACACGGTTCAAGACGTGGACTAATATGGTAAATGCAAAATCTTCAGGAACACGAGATATACCGTTGAAGTTAGCTGGGCGAATCAAAGAGTTAGTTAACAAAGAATGGGAAAACGGAACTTTCATTGAAAAGGTAACTCCAATAACAAAAGAGTTGCTTAAATTCTGGAATCCGAATGGCGGATTTGCAGATGAACGGAATGTTAATTTCCACGAAGGACAATGGCAGTCCATACTTAATACAATTTATGTTCATGAGATACTCGGAATAAAAAATGTCAGAAATATGTATATGTCAATCTATCCAGAATTATTACAAGAAATGGATTTGCTCGACCTCAAGAAAGACAAATATGAATACCCAAAATATTGTATAAAGATGGCTACTGGAACAGGAAAGACATGGGTTCTTGAAGCTCTATTAATCTGGCAATATCTTAATTCAAAGCATGAAGAACTGGAAAGCGGAAAATATTCAAAGAACTTTCTTATTGTTGCCCCAGGAATAATTGTATACGAACGACTTCTTGATGCCTACTTAGGCAAGAGGAATGAGAATGGCATTAGAAGCTTCGAGCAATCTGATTTCAAAAGGTTTGAAAAGTTGTTTGTTCCAGCAGCATATAAAGAAGAGATATTTGGTTTTATACAAAGCTGTGTTGCTCAGAAAAAAGAGATAGGAAAAGTAACTGGGGATGGGCTTATAGCCATAACCAACTGGCATCTATTGGTCGAGGATGAAGAAGACTTAGATATGGATAGCCCCTTAGATAGCCCTAATATTGCAGTCAAAAACTTATTACCGATAACCCCAGGCACTTCGGCAGGTCATTCATTAGAAGAACTCGATAATCAATACCTGAGAGGCAGAGAGTTAGAGTATTTGGCTAACTTGACTAACTTGGTTGTTTTTAACGATGAAGCACATCACTTAGGAGAAATGAAAAAGTCAGATGAAGTTCTGGATAAGAAATGGCAGAAAGCCATTGATACAATATCAGAAAACAAAAAGGGAAGATTCATACAAATTGATTTTTCCGCTACGCCCTACATAGTAACTGGAAGCGGTCAAAGCAGAGTTCAAAATCATTTCCCCCATATCATTGCGGATTTCGAGTTGGTAGAAGCAATAAAGATGGGACTAGTAAAGACTGTAGCGATTGATAAGAGAAAGGAATTTGCATCCGTCCCATTGGAAGACCTAGAATTTAAAGCTGAACGGGAGGGGAGAAGAATAACTAGCTTATCTGAAGGACAAAAAACAATGATACGGGCGGGCGTAACAAAACTGAAGATTTTAGATAAGGAATTTACTGCATTTGACAAAACAAAATATCCTAAGATGTTGATTGTTTGCGAAAATACAGAAGTTGTGCCTTATGTTATGGAGTTCTTAAAGAAAGAAGGTTATTCTGATGAAGAATTAATGGAGATTCATTCCAACAAGAAAGGGGACGTTGGCCCAGACGAGTGGGAAGAAATCAAGCAACGGCTTTTTGACATAGATAAACATGATAATCCTAAGATAATCATATCTGTTCTTATGCTTAGAGAGGGGTTTGACGTAAATAATATTTGTGTTATAGTCCCACTTAGGTCTAGTTCATCTTATGTTCTCTTAGAACAATTAATAGGAAGAGGACTAAGACTTATGTGGCGAGAAAAACGATATGATGATGTCAAAGCAGAAAATAGAGAAAAGCTACTCATAAAAAAAGAAGAACCTACCAACTACATGGATATACTCAGCATAATAGAGCATCCAAATTTCATAGAATTTTATGAACGAGTATTGAAAGGGATGGTAGGCAAGGTAGATGAACTAACAAAGAGAGAAAGAGTAGTTGGAGACTTTATAAATGTAGAACTTAAACCAAACTACAAAGAGTATGACTTATTCTGGATAATTATCATACACGATAAAGAAGAGGAGATGGCAGAAGCCAAAATCTCTATTAATGAACTAGAACCCTCCCCAATATCCATAGAGGAACTTATGCCATTAGTGAAGAACATGAAGGGCGATATATTCAAGAGTGAGGAATTAACCGTAAGAACACAATTTGGGGAATATACTGTTCCTCCAACATTGTTCACAGCTAAAAGCTACAATTCATTTGTGGAGAAAGTAGTAGATGCTGTTTCTGTTGTGCATGTAAGAATCAGCAAAAGGTCTCAAAAGACATTCCCCCTAATGCAGATAAACAAGGCGGTTATCGCAAAGCTAACTGATGAGTATATACGGCATAGACTATTTGGAAAGGACTTTGACCCGCTCAAGGGAAACAATTGGCGTATTCTGCTAATAGCCCAGAAAGGCATAACACAACACATTGTGAGAAACATAGCAAAATCAGTATATGACATACAGAACAACCTCAAGGTAACTAACGCAACGATAGTAAAGAGATATTTCTCAGAAATCAAGGAACTCAAGATAAGAGAGACTTATGCTTTGACTGTTTCAAAGACCATATACGAGCAGATAGCATATCCCTCAAACAGCGGTGGCTTTGAAATGGACTTTATACAGTTCATAGATAGAGACTCAAAAGTTAAGGCATTTATGAAGATAAGCGAGTATTCACATGATTTTGCCAATATCATGTATATACGAGAAGACGGTTTGCTGGCTCATTATTACCCAGACTTTATAGTTAAGATAGCAGATAAAATCTATATTGTAGAAACAAAGTCTGATAGAGACTTCAATAACCAAAATGTAAAAAACAAACGATTAGCTGCTATAGACTGGACGGAAAGGATAAATGAACTAAAACCAGAAGATAGAGATAATTGCATTTGGAGCTATGTTCTATTGGGTCAAGATACATTCTATTCTATGAGCAAACAGGAAGCTACTACTGTTGAGATACTAGATTATGCCAAACTCAACAAGTCCAAAGTAAAAGGCAAACTAAGCGAATACGTTGGAGAAAAAGAATACTGAATACAGGCGATTCTATGCAAATCTCAGCAAAAAACTTAGGAGAGCTTAAAAAATCCGATTTCTGCCAGAGGTGCTTCTGGATTAAAACGCATCAGAAGCAACTGCCTTATCAGATATTCCCAGGCATATTCAGTTCCATTGACTCTTACACCAAGAGTATAGTGGAAGGTTATGTGAGTAGGGAAGGCAAGCTACCAGACTGGCTAAAGGACATTGGAGAGGTAAACAAAGCTTTCAAGGGTTCTATTAAGGCCATGAAAAGCAAAGGAATAGACCCAAAGACAAAGTTCAACACACAATACAAGGACGTGCTTCTTACAGGGATTCCTGATGCCTTATACCAAAGGCCAAATGGCAGCATAGTCATAGCAGATTACAAGACGGCACGATATACGGAAAGGCAGGATAGCATGATGCCAATCTATGAGATTCAGGTTAATGGCTACGCTTACATAGCGGAGAAGCTAGGGATAAAGCCAGTAGAAAGCATTTACCTGATATACTTCGAGCCACCGCAAAAGGAAAGCCATGAACTGATAGCAAAGAGATACACAACGGCGGAAGGTTTCGAGATGCCGTTCAAACCGACTGTCCACAAGATAAAGAAGGACACAAAGGAGATAGAAATACTCATGGATAAGGCGTATAAGATTTACATGCTTACTACTCATCCAAAAGGTCTTGAAGATTGTAAAGACTGCAAGAGTCTAACGAGCCTTTCCAACCTAATTGCATAACAGAACTAACGGCGTCTTTTCCTTCACATTTTATAAGATTAGTGAGCCTATGGCAAATAAAAAGAACAACAAAGAAAAAATAAAAGAAAAAAAGACCCTTGATACTGCCTTTGTCAAGGCAACATTACTGTGCTTTGGCGGTATCCTCATGTTAGGCTTAGGTTTCTGTGGCGCATATACACTAGCGACAAATACTACCAACAAATATCCATTAATTGCACTAATATCATATGTTATCTTGCTTGTAATCATGTTTAGTGGGTTAATGATTATTTTCAAAGCAGCCAGAAAATTAAGCGACGTGTAATATTGCATCAAACAAATGACCAAGAAGGTATATGAGGATAAAAGCGGCAACCACCATCAAAATCAAATAAATCTTCCTCTTGAAATCCCATTCCGACATTTTTTCTGCCGAACCGAGTTTTTCTTCTATATCTAATAACTTTTGAGTGCTACCTCGGAATATCAACACGGCAAATAAAAGGGAAATAAGGAGAGTAGCCAATGCCCAGCCAATATCCTTCATAACCAGAGAGAAAAATGCCAACAAAGCAATTAAAACTGCAATTTGAACCTGCATGGTTAATAGTATTCTACTATGTTGGAGTTTAAGAAGTTCCTTGCTTTCCCTCCTTTCCATAGGATACTATTCAAAACAAAAGCCTAAAAGGTTGCTCGGAAAATGATATTCAGAAGTGGTATAATGAAGAACGAAAAAGCACTAGCAAGAGCATTGATTATACAAGCCGCAGCCAATCTGCAAGGCCAATGGGCAAGGGCAGGGATAATGGCATCTCAGAACGAGCATACAACGCTGAAGATAGCAAGGATGTGGGCAGCGTGGGCGGAAGAGTAACTATGGGGCTTTAACGCTCTTTAGGAACTCATCGGCTTCCCGATATGTTTCCAATGCCTTTGCAGCAGCAGAATCCCTTTCTTTTGCCAACTTCACTATGTTTTCTATATCTCCATGCTTGTAAGCCATCAGCCACAGCTTGTGTTGATTGTAAAGCTCCCTAAACGCCTTCTTAGACTCCTTAGCCATCTTTCTCATCTCATCCTTCTGGTCGTCCATCCAATCGCCTCTCAAATAGCTCTAGGAAGCGATTTATACGAATGATTCAAAGAAGGGGTAGTGGAAGTCATGGAAATTCCCAAATCGCCTCAAAAGCAATTCTGTCCGCAAACTAAGGCATCTGTGCGTAAACTAAGGGGTTTGTGCGTAAAGTGGTAGTTTACAAACAACGCCGGAGGAAGGCGTACGTTAAAAAGGTCTAACTATTTCCCCGACAGTGCCACAGCAATCGCGTTTATCTCCATTTTAGTGGGAGCCGACCTCTTCAATACGCGTCTGAACGCACCAGAGACTGCCTTCTTGTCCCTTATGGAGGCATTGTTTCTTATGAATGCATCGAAGAGTCCGATCAGCCTTTTCTGGTAGTTGTCATCAGCGTAGAATTCATTGAAGTCATAACTCTTTGCGAACTCGGGCATGGTGAACTCGTAGAGCATTATCGCAAGCGAGTGGGATATGTTGAGCACAGGGTACTCCTCGTTTGTTCCTATGAATATCAGAGCGTCGCACTCCCTGAGTTCCTCCTTACTCAACCCGATGTCGTCTCTGCCGAGCACTATCGTTATCTCCCTGTTGCGCTTCCATGCAGGCTTGTTCCTGAGCTCTGAGAGGGCGGATATGTTGTAGAACGAGCTGTCAGCCTTCCTCCACATCCCTGTTGTCCCTACAACGAAGCCCTTTGATGCTGCCGCGAGGCTCTTCGATACCTTTGCCTTTACCAGTACATCCTTCGCGTGCTTTGAGTACCTGATCGCCTGCCCACCCTTGTGGTTGCATCTCGGGTTGACCAGCACAAGATCTGATAGCCCGAAGTTCTTCATGACCCTGGCTATGTAGCCGAGGTTCTGCTGGTACTTCGGCTCCACAGCTACTACCCTTATCTTTTGTTCCATCAATGCACCAACGCTATCGTTGAGATCCCGCCATGCAACACCAGGAATATGGTTATCGCGGTCAGCGAGTTGACCGCCATGTGGGTTATCAGGCTTGGATAGAGTGATTTAGTTCTCTTGAAGACGTAACCGCCTGCAAGGCCGAACCAGAGCGCGACCACTATCTCCGAAACCGATCCGTAGCCGAAGTGCAGCACAGCAAAGATGAGACCGCTGAGCACTACTCCGATTCTAGGCACCAGAAAGGCCCTGAAGGCAATCTCCTCGTTAAGTGGGGCTATTACTGAAAGGAATATTAAGGCCCATAGCGGATATCCGCCGATTATCTGCTGGACGTTGGAGTTTACTGTTATGCCTGTGACCTCAGAGAAGATCACGATGGCGAAGAGTATGGCGATGTATATCACGAAGAGAAGGACTCCGTAGCCCACCGTCTTCCTGTTGAACGCCTTCCTTGACAGGCCTAACTCTTTTATCACCGCCTTTGGCTTCCTTCCCTTGTGGAGGAGGTATGATACTACCAGAAAGCTTAGCGTTAGCGAGAAGCAGACAGTGAATGCAATTGAGGCTGAGTTTTGGTAGATGGAACTGGTTGCTGCCAACAGAATTGATATGGCGGAAGCTAAAATGAGTAAAACCGCGCCTGAATAGAAGAAGAGCTTGAGTGCAGAGGGCTTCCCGCTGCCTTTTTTCATGCCCATCAGCTACTTCTTCTCCACTTTCTTGAACTCGGAGTAGCCGCACTTGCCGCAGGAGTACCTATCTTTGTGGTCGCCCAGCCTGGACGAGCACTTGGGACACCTCTTAGCCGCCTCCTTGTAGGGCTTGAATACCTTCTTCTCCTTCTTGACCGGAGCCGCCTTTTTTTCGTCTGCCATGATCACACCTTACTTCTTCGCCTCCGCCGGCTTTGCCGCAGGGGCTGGCGCTGCCGCCGACTTGGCCTGCTTCTCCACCACGCCCAACCTTTCCAGTAGTCTCCTGCTCTCATACTTCTTAAGCATTGCCTCGTCCGCGTAGGAGTGGGCCAATCCGGTCGACATCTTAGAGCCGAATCCGGAGTCTACCTTGACTATTATCGTTGATTGGGGCGACAGGCTTAGCTTCTTGCAGAGCTCTGCCTTTAGCGCATCCCTCTTGATTCCGGCGTCAGTGAATACAGAGAACTCTATCTCCTTCCTTCCTATCGTCTTGTTTTCCTTGTTGGATGTTATGTTGATGTCCATTTTAACCACTGAGTACTCTTGCCAGCGCCTTCCTTCCCTGCGCCTCCATTACCTCTACCTCTGAACCCGCCGTGAGCGTTCCTTCGAATCCCACTGTCGTTATCTCGTATACCTCAAAGGTCTCCGAGTCCATGAGCTGTACTGTCTTGTCTGCAACAGAGACGACCTGCGCCTTCCTCTTCTTTATCACAGGTATCTCCGCGTCACCGTCGCTCGATTTGAGGAGCGTCTTCTTCTGCCCGTCGAATATTCCCATCCCTGTGACCCTCATCTTCGCCGGCCCGTGCTTGCCCGGAGCGCTCGTCTCGATGTCAACTACCTTGCAGGCTATTCCGTCGATCATGATGTACCTGCCAACCTTTACCTCCTTCATCGATGCGCGCTGGATCTCTCCTTCTGCCTCTGCCATAACTATACCCCTAGAATTCAAGGATAATTTAACCTAAGTCTATATATAGCTTACTTGGCCCATAGCCGAGGTTATCAGTTCCAGTCCCTCCTCAAGGAAGCGGGGCTTTATTAGGCCTATCGTGTCGGCTGCCGAGTGGTAGATAGGAAGCCACTCATTTCCGCCCACGGATATGATCCTGGTACGGTCAAATATGCTCTTGTTCCTGATGGGGAATGCGGCAAGCCTCGTCTTGGGGTCCTCGATATATTTCGGGCTGCTTGAGCCCAGCATGTCGGCCACTAGGATGCGCTTCGCTCCTTTGAGCTCCCTACCGAACGATGACTCCAGCTGCCGGTAGCCCTTCCCCCAGTAGATGGGCTCGTCGAACGATAGTTCTTCACATCCTGAGAAGACTAGCATGTTCTCCTTTCCGTAGCCCCTCTCGGCGAGCTCCAGCAGCGCTGCCGTCCCTGAACCGTTGTCCAGCGCTCCCCCAAGAACGCTGTCGTAGTGGCATATGACCACCGCTCTTGGCTTCGCAGTCTTCCCGACCACCAGGTTGGCACACCTGTGCCTCTGCTTGGTCACCCTTACCCTGCCGTAGACCTCCTCGGCCATTATTATCTTATCTAAATCCCTCCTCCTGACTGTAAGCGAAGGGGCCCTGTAGAAGGTCGCAAGGGAGAATACGTCCGAATAAGGATTGAAGTTTATGTTGGGCTGCTCGTAGTAGCGGCCGCTGACATGCATCGAGCTTATCAGTGGTTTCCCTTCGATGTACCCGCTCTTCAGTGCGGTCGGCATCGACTCTATCTTCCTTCCGTCCGCCTCAAGAGAGTGGCCGTTTGATTTCGGGAGATAATTGATAAATCCGTCAAGCTCGAACTCTATCCCCGCCTCGGTCAGTCTTCCTTCCAAATACTTCCGCGCCTCTTCCTCTCGTTGGCCCTGCCTAGGGGAAAGCCGTTCTAGATCCCTTATTGTGGACATCATTCCCATCATATCACCACAGGGCCGGAGTTGCCTGCCTCATTGCAACTATTATTGAGCTGGCCGCGCCTATAAAAGTTGCCCTGAGGTCGTCGGACGGAGCCAGCTTTGCAGATGCGCAGATTCCGCTTTTTGCCGGGACGATGGAGTCCAGGCTTGCCTTGGAGCTGCCCGTTATCGTTTCGTTGAGCTCTTCGGCGAGAGGGGGGATAAAGAACTGCAGCGGCTCGTACAGCCCGCTGCCTTTTAGGAAGTTGACTGCGGTCTCGTACCGCTGCTGTATCCTGACATCATCGCCGTTCCAGTCGGTCACCGCAAGCACCAGGTTCGGCGCAACGTTCTGCAGGGTGAAAGACAGGACGTTCATGAACTGGCCGCCGATCCTCTCTATTAAGATCTTGCCATCGGCTCCAGAGTACTTGACGGCCTCCATCCCCGGCACCACAGAGCCCTTCCTGAGCATGCCAAGGGCTGCAGTTTCGCCGAGTTCGCTTACGTCGGCTATTATCTGCCTGTCCCCCTCTATCATGGAACGCATCCTGGAGTGCAGCTCCTGTATCCTATAGCTCCTCTTCTCGATGGAGTCGCTGAGCAGGGCGTCGATCTTGTCCTGCAGCTCCTTCTTGAGGAAGGAGATCCCGTCTTCGGGTATCTCGACCTCGCAGATCCTGAAGTTTCCGGCCGCCAGCTTCCTCGTGAATGAGGTACCCTCCAGTAGGGTTATGTGCTTCGCCACCAGGTTTCCCTTCCTGCCCATGTAGGCCAGAGGCAGCTCTATGTAACTCCTCTTGTAGCCGCCCTGGATCGACATGTAGTCCCTGGTCCATTCAAGGGTCACGACGTTGTAGCCCTGCTTCTCTGCGGATAGGTAGAGGGCCGCGTGCTGAAGGTCTGGTTTTGCTATCTGCCTCGGCAGCATGAAGGAAGGTTTTCCTTCGCTCTGCTCCCTTAGCCGCACCATGTAGTGCAGGGTCTCATCTCCGAAGGTCTCCCTTACGAACTCCTCTGCCCTTGCCACATTCCTGCTCCGTGCCGTTATCGCGGCAGTCATCTCGTTGGCCGACCGAAGGTCGGCTACCTCTATCCTTCTCGTTGTCATTTTTCGCACCCTAAGCGTTCAGATCCAGGATCAGGCCCAGCCAGGGCTGGGGATAAAGTCAAAACTACCAATAGAGAGGAAGGGCAACCCACAACAAACACCAGATTCGCTTATCTATGCTGTGAGCTGTCCGTTTGCCCAAAAGTGGTCGTGTGAAAAGTAGATGGCTGAGCCGGAGCTAAGCGTTTCGTATGATCGCTTCGCTGCACGCTCCTCCATGTCGAACACTTGGTAGGATAAGTCGCAGTCGACCAGATATATAAGGTTTGTGTGCAGCGGGTTTTGTAGTATCATTGGTTCTTCTGCCAGATCTCCCTGAGGCTCTTTACCTTGTTGCCCTTCATCTCGAATATGCCAACCTCCTTCAGGTGGCGGTTCTTTTTCTTTACCCTGTTGTAGAACCAGGCCTCCCATTCAGCGATCATGGTGTCCTTGACGACCCAGTAGTTTAAAACCTTGAACTTTATCTTTGACTGTCCCTTGACCACCTTGTGGTCCCAGTAGCTGGCTATACCTTTGTGGCCCCTGAAGGGCTTCTCGTACCATCGCTCCCTATAGGTGGCATCCTTGGTAAATATCGTGAGTATTAGCTTCGTGTCCCTTGTGATCCAGGCCTTTCCGTAGGTTCGGAGTATCTTCCTGGCGGTTCCCCTTGTTACCATATGCCTATTCCTCGGTTAGGTTATAAGAGGATTTGGACAGGCTACCACTTCCCTCCAGGCACGTTTGCGAAGAATTGGTGTATCTGTATCTTTGTCAGATCCGGCTTGGGCTCGAATCTTACCCGAATTCTAATCTTTGGTGCTGAAACCACTTCGGCCTCTACTGATTTAGGCCCTGCAGGAGTCCTGAGAAGAGTCTGTATGCGCTTCTGGGCTTCGGCGCCGTTGACATGTGACGTTACCAGTCTTTCAACTCTCCTTGAGGATTCTGACATTTTATCCAACCTTAGTAGTATACCACTGGGTACTACTAAGGCCCCATTAGCTTCTTAAAGCTTTTCTAGAGCCGCAGCTAAGGGAAGGTAAAAAGCTGCTGGCCCGTCTACCAGCTTTCGATTCCAGGTACGAACGCGGTGGCCCTTGAGACCTGCTCATTCTCCTTGAGCTTCGGCTGTCCAAGCCTTGCCTTTACGCCCGTGACTATGGACATGACCCTTATCTCGTCCCTTATGTCTGGTTCGAGTCTTGCTCCGAATATCACGTTGGCATCGTCCGCCATCCCTTCGGTCACTCCGCCTCCGACCCTTGTTGCCTCTTCGATCGTCAACGAGCTTCCTCCGGTAACGTGGATCATCGCCTTGCTGGCGCCAGTCAGATCAACATCCATGAGCGGATGCCCAACTGTAGCGGCAATCGCCCTTGTGACCTTGTCGGACCCGGATCCGGTGCCTATGTTGATAACGGCCGTCCCGGCGTTCCCCATAACGGACCTTACGTCAGCGAAGTCGAGGTTTATCAGGCTTGGCAGTGTTATCGTGTCCGCGATTCCCTTTACCGCATTGCAGGCGATGCTGTCTATCAGCTCGAAGGCCTTGTCCATCGGCAGGTTAGGCGCATACCTCAGAATCTTGTCGTTCTCTATTATTATCGTTGTGTCCGCCGCTTTTGTCAGCTGGGCTATCGACCAATCTGCCCTGTTCTTCCTCGACCTTTCGAGTGAGAACGGATAGGTTACGAAGGCGACCACCAGCATTCCCTCCTCCTTGGCGATCTCTGCTATTACGGGTGCTGATCCGCCTCCTGTTCCTCCTCCCATTCCTGCAGCTATGAAGATCATGTTGTTTCCCTGTATCGCTGCCCTTATGTCCTCCTTGGACGCCTCTGCCGCCTTGGCCCCGATCTCGGGGAATCCTCCGGCTCCCAAGCCCTTGGTTATTGCCTTTCCGAGCAGGAGCTTCTTGTGGGCGCCCACAATGTCCAAGTGCTTAACGTCCGTGTTCACTGCTACCGTAGTGGCGCTCTTTATCCCGGCCCTGTAGAGTCTGTTGACCAGGTTGCATCCCTGTCCTCCCGCTCCTAGAACTGCTAGTCTAGGCAAATAGTTCTCGCTTGCGAAGTCGTCCATCCAAACCAACCCATTTTAACATGAATCAAAGGAAAAAAGAAAAAACGGTAGGCGTTAGCCTACCATCTCTAGATCCCCATAGGATTGGCCTGCTTTCTTCTCGGAGAACTTTCCAGCTATGCTGGATCCCTTGACACCAGTGACTATGGCAACGATCTCTATCTGGTCCTCGTAGCCCGGCACGACTCTCGCGCCCCACTTGATGTTGGAGTTCGGGTCCATCTTCTCGGTGATCTTTTCGCCTGATCCTATCGCGTCTCCGATGGTCATCGATGCGCCTCCCGATATGTGTATCAGTGCGCCCGTTGCACCCTCGAAGTCGACATCGAGCAACCTGTTCTTCATGACGGCCTCGGATGCAGCGTCAACCTTGTTGGCGCCTCTTCCCGATCCGACCGCTATGAAGCCCACATCCCCGTTTCCGAGTATGCTCCTCACGTCAGCGAAGTCGATGTTGATCATGCTTGGCTGTGTTATCGTCCATACCAATCCGCCGATGGCCTTTGCAAGAACCTCGTCCGCGAGTGCGAACGCGTCGTTCATGGGCAGGTTGGGCACAAGCTTTACTAGCCTGTTGTTGTCCAGGATGATCACGCTGTCTGCGAACTTCCTGAGCTTCTGGATTCCCTCCTCTGCCTTTACCTTTCTGACCCTTTCCAGGTCGAATGGGTATGTTACCATCGATACGACGATTGCTCCCTGCTCCTTCGCGATCTGCGCTGCGACTGGGATTGCACCACCTCCTGTTCCTCCTCCCATACCTGCGCATAGGAATACCAGCTGAGCGTCAGCGAATGCCGCCTCAAGAAGGTTCCTGTCGACCTCTGCCGCCTTTGCGCCCATGGTCGCGTCTCCTCCTGCACCAAGTCCCCTTGTGAGGGTCTTGCCGATGAGGATCTTCTTGATCCGGTCGTCGATGATTTTGAAGTGCTGTGCGTCCGTGTTGACTGCCACGAAGTCTGTGCCTTTCACGCCAACCTTTATGAGTCGGTTGACTATGTTGCAGCCTGCGCCTCCAAATCCTGCGGTTACTATCTTTATTTGCGTAGAGCTGAAATCGTCAGCACTTACATTGCTCCCGTTCGTTGTTGCTTGGGTTCTCGAGCCAAACACATCGTTCACCATGTCGTTCATGTAGATCGCCTTATCATGATATAATCTGAAAAGGTTTAAAAGCATTATGTTTTACGACGAGTATGGGCATTCCTCGGAAAATGACCCAAACGTGTAGTAAAGTAAATGAAAATATAGTAAGATATAATGCTAAAAATGGCAGTTTGGGCGGAAAACTTGACCCATTCTGACGACGATAATAGGGAATATAGGAAAGTTTTGTGTAGAACTGTCATCTTTGTGTAGTTTAGTATAACCTTCCGCCAATCGGAACTTCGAAGGTTGGGACAATAAGTATGCAATCATGATTTTTGTCAGGAACTCCAAGAGTCAGAACTTCGGAAATCTCCGGACCGATCTTTCTGGGCGGAAAATTCACAACGCAGAGCACTAATTTTTCAAGCAGTTCCTCCTTTTTGTAGTTCTTTACTAGTTGGGCGCAGGATTTTTTGACGCCGATTTCCGGGCCAAGGTCGATTTTCAGCCTGTAGGATGGCTTTTTTGCCTCCGGAAAGTCAAGAACCTCGATGATTTTTCCAACCCTGATGTCCAGCTTCTGAAAATCTTCGATCGTTGCCATGGAATTGGCACGCAAAATAAGTTATTATGGCTTTTCTTCGCCCAGTCTCAGGAAAGTGGCATACAAGAATATTCTTGAAAGCAGCTGCTGGTACTCCTTCGACTCCTGGGCGTGGCTGCCGTTTGCATTGGTGGGGAGAGTGCGAAGTAGGATGAACCTGTCTGCTGCCGCATAGGCGATGTTGGGGCTGCGGAGTATTAGTGATGTGGATAGCCTGAGCTTTTCGAAAAAGCCATTTGTCATCTTTTCCTCGTTGCCGCACATTCGCAATACCCTCCATGCTGCACCGGGAGCGATCCTTTCCTTGGGAACCTTGTCCATTTGCATTGTCTTTGCTGTGTACATCACGTTTAAAAGATTCAGTATCCTAGTCGCATGGGAATCGCCTACGGTGAAGGCTGCGAAGTACTCACTCGTTATCCAATCGCCCAGCTGATTAGTATATCTGCTGGGGAAGATGCGCTTTCTGCTTCTTAGGCGGTGAGAGAGCGCATTCTTTGCAAAACGTGCCGACTGGCCCGGTTGCGTTTTGGTGGCTGTGCCGTTTCTTGCCATCTTATCGCAGAATGATGGAGTTTGGATAATATTTCTACTTTTTGGTCAACTATCGGGGTTTGACAAAGCTCCTAAGGCACACAGCCGCTCAGCAGCTGGTGGAGTTGTAGGACTGCAGTATCGTGCCGTTCTGGCCTAGGATCGCACAGAGCGAGTGGTTCGATCTAGATGAGCCGTATCCGATCTGCCATACGTTGGTCTCGTTGCCGAGTATGGTGCTGTTGACGGATGACTGGCCTATGAACCTGGCCATGACAGATATGTTATTGTAGCCGTATCTGCTGACATAGGACTCTATGGCAGGATTGTTGCTCGCGTAGGAGCTGGCGATGAAGAGTGGAGCATAGGGAGGAAGTGTTCCGTAAACATAAAGTTTGCAGGTGCCCGCGCTGAAGCTGGATGCCTGGGTGTCGTTAGTAGGATGCAGTCCAAGGGCAGGGTAGTCGAACTGCTCTATGAGCACGGTGGGGCAGGGCCTGCTGCCGTTGTAGACCACGCTGAGCGTCATCTGCCAGCTGCCTGCCTGCAGCGCTGAGCTCTGGTTTGATACTACTGTAACTGCGGCACTGGGGTTCTGAGCTTTTATGTCATTGGTCACTAGCGCCTCGGCCTGGAGAGCCGTCAGCTTTGTGCTGGTGGTCTTGTGGAATGCCACGAAAAGTCCCGCAGCTATCACTATTGCTATCACCGCAATTATTGCCGCTGTTGAAAAAAGTCCCATTTTCTGACCAGGAAGAGTATTGCAGTATTAATTATTATTTGTTCTCCTCTTCCAGTTCCGAGAGGTATAGCAGTATTGCCTTCTCCATTATGAGCTTATTTTTCGCCTGCTCCCAGGCGGCAGACTGCTTTCCGTCCAGCACTTCCGACGTTATTTCTTCGCCCCTGTGGGCCGGGAGCGGGTGCATGGCTATCGCGTCCTTCTTTGCGAAGTCCAGCGCGGTCTGGTTCAACTGGTAGGGAGCAAACAACTTCCTACGCTGCTCTGCCTCGTTCTCGTATCCCATGCTTATGAAGGTATCAGTGTATACTACGTCTGCACCATCAAGTCCGTCCTCTATCGAGTCGGTCATGTAGACGCGCCCGTATTCGCGGGCCTTGTTGTAGTACTGGCTCTTCGGCCTCCATCCCTTTGGCCCCACCAGGGAGAACTCTGCGCCCAGCTTGACCGAGCTGAGCATGAGCGAGTTGCATGTGTTTTGCGCTATGTCGCCAAGGAATACTATCTTGAGTCCCTTGAGATCGCCCTTCCTCTTGAATATTGTATATATGTCTGCGAGCGCCTGGGTCGGATGTTCCAGGTCCGTAAGTGCGTTTATTACCGGAACGGTCGAATTCTCCGCCATCTTGACCACCATGGCGTGATCAGAAGTCCGAACGGCAATGAAGTCGCAGTACATGCTCAGTATCTTGGCCGTGTCTGATATTTCTTCACCGCGGGAGAGCTGGGAGGTTTTTGCGTCGATGTATATGGGGATTCCACCCAGCTGGGCGATCGCAACCTCGAACGACACCCTCGTCCTTGTTGACGGCTCGGTGAAAAGGAGCGCGATTGTTGAGTTTTCCTTGAGCGAGAGGTCGGACTTTTCCGATGCGAGTTTGCCTGCGATCGCGAAGAGCCGCTTTATGTCGGCCTTGGTCAGGTCATCTGAACTAATTAGGTTCATTGGATCAACCGAAGATCGCGCCGAATCCCTCGGCGGCCTTGTCCTTCTCGGCCTTGAGGGTCTCTATGACCTTCGCCTCATCGGCCGGGTCGGCTCTCTTGACCGTCTTGAACTCACGGGAGAAACGCCCTTCGGCCCCCTTGAGGAAGTCGTCGGATGCATTTATGTATAGGTAGAAGTCGCCCTTTAGGCCGACGCTGGCGCCGTCCTTTATGCCGTACTCCTGCCTTCCGAATATTATGGTGAGCGCTCCTTCCGGAAGCTTTGACTTCGCCTCGGCGATCTTCGCCTCGCGGGCCTTCGCTTCCTCGGGCGTCATCTTCTCAGGGGCAGGCGGTATTACGTTCGTGTCGGTGAATGGATCGTAGGCGAGCACCTTTTTCAGCTGCTCCATCTCTGCCTTCTGCACCACATAGACCCTTTCAGCCAGAGGAACACCTATACCAATTTGGCGTTTATCGCGCCCTCCCTTCCGGGCCTGTTCAGCACAACGGCCTTGCCCAGGTCTGTGTTGATTATAGTTCCTTTTGTAAGTATGTTCTGACGGGCGAAGTTCCTGTTGTCAGGCGATTCGAGAATGCCGGTTATCTTGGCCTTCTTGTAGCTTCCATCTTTGGTGAGCAGGTTCGCAAAGCCGACCTTCTTGAGCTTTATGCCCATCGCTCCGCCTCTCCTCCTCCTCGCGGCGGATACGTTGGCGTCCGACATCTTTGTCGCCGAGAAGTAGTTCCCGACCTCGCTCCTCTTCTTGTCCCTGAACTTGAGGCGCTTGGTGCCGTTGCCAGAGTTCTTCGTGTCCGCCTTTGTGTGTATCTGCACTCCGAATTGACTCATATCTATCACTAGTGTATTATCTGACTATACTCATACTTTAGTTATTATAAAGCTTTATATGTTCTAGGCGGTTCTGGATGATTTGGCGGTATGCGGCTCGCTAAAAGAGGTTAGGCATGAAGTAGTAGAGGACGCCAACTATTACAATAATTATTACTATGCCTGCTATTATGTACACTTTCTTGCTTCCGCCGGCATTTTGCAGAGGAGACGATTTTCTGTTTGGGGCTGATGGCACCCCTTGGCCCTCTGCAGGGGATGGATCTGGAATGGAATCATCAGGGATGTAGCTTATGCCCTTGATGTTGTTCGCAAGAGTGACTGACTGCTGGTTTGAGTCCTTTCTGGCTTTGCTAGGATCCGTCAGCGGTTGCGGGATGTTTAGATAATCTGGATCCATCAAATCATTGCTTTAGAATGGCTGTTTGCGTTTATAATCCTTAGCCTGCCCGTTTTACCTCAAGCTCACCGGGTCTACCTTCTTCGTCTCCTTTGCCACAACCACTGCGGTGCCGTAGGCCACCACTTCAGTCATCGTTTCTCCCATCTCGGAAGAGTCGAAACTCATACCGATCACGGCGTTGGCGCCCATCGCCTTGGCACTGTCCTCAAGCCGCTGCACTGCGTGCTCACGTGACTGCGAGAGCATCTTCGTGTACTCCTTTATCTCGCCGCCCGCCAGGCTCCTAAGGCCGGCTACGATGTTGCCGCCGAGTCCCCTGCTCCTCACTATCAGGCCGAAGACAGGACCTATCACCTTGGTCACCTTCATTCCCGGGATGTAGTTCGTGGTCACTGCGATTATTTTGGGCATTTAATCGCTATGCTCTTACAGGTAAAATATAAGTATTGTGACCATCAGATATCCTTTGTGGGGGAACAAAAGGTACAGAGATCTGTCACGGCCAAGCCTATTGACAGAAAGGAGGTGGAGGCCAAGTTAGCTCCTCTTTACTTTGGGGTAAATGGACCTGGCAATAACGACTACGAGAAGGTAAAGGTCATAGCGAAGCTCTCAAGGGAGGTCCAGAACTTCATACTTTCAGACGAAAAGCTTTGCGCCCTGAAGGACGACTTTGGAATCGGCCCTGTCCACGATCTGGCGCGGTGGGGCGCTCCCTCAGTGCAGCTCAGGATCTTCGCCGGGAGGGCACGTTTTGATACCGAGGCATTCGAAAGCAAATGCGGGTGGGGGACACCGCTCGACCTTCTCGCGATCTTTGGTGGTAAGGGAACTCTGAGGAGGTTCCTTGCGCTGGGGAAGAACGGCGAGCTTGCCAAACTGAGGAGGAATGGAAGAACCCTCGGCCATGAGATAGCAAAGCAGATCGACATTGGAAATTACAAACTATTTCTTAGGCTACCCAGAGCGGTGCACGCAGCCAAAAACGTTTCCGGGGACAGCATGATCAGGAGAGCCTACGATTCGGCCAACGAGAAGGTGCAGAGAAAGATATATGAATGGGACCACAACTGGAACCATATATGAGCACTCTACTTATCCATGGATGCAGATCCATCGGCTTTGCTAATAAATAGCTCTCTGCTAATTAATTCCGAATCTTGCTAATAAATTATTCAGAAGAAACTAAATAAGTCAGTTAGTTTGAATCCTGCTTTTTCTTTTGGTGGGTAATAGACTCCGATTATAAGCCATTTGTTCCACGTGCTCTCAGTTCCAACAAAGAACCCAATATCTTTCTTGGTTAAGAATTCATCCTTGTATTTCTGTATGACTTTCTTGATAGCAATCTCTTCGTTCTTTTCTCTTTTGAGTATGTTTCGATAAAGCTGTAAAAGTTCCCAATCTTCAACCATAAAGTCATGTCCTTTACATTCATCATTACAACGGAATTTGTAAGCGAATCTGTATGGTATCTTATCGAGAGGGCTTTTGTATTCTTCATTAAATAAAGTCCTTTGGCTTCCCTCAACAAGCTCCTTCTCCCAATTCCTTGCGTTGGCTATAGGCTCGGCATAAAAATCTGTTATAAACTTTGGCTTGATAAATCCTAACGAAGTTTTGTCTTTTCCGTATTGTTCCTCTAAGAACTCTATAGAAGGTGCAATATTTTTGTATATGATGTTGTTCCTGTTTTTCCAGTTTCCGTCTGTCGCAATCCCACCGGCTTTCCTCATCTTAGTGTAATCTATCTTATGACTCTCTTTTCTCTGAAACTTCTCTGCTAAATTACGCTCGGCAAAAATCTCTATAACCTCGTATTTATGTGGTCTTTTCTCGTATGGTATGTCAAAATAAGGAACTGGATATATCCTCATCCATTCATAAGATTTTATATCGATACCAGCCATGCAAACAGTTTTATCATACTTTTTGCTGAGATTAGGATAAGTTTCTACTACAAGCAATAATTTGTGTTTTTGATAGGTCATATATCCACTACTTTAAATCCATCTGCAATGAGTCTCTTCTTTATTATGCTCCTATGACATTTTTCCACATCCTTCTCAAAACACATTATGGCGGTTCTCCTGACGTGAGATAGTCCTTCAAGGTCGGTTAGATATTCTTGTGCTTCTGGCTTAGAAAGCCAATTTGTATATTCCTTGAAGAACTCAGGATAGTTTCCTTCAGTCCAAAGCTTATGCCTAAGTTCTTTTGGTGAGCCTAATTCTGAAAAATGCTTATAGACGATATTTTCTTTATTTATGGCTTCTTTTAGAACAGATTTTGAGAAGCCATTTTTACGACTTAGTGGTATCTCTCTTACGTCTGCTAATTGCTCGATTTTATGTTCTTTTAGCTTCTTGATAAATTCATCTATCTTGATACCTTCATATCCAATAGTGAATACAGTTATACCCTTCTTGTCGAGATACCAATAGATTATATTATTTTCTTTTTTTCTTCTCAGCCCAATTTCAATCTCTAATTTATTTACCCATCTGTTATTTGGGACTGCTTGCTCTAAACTAAGTTTGCTTTTGATTTCCTGCCAACCGAAACCAGATGTCCGTGTATTTAAAAGCTCAAATATTTTTGTTTTAAATTCCTCGTATGAAGGTTCTTTACTTATAGATATGATGAGTTTTCCTTTTTCTGTCAGCGTCTTTAGCTTTTGTCCGTCCTTCCATCCGAGTTCTTCAACGTCCTTTGGTGGCACTATCATTAGCCATTTTGCATACTCTTTTTTGTTCAACGTTCTCGAAACGACTTTTTGAAGCTTCATATATGGATTAGGTATCTAATGCTTTATATACCTTTAGATACCTAATGCAAATGTTTATATATCTTTAGATACCTAATGTTATTATAGGAATTAGATATCTAATGACAAAATATGTGATTTTATGCAAGTCCAAGAATTACTGAAACAGAGAAAGCAAAGGGGCTATGAGATAGCCTCAAAAGGAAAGATAACGGAAAGCAACGGCGTATGGGCAGTTCCATCAGTGTCAAATCCAAGACAGACTTACAAGGTTCAATTCACGCTATACGGAGCTAAGTGCAACTGTCCCGACTTTGTAGAGAGGGGTATTAGGTGCAAGCATATCTTCAGCGTTGATTATGTCATAGAAAAGAAATTGAACAAAGATGGAACAACCACAGTAATAACCACAAAGAAAATGACCTATCCACAGGACTGGAAAAACTATACTAAGGCTCAGTGCGAGGAGGGAACGCAGTTTAAGGTATTGCTAAAGGACTTGGTGGCTAATGTGCCAGTCAAGGTGAGGACAGGGGCAGGGAGACCATCTACGCCTCTAAACGAGGCGTTGTATTGTGCGATAGATAAGGTCTATTCCATGCAGTCCAGCAGAAGGGCAAAATCACGCTACGCCGAGGCGGTAGAAAGGCAGCAGATAACGAAAGCCCCTAACTACAACGTGATAAACATACTGCTTAACGACCCTGAGCTAACGCCTATCCTCAGAGGGCTATTGCACATTACTGCCTTGCCCCTAAAGTCCGTTGAGACTAAGTTCAGCCCTGATTCAACAGGATTCAGGACTACGCAGTTTAACGAATACTGCAAGAATAAGCACAATACTAAGGCAGAACACAAATGGATTAAGTGCCATGCGATAATCGGAAACAAGACCAACATAATAACCGACGCAATAATCACAAACGAGGACGTGAATGACTGCCCCCAGTTGAGACCTCTTGTTGAGAAGACCGCAAAGCTGGGTTTTGATATGCAGGAAGTATCGGCGGACAAAGGCTACCTGTCAATAGACAACTACAACGCCGTTCAAGAGGTAGGCGGAACTGCCTTTATTCCTTTCAAGAAGAACATAACCGCCAACTCTGATTCAAGTCTCGGAAACAGGGCAAGGCTATGGCGTAAGATGTTCCACTACTTCCAGATGAACCAAGAGGACTTTTTGGAGCATTACCACAACAGGTCTAACGTCGAATCTACGTTTATGGCTGTCAAGATGAAGCTGGGGGACTGCCTAAAGTCAAAGAACTTCGTATCTCAGGTTAATGAGACGCTGTGCAAGCTGATAGCCTACAACATTACAGTCCTGATAAGTGCGATGTATGAGTTGAAAATAGAGCCTATTTTGCATTTGTAGTTGGTGCAAACCAATCTCTTACTCTTCTTGTCAAAAGATAGTAGACTAATGCAAGATACAGAATAAGTGGAGGTATAGCTATCCAATTAAACTCTGTCAACGAGTTATGTATAGACCCAGAGCTAAAATTCGTCAAAAAGAGAAGCATTCTAAGTACGAGTAAACTCATCAGGATAATTGAGGTATACCATCCCAATTTCTTACGCTTCATAAGAAGATATGCTGATATCATAAATAGAAATGCCATAACTATTTGGAAGATATCTTCCACTATATCCGCTGCCTTATATGCTCCACTTGAAACAAGTCCTCCGTTTGAAGCTGCTGAAAGATGTATAATCGGATTACTAATAAAGTTAACGGAGAATGAGTAAAGACCAATTAATAACTCTAAAACCTCATTTCCAATATTAAATATTGTATAAATCAGTAGAAAAATGGCCAATATCACAAAAAATGCTGATATGAAATAAATGCCTATGGGGTTTTTGAGTTTGAGTTGGAACACAAAATCAGTATATAACTTGACCCGCTATTGTATAAACCTTTCGCAGATTTCGTTCTGCTAATAAATCCCAGCCTCTGCTAACCTATTCAATCAAAAACGATAATTATTTAGCAAAGCCAGATCCATCGCAAGCCTTAAATACGCTTCCGACATAATAGTTTAGATTCCTAATCCAATGGCGATTCCCTCTGGGAAAAGTCAGATGAGGATCAAAGGCGAGTATATGGCAAAATCTTACGTCAAGTTTGAGGTTTCGAACGATGTTGTGTCGAAGACATACGAGGCTCTACAGATAGTAAAGCAGTCCGGAAAGGTGCGCAAGGGAGCCAACGAGGTCACCAAGAGCATCGAGCAGGGGCTTGCGACCTTTGTCGTGATAGCTGGCGACGTCGAGCCGGAGGAGGTGGTAGTCCACATCCCGAAGCTCTGCGAAGGCAAGAAGATTGCTTATTCCTACGTCCCGAGCAAGCTCGAGCTGGGCAAGTCGATAGGACTCAATGTTCCCTGCACCGCAGTCGCGGTCGAGAACGCAGGCACTGCTCAGCACAACATAAGCGACATAATCTCTAAGGTCACGGGAGTTGCACCCTCTGCAAAGAAGGAGGAGGCAAAGCCTGCTGCGGCGCCCAAGCCGAAGGCACAAAAGCCTGCGGCAGCGGCACCAAAACCTGCTGCGGCACCAGTAGCACCGAAACCTGAAGAGAAGAAGTGAAGTTGAATGGCTGACGACGACAAACCAAAACCGGCACCGGCAGCTGCACCAGCAGCCCCACAAGTACCGCAGGAGAGACCTCAAGCGGCGCTCTCCGGGTTCCTGGCCGAGGTTGTCGATGTCAATACGCACGTCAAGACAGGCATATCGGGCGAAATATATTCAATATCCTGCAAGATCCTTGAAGGAAACGACAAGGGCAGGATAATAAGGAGGAACTGCCTCGGCCCGATCAAGATCGGCGACGTTGTCAGGCTCCCCGACACAAGCAGGGAGGCAAGAGAGATCAGGGTCAAGTAATGGTGTGATTCATGGTAAAGTGCACAACCTGCGGCAATGAGCTACAAAAGGGGACGGGCACCATGTACGTCTTCAAGACCGGCGAACTCAACTACTTCTGCTCGGTCCGCTGCTACAAAAATAAGATAATCCTCAAGAGGAAGATGAACCCGAAGGAGCTTAGGGTCAAGAAGCAGGCCAAACCCTAATTTTATTCTGCATCAAAGTACAACTTCTCGTTCGTTACCTTCAGGTTTTCAGGGTGACCTATTGTATTAGTGGGGAGTTTCTGTGACGCTGCTGCTCACCGCGCACCTTATCACTTCACTGGTGTCGTGGCGCTCCGCGATAGTACCTTCTTCATCGTAGAGGTAGGTAGTTATTGTCACAAGATAGTCGTTGGAGCTCATCGCTGGGCTCGAGAAGAGCTTGACCTGCTTGGTTATGCTCTTCTTGCTGGGTCCCAATATGCCGACCCGGTTCCTTCCCTTCTCGAGGAAGGCGTCGTGCGATAGCGAAAGCGGTGCCCTCACCAGAACGTCGCACTCGCACCAATACTCCTTCTGGGCGTTCGGAGCATTGAACTCCAGCATCATGTTTATCTCGTTCGCCTTCCTCCTGTCAACAATCTCTGGTTCGAATCTAATCTTCAGGTTTGCTTCGGTCGTCATCTAATCACTTTTTGTTCTCTTGGTTTTTTTCATGGTGGTCGTTCGCCATGCCTACCTAAATGAGTATAGAAGGTATTTATTGATTTAGGGGCAAACATACCTTGAAGATTATGGAGATACTTAACGAAGCGAAGCTTGTTGAGATGGAATTGACGCTGCGGAACCTCAACATGAACAAAGAGGTCATGGAGACAAGGAGGTCGATAGTCAGGTGGCTGGCGCTCAGCCTCGGCGTGATAAGCCCCGGAGAGTCGCGGCTTACTGCCATATCGGTCCTCGACTCGCTCTTCTACTTCAGCTTCAAGGAGAGGAAGGATCCTGACGTTCCGGAGATGATAGAGTACATAACAAAGACCTGGGGTCCGATCAACGAGAAGACTCTGAGGTACCACCTGCTCCAGCTCAAGAAGATAAACATAACGGCTAACTCGGGCGGAAAGTACTCGCTGGTCTGGCCTGACATCGGAGAAAAATATGACGCTGAGGGATGGATAAGCGGCTACATAGACAGGGAGACTAAGCCCATAAAAGCGAAGCTCATGCTTGCTGTCAAGGAACTTAAGGACAGGTGATGGGATGAAGGAAAACAATAATCTTGTATACGGTGCAGTTGCGATAGTCGCGATTCTGGTCTTTGTCGGGGCGGCGATAGCGATAGGGATGTTCAGCTCACCAACCTATGAGGTGAGTCTCAAGCTTGCGGGTAACAACACCAACGTTCTGCCGATCTATCCTTATCAGACCACCGTATTCAACATAACGGTCACGAACAACGGCGGAAAGGAGGTCGTCGCCATGCCCGTTGCTTTTTACCTGAACGGAAACCAGAGGAACTACAGCAAGTTCACCATACCGGCGCATCAGAGTCTTAGCGTGCAGGAGTCATACACCTACACGACTCCCGGAGGATTCCTCTTCAGCGCGGCGATAGACCCGGGTAATGTGCTCAACATAGCCAACAGGAGCTCGACCAGGAAGAGCATCGGCGTTGTCGTCTCTGCGCCGCAGCTTGCCGACGTCTACCAATCGGTGGTCAACTCCAACATAATATATACGGACAGCTTTACGACCTCGGGAACAGGCCTCCTAACGGGCGCGCTGATGGCCAACCTATATCCGATAAGCTCGGTATCCTGGATAAACGGCGGTGGTGACGGTGGAATCCTTTACAAGGTCTACCAGGATGTCTATCTCTACGTTTCGGTGGCTAACGGCGCCTATTCAGCCTATGCGAACGGAAGCGCATCCTATACGGCCTGGTTGCAGGGAACATTGAATCCTGAACAGGTAGGGCGCATAGTATCGAGCTTCGGCAAGAAGGTCTCGCTGATCGGGCGGGGTGCAAACAGCATAGAGTATTCGCCGATAAGCAACACGGTAAGCGCCTGCAGCTACTACCAGGGCGGCTGGACCAAGATAATTGAGCTTTACAATGACAGCAACGGAGGAAACTGTCTCGCTGTCGCACTTTCAAACTACACGCCGACGGAGAGCAATGCAATCGCTGCTGGGCTGAAGGGCACCAGGATGGGAAGCTTCCTCACCGCGAACCAACTGAACGCGACCAAAGAGATACAGTGGTCGCACTTCTACTACAACAACGCTACCGTACTGGGGCAGATGGTCGAATATGGAGGGAACACGATAGCCGCGGCGACCCTCTTCCAGCTCCAGCATCCTACAGGAGTCTTCCTATCTAGGATAACCAGCACAGCTACCAATGTAATGGCGGTCAACTCGACCTGTCTGGGCCTCAACTCGGTGATCAACGGCACCAGCTTCTGCTCCGAGGTGCTTTCGACAAACGGCATCGTGGGGAACCAGAGCTACGGAACCGTCTACACTAAGTTCATATCGTCAAACTACATCGCTGAAGTATACTCGCTTATAGGGATGAACAACCTCACCGCGGCCCACGCCAACGCAGGCGAGCTGATAAGCCGGCTCGGGATAAAATCGAGCTCAGTGAAGTGGACTAGCATATTCAGGAACGACTGCGCCTTTGAGAGTGGATTCAGATGCATCTTCAACAACATAGAGGCGAATGGGAGCGTTAACATGACCATAACAAACATCAACTACTCCAGCGTCAAGCTCGATAACATAACTTGCGCCATGGGGGTCGGAGCGCCAGCGATGGTGCTCAACGGGACACTTGCACAGGGCCAGAACATAACCGTCTTGACGCCCTGCCACAGCCTCCCAACGCCAGCCTTCGCGGCGGAGATCGCCTTCGGGCTAAAACTCGGGTTCAATTATCACAACATCCCCACCGTGGTAAATGGGACGCTTAATCTGACGGGAAGCGGCGGATGATCAGAGGCCGATGAAGTCCTTCTCTCCCTTTCCTTCAGGCATAGCCCTTCCGTTCTCGGCCTCTATTGGGAGGCCTATCTCATTGGCGACCTTCTGCAGCTCGCTGCGGTCCAGCAGTTTTGGCAGGAATAGCTCTACAAACTCCTGCTGGCCTATCTTGACGCGCTTTACGGTGAATGTCTGCAGCTGCAGCATCCCCGTCCTCCAAACCTTTATCTTCACGCTGCCGTCCTGGATTATCTTCCTGGCTCTATCGTCTACCATCAAAAGCACGCCTTACATTAGCTTTATACAGTAAGTATTTATATCTGGTCCGTCTGAGTGGCTGATGATATAATGCCCGGAAGGTTGAAACAAAGTATGATTACCGTTGCGCGGCTAGAGGATGCTAGAGTGATAAGCACTGATATAAGCAAGGTGCTGGTGCATCGGGATAGGCAAGCGCCCATTACTCTTCTTAGGAGGACTGCAGGGGAGGTGGTCCAAGGGCTTTCCGAGCAGAGTTGCAAGGTCGGATCCAGGGTGAAGTTTCCCAAAACCGCTGTGCTCGTAAACGGGACCGTGGTCGAGGATGAAATAGAGATAGGGGAGGGATGTATACTGGATAATTGCAAATTCTCAGGGGAAGGAAAGATAAAACCATTCGCTGTTCTTAGAAACCTTGATTTGGTAGGCATGGGAAAGGATGTTGAGCTACCGATGCGTGAACTGCGATTAAGATGAGCCGATGATCCAGAACGCATTCGTGGTAGGTGCAACAGGAAAACTTGGGAAGGAAGTTGTTAGGCAGATAATAGATTTGCGCGACAATGACCCCAGCATCCACTTTAATCCGACAAGAATAGTGGGTCTTGCCTCACGTAGATCTGGTGCAATCTACAACCCCTATGGCATAGACAATAGGACCGCCATCGACTTTTCTCAAGGAAAGATAACCAGAAGGAGCTTTAGAGCAGCTGCAGATCTGATAAGGATGGTCAGTGAACCTACTGTTTTTATTGACCTTACTGCTTCTGGAGACGAGATGCTGGATTTTGATAGGGAGGTAATATTCGAAACAAAAGAGCATAGCATAGTTACTGCAAATAAATTACCCCTTACCATCTGCACATTTGAGGAGTTTCAGAAGCTTACCTATGATCATGAGAGATTCGGATTTAGCTGCTCTGTGATGGCAGGAGCAGGAACAGTAGACTGGCTAAGAAATTGTGGGGATTTGGGCGACAGAGTGATAAAGATAGAGGGTTGCTTTTCGGGGACGTTAGGGTATGTAACAACAGAGTTGGCCAAAGGCAGAAAGATCTCTGAGATTTTTAGAGAGGCATTTGAGAGAGGTTATACGGAGCCCCATCCCAGGGATGATGCTGACGGTAAGGATCCTGAAAGGAAGGGAGTTATACTCGCCAGAGCAGCAGGAATCGACATCAAACCTTACAATATAGATAGGATTCCATTTCTTCCGCCAGCTTATCTGGGTGAGGAGGATATTGGAAAATTCTTCGATAATCTAGTTCATCTCGATAATATATTTTATAGCAGAATGGATAGGAAGATAGAGGAGGGTTTGAGCCTGAAATACGTTGTAACAATTTTGAACAAACCGGAGGGGGCTACTTTAAAGGTAAGACCCATGTTCCTAAAGCGTTTCAGTCCTCTAGGTTCATTAGAAGGAACGGCTAACAAAGTTGTGATAACTACAGAGATTTACAAAAATAGCTGGTCGGTGGAAGCAACAGGTGCAGGAATAGAGATTACGGCTAGAAACGTAAGGGCAGACCTTCTGAATCGGCTTAGGGGAAGGAAAGGTATTGGAGGGAAGCTGGTATAACTTGCAAATCATTATAAAAGTGAGTTGAGCCATATAGCCCGTGGAGATAAGCTCGCCGGCAGTGTCGGCCTACTTCGGCTGGATAAACTCGTGGCTGTCAAATACTTTTGGGGTCACCGTTGGGACTCCTGTCTCGCTGTTGCTCTCACTCATCGCCTTTTTCATCCTACTTTCCATTATACTGTCCATCGCCTCCTACCTGCTGGGCTGGATGGAGAGGAAGGTAATAGCAAGGGTGCAATCGAGGAGAGGGCCAACCTACGTCGGTAAGTTTGGGATTCTGCAGAACTTCGCCGACCTGATCAAGCTGATATCCAAGGAGTGGATACGGCCCGACAGGGCCGACAACCCACTCTTCATGATGCTCCTTCCGATCATTGTCGCTGCAATGATCGTCGTTTTTACGTTCATACCGTTCACACCGAGCTTCCTGGGGATAAACACTGCCCTTGGCCTTTTCGCGGTATTTGTCGTGCTCTCGTTCTTCCCCCTTCTCCTCTTCTTCGCCGGCTGGACCAGCGGTAACAAGTTCGCATCCATAAGCGCCCAGAGGTCCGTTGTTCTTATGATCAGCTATGAGATTCCGCTCTTCCTGGTCATCGCCACCGTCGCGATGCTTGCAGGGGGATTCGGCTTCCTCGGCATCGTGGGTTCGCAGACGAGCGGATGGTTCGCCCTGAAGATGCCCATTGGTTTCATTGTATTCTTCATTGTCATGCTGGCCGAGCTGGAGAGGCCGCCCTTCGATTTGAGGGAGGCTGACAGTGAGCTTGTCGCAGGCTGGCTCACCGATGTGAGCGCCCCCTACTATGCGGTCGCGCTTCTTCTTGATTATATGCGCCTCTTCCTGGGTTCTCTTCTCATAACGGTCATCTTCCTTGGTGGATGGCTGGGGCCGTCGCCAATACCGCCCTTCATCTGGACAATGGTTAAGCTGGCGGTGGTGGCGCTGGTAATAGTACTGATAAGGGCTACGATCTTCAGGATGAGGATAGACAAGGTGCTCCGGGCCGGGTGGATCTATCTGCTCCCGCTTGCCCTTCTGAACCTGCTGCTCACATTTATATTGTTTGTTAGGTAAGGTATCGTGATCCGATGTTCCCAAAACCGTTCGCAAAGGTCGCCGCCCAGCTGTTGAAAAAGCCCACCACGCTGGAGTACCCGAAGGAGAGGGAGGCACTTGAGGACAACTACAGGGGGGTTCACAAACTGGACATGAAGACCTGCATCAACTGCTCGGCCTGCGCAAAGATCTGCCCCAACGAGACCATAACGATGGTGGAGACCGAGACAGAGAGGGGGACCAAGGTGATGCCAGAGATCAACCTCGACCGGTGCCTTTTCTGCGCACTCTGCGAGGAGGTCTGCCCGCCCAAGTGCCTAACGCTCACCAAAGACTATAGCTTCGAGGGCTATGACAGGAGGGAGTTCATCAAGAGGCCCGAGGAGCTAGACTAGTGGTGCCCAATGCTCTCCGAAATCGTCTTCATAACTTCCGCCGTCGTCGCATTCGGAGCCGCCCTCTTCATGTTCAGGGCGCGCGAGATGGCCCACGCGATGGTCGGCTTCCTTCTAGTCACCGTTGCTGCGGCCGCCCTTCTTGTGGTTTTGAATTTGCCTCTCCTCGCCCTGCTGCAGCTGTTCATAATGGTAGGCGGAGTTTCCACCTACCTGTTCGTTGGAGTGTCGTCAGAAAACCTCTCCAGGTTCAAGCACACGAGCCTTCCGATTCTTGTCGTGCTTGCGATCGTATTGGCGGCCGTCCCGATTTACAAGCTATCTTTGGTTCAAAGCGCAGCGGGCCTGTCCAACGCAATCAGCACAGCGGTCATACAAAGCGCGGTGAGCAGCAACCTTACACTATTCTACATGCTGGCGGTTCTACTTTTCGGGATCGGCATCGGCTCGATAGTGATGATGAAGAGCCTGAAGGAAGGGGGTGCAAGGAAATGATACTCTTTTATTTCATGGCAGTCAGCCTTGGGCTGTTCGCCGTCGGGATAGCCGGTGTGGTCGCCTCGAGGCACTTCATGATAATGATGCTGGGAATCGAGATCGCCCTTAGCGCGGCTGTTGTCCTGGCGGCGGCAGGCTTCGCCTACTCGGCACCGGGAAACATTGTGGGACTTCTGTTTACAATCTGGGCCGTAGCATCGGCAGAGATCATGGGGATGGTAGCAGTATACAGGTACATGGTCGCAAATGGGATCAGCATGGACGTGCGTCTGCTTTCGAAGCTGAAGGATTGGTAGCATGCTGGCGCTCTTCGTTATCATCCCGTTCCTCATCTCCGCAGCGGTCGCTGCCCTGGTGGATAGAGAAAGTTTAGCAGGGCCAATCACGCTGGCCGCTGGAGTTGCCTCGATTGCGCTAGTGGCATTCCTTTACTTCAATAATCCTGGCCCGCAGACGCTCCAGTGGTTCTCTGCAGGAGGGTTCTCTTTGGCGTTGACCACCTCGCTGACCATGATTCACATGATCTTCCTCGGACTGATCGCTGTCATGGCTACCTTGGTGATCCTCTACTCGATTGGCTTCATGAACGTGCCCAGCGAGAAGCGTTCCTATTATCTCGAGATCTCGCTCTTCGTGGCGGGGATGATGCTCTTCGCCATCGGTGCCGACCTCATAACTCTCTTCATAGGCTGGGAGCTCGTCGGCCTTACAAGCTACCTGCTCATTGGATTCTGGAGGCATAGGGAGAGCGCCATAGGCGCGGCCAAGAAGGCGGCGATAATTCTCTTCGTCGGGGACATTCTGGTCTTCGCCGGAATCGCGCTCCTCTGGTCGCAGCTGCACTCCCTTTCGCTGCAGTACATCATAGCCAACGCCTCCGGGTATTGGGCAGAGATAGCGGCTCTGCTTATAGTGGTTGGCGCATTCACCAAATCGGCCCAGTTCCCGTTCCATGAGTGGCTCACCGATGCGATGGAGGGCCCTACACCAGTCTCTGCGCTCCTCCATTCATCAACGATGGTGAAGGCGGGCGTCTTCCTTGTCATGATCCTTCTTCCCTTCCTAATAAAAGTCGGGATGGGACCGCTGCTGATTGGCGTAGGAGTGGTCAGCGTGGTGATCGCGGCTGTCAATGCCATGTCCTCCACCCACATAAAGAGGATCCTCGCCTACTCTACGATAGAGGACATGGGTCTCATGTTCATAGCCCTGGGCTTCAACTCGATCCCTGCCGCTCTCATGCTCTTCGTCTTCCAGACCTTCTACAAGGGTCTTATCTTCATGAACGCCGGAGTCATCATGAAGGCCAACAAGGAGGGAGACGACATAAGGAATATCTCGGGGTCGAGGATTCCAGGAGTCCTTATCCCAACCATAATAGCAGTTGCCTCTCTTGCCGGGATATTCCCGCTGGGCGGCTTCTTCGGGAAGGTCGCGGTTGAGGCTGTGGTGCAGAACTATGCAGTCTACGCTGTGCTCCTTGCGGCAGAACTTGTCAGCTCGATGTACATATTCAGGTGGCTCTTCACTCCCCTGGCCAAGGGGAAGCAGAAGGTGAAGACCGACTACCGTATGCCGATTTCGATGACGGCGGCGATATACATAGTTGCCTTGGCTATCCTGGCCTCTTCGGCGGTTCTGATCTGGGTCTATTATGCAGGCCTTGCTTCCTCGCTCGCGCAGTTCAGCTACCAGGGTGCGATAGTGTATACGCTGGTCGTGGCGGTCGGACTTGTTCTCTCCTATCTGTTATATTACAAGAGGCTTGTTTCTAGTGCAAAGATCAGGAATACGCTGAGCCTGGTCTCAGATGTGAGCGTCGAGGTGAATGCAGCCTACAGGGGCGTCTCGTATTTTGTCAAGGCGCTGAGCTCCGTCGTGGACGTTTTTGACTACGGCGCCTACGCGATCGTCAAGGGAAGCGGCTACGGCCTTGCGATTCCCATAGGAGGTCGCCCTTTACAGTTTTAATTCCGCATTAGGCGGAAGAAATTTTCGCAGGTAACTTCGCAGGAATTTCGAGTTTAATAAAAGTGCGGTAGCCAAAGCCTTTCTTTTTTGCAACTTTATTCTTTGGCGAGATTGAAAAGAAAAAAGTTGATTTGTAGGTATTATTCATTTTTGAAGCATTTATCAGATCGATTTGATGAAAATGACAAATAATATTATCACTATTTTAAATTCTTCCTTCTTGTTTAAATTCGGCCAATGTTCTTATAACATTCGGATCATCCTTCATTAAAGGATTTTTACTAATCTCAACAAACCTTTTAACAACTTCATCATCAATTATGTTATTTCTCGATTTTAGAAAAGCAGTAAATTCGAGCATGATTTTTAATTGTTGTTTCATGTCTTCAACCATTTGAAGATTCTTTGGAGTGATCAAATTATAACTCCATTGATCATAAAGGTGATGCTCAATACTTCTCGGAGTTCCAATTATCCATTGTTCGGAATTTTTCTCTATATCAATATTAACCGTCAGAGTTTGAATGAAATTTGATTCGATTCTATTGAAAGAATGATAAAGAGATTCTTCGGTATTTGGTAAGACAGTTACGAGATACTTATTATTAATTGGTAACATAATTAAATTATCAGGATCGTACAGATCATGAAATTTCCCTGTTTTCTTATTTCTAATTATTACAGGGTTATCGCAGGTAATAAATTCTGATTTATCCACCAATTTTGAAATTCCAATTCCGGCATTCTGTTTATAACCAAGGAAATCTGCAAGGACTCTATAATGTTCACGCAAAATGAACGCCTTATGTTTGTTTTGAAAATCAAATGAAACCCTCTCATAATCAAGTGCCTGTAAATCAACTTGTTTATACAAATAAGTTGTAAACCGTTTTTCAGTCTTATCATTATGATATTTTTTTAGATCCTCAATTAACGACTTACAATTTCTTTCGATGATTTTAAAAAACTTTGGAGTTCTAAAATAGAGAGAAAGACAACCAACGATTATATTAGCTCGTTCCGATTCACTAATTTTTTTATAATCATCATTTATAATCAGGTTATAGATTTTTGGATAAAGTACATCGATTTTATCCGCATAATTCTTTTCAATAAAGTTCTTAAATTCTTCTTCTACTTCTGGTATAGAATAGAAATAGCTCTCCGAACAAATATTTTTGATATTTACAGAATGAAACTTTTCACCCCTAAATCTAACGTAAACATAATACTCTTCTTCCTCACCTTTTTTTCTGATTTCGTGTGCGAAATTTCGAAGATAGGATCGTGGAATATAATGTTGGTTTTTAGAATCTGACATTATTAACTACAGTAAGAATTGTATTTTCCTAATATACTTCTGAGTTTGCATGGTTATATTTTAGTTTATTGTAAAAATCTGCTTACAAAATAATTGAAACTATTAGAAAGGCTGACATCACTATGCGGAATTAATAAATATTTCCATGGTTTTCCGCCATTTACGATTGTGTAATCCGTTGCATGTTTACAATATTCCAACGCTGCTTTGGCTTTTTCCTGAACATCTGTTGCGTCAATATCTCCTTCTTTCTTTGTTTCTACAAGGAAGATTGAATCAGCTGTTTCAACAACAAAATCGGGAGAATACTGTTTTGAGTTGTGCTTCCAGTAAATCCTGAATTGGTTTTTTGCAGGTCGTAACCATTTCAGAACCGTTTTATCTTGTTCAAGAATGAAGGAGAAGTCTTTCTCTGTCTTTGAATCGAATTTATAGGAATGATGATATGCCTTTGAAAATCCACTAAACAAAAGACCAGGAATCAATGAGGTCGGGGTTATTGTATCTGTATAAAGATGAATCTTATCCTGGGTGTACTTGGAATAGTTATGATCAAGGATCCGTTCAAAAGGATAAACTACGGGTTCCTGATATTTGGCTTCTTCAATGTAAAAATTCAACATCATTTGTGAGAAGATGAACCGACCTATCTCCCGCTTATTATAAAGAACAACGTTATAAAGATCATCATCATTTAGGTATGTTTTGAATTTCCCGATAGCCTGGGATGACATTTTGAACAGGAGATCCGACTGTGAATCATAATCCACCTCAGGATAATTCACTAGTTCGTTAACTAAAATATTCTCGTTTGTATCGGAGATAATCCGGCCTTTACCCTGGATGATCTCCTGTGAATTATCCTTTAACGATTGACGAAGTATTTCTTCTGATACGGGTTGGAAGTTCAGATTTTTCGTATCCAGATCAAAATCGTGGAACCCATATTTGATATCGGCGGACTGTTGGATGATGATCCTGGGAATCTCAATGATGTTGTCAGTAAAATCGATAACAGCCTTTGCGTAAATATGTTCAGCTTCGGCAACCATGTCGGCAACAAATAATTGAGTTTGTGGATTGCTTTCAATCCGGTTCTTAAACCGTTCAATGGCAATTTTTTTGACCTCATCACCACTGATCTCACTGACATTTCTTACAAGTTTTGCCAGTTCAGGTAAATCTTGAATAATATTCTGCTTTATTTCAAGTGTAAGTGTTGCTTCTTCTCTTTTCTTTTCATCCGGAATCTTTGCTATCTCCTGTTTTTCCGCTTCATATTTGTTGTCCAGGGCTGACTTTACGGATATTACTTCTTTTGATCTGCTGAGTTCCACCGGATCAATCTCGATGATATTTTCTTTCCGGATAATGGAATCAGGTTTGTTGGCTTCTTCAATAATTTCCTGGAATTTATCATGCGAAACAATGGTCAGTTTATCAACTTTGGGATTCCCGGTCCGTTTGCCATAGGGTAAACGAAGCCCCCTGCCGATGGTTTGTTCCCTCAATGTAAGCGATGCTGCGGTACGCAGAGGAACAATGGTATAAAGATTCGTCACATCCCACCCTTCCTTCAACATATTCACATGAATCACAATCTCGGTGCGGTTGTTTGGATCTTCAACTGAAAGTAATTGCTGAATGTTTTCTTCCTTTTCTTCTCCCCTTTGGTTGGAATGGATTTCAATAACTTTATCAGCATAACGACCATCAAAAAAAGTGTTTTGTTGAATCAGTTTTTTGATCTCTGCCGCATGATCTGTCTCCTTGGCAACGATTAAAACAAAGGGTTTAACCTGCTTTGTTCCTGTTTCCCGGGCGTAGATATCCAAAGCGACTTTTGTATCCTCATGAATCCGGATACCATCTTCAATTTTTATACGGTCAAGTTCCTCCACCTTATATGCAGTGGGATTGAAGTCCCTGCGGGTAGCAACGCATGGTTCTTTAACAAATCCATCCCGGATGGCATGAGCTAGGGAATACTCATAAACAACATTTTTGAATTTAACCGGTGTTCCGGCACCTTCCACTTGTGGTGTTGCAGTGAGTTCTAACCCAAGAAATGGTTGAAGTTCATTGATGACCTGCATTCCACGATTTGCACGGTAATGATGGGATTCATCCATTAACAGCACCAGATCATCAAGATTGCTCAGGTAATTAAAATAGGAATCTCCGAGGTATTCTGACAAACGTTTAATGCGTGGCTCTCTGTCCTGCCTTGCTTCTGCATTTATCTTTGAAATGTTGAAAATATTGATATGTACGTCAGACTGAAATAAGCGGGATTGTGAAATTTCATTATAGTTGTCACCGGTAATGATTCTTGGCGGTTCCGTTGCAAATTCACCTATTCCTTTGAAAACATACTTCGGATTCTGAGGATTCTGAAAATCATCAATCAGTTTCTGGTAAATGGTAAGATTTGGGGCAAGTACAAAAAAATGTTTTATTCCTTTTGCGAGATACAAATAAGTGACAAATGCACCCATCAACCGGGTCTTCCCAACGCCTGTTGCCAGTGCAAAACAAATAGAAGGGAAATCTCTCTCAAAATCAATGCAGATGCTAAATTTCTCATTAACTACTTTAAGTTTTTCTTCCAGGGAGGATGATTTGAGAATATCTTGCTCGCCGGTTACTAGATCTGACAAAATTTCTAAACTTCTTGTTTGTGGAGGTCGAAGACTAAGACGGTTATTGATCTGGTTGGCGATTCTATCCATGGCGAAATGAAATGTTAAAACAGGGTTGGTTCAGTAGTATCTTGTTTCTTATCTTTTATCCTGAGCAACGAATTCTTTTTTTCACTCAGCATTTCCACGCCGGAATCTATATCAATGATTGCTTCCTGCTCAGTTTCCAATGGTACATTTACTATATTAAAACTGTAATCATCTTTCCCGAATTCGCACCGACCCAGAAGCATTTGTGGAATTTTTTTGATGTTTATATTTGTATACCTTGATTCACATGGTTCCTGGAAAGCCTTGCAACAAATCAGCAAGGTCTCTCCTGGTTTCATCTCCTCATGGATTTTATCGAGATACTCCACCGTAATAAATGCGGTTGTTGTGAAAATAAAATCTTTTTCTGTACTTTGCCCCTGTTTCCAGAAAAGATATTCATCAGGATTGAAGTGAAACCCTTCGTGTTTTGACATGGCAGCAGCAAGCATCTCGGGATTATATGATTTGTCAATTATCCAGTTTCCATATTTATCCTTTTGCAGGAGACTTGGCGCTAGATAATAGTATTTGAATCCACCACCACCTTTCCAGGTTACCACCTTAGATATCCCGCCTTGGTCTTCGCCGGTTACTACTTTTTTCAAACGGGGTAGGCAATGAGTGTAGCAATGGGCTCCAAGTTCTACTCCAATCCAGTTTCTATCCATTTTATGTGCTGTCGCAGCAGTTGAGCCTGAACCGAGAAATGAATCAAGTACCCAATCACCAGCTTTTGTTGTTAAAGTCAATACTCTCTGTATCAAAGCTTCTGGTTTTTGTCCATCAAAACTCAATCGTTCAAGAGACATCGGGTTTATAACCTTAATATCCGTCCATAGGTTACTAATTGGTTGTCCTTTATAATCATCAAGGAAAACTCTTCGATTTGGACGATTTTTACTATTCCAGTGTAATCTTTCAATACGATCTAATTCTTCTAAATTTTCTTTTGCAACCATCCAACCCCATTTAGGAACATATCCTTTATATTCATATCGCATTGTTTTACGTAAACCAAGTTTTTCATTCCTTTCGATTGGAGCAAGCATATATTTTCTACCATCAGGCATTTCATTTATAAATCTTTCTTTAATGTATTCCTGAGTGTTGTCATCATCCAATGAAAATAAAGGTTTAACAAAATTTTCCTGACTTTTTGAGTACCATAAAATATAATCGGTAACATTGTTCAATCTGTTCGATGGATTGGCTGCTCCTCCTCTTCTTTTCCAAATAATATCGTTTACAAAGTTTTGCCGTCCAAAAATTTCATCCATTAATATCTTCAGGTAAGCCATTTCATTGTTATCGATTTGCACAAAAATGAATCCATCATTTGAAAGTAACTTAAAAAGTACTTCTAACCTATTTCGAATTAATGAAAGCCAAGTAGAATGCTCAAGACTATCATCATAATGTTCAAAAGCGCTACCAGTATTATATGGAGGATCAATGTAAATACATTTAATTTTATTTGTAAATTGTTGTTCCAATGCTTTTAATGCAAGAAGATTATCACCATGGATAAGCATATTCTGGCAATTCCGGTCGCCGAAGGATTTTTCCCGGTCTTCGATCAGAATGCGGGGTTCCAATTGCGGTTGCTTATCTTTGCCAATCCAAGTGAGTTCGAGTTTTTGTTTCATTGTATTTCGTTGATAAAATATTTTTTCTCTCTACTTATAAAAGCTTCTTTACCGCCTTCTAACCCGATTAATCTTTTTCTATTCAGCTTATTTTCAATACTTGTGTCAGTAATTTGAGTGATATTATGGTCGTCCATCTCCAAGATGTGTATTAAATCAGCATCACCATTTATCACAAAGTTTGCATTATGGGTTGCAAAAATGATTTGACGATTCTTCTTTTTTTCTTTGATTAATTCGACAAGGTAATTTGAAATAAGAAGACTATCGAGATGTGCTTCTGGCTCATCTATGATGATTGGATTATTACCGAGTTGGAGTAAAATCACCAATGTGGCTGTACACCTTTGACCAAACGAAGAATCTTCTATTCTACGGCCATCATACAAAACCCTAATTATTTTGTATTTGAAAGCATTAAATAGGTGTCGAAGTATTATAGTACAATAAATTTGATAATTACTTTCATCAGTGAATAAATCGATTAACCATTGTTTTGCTTTTGAAGAAGAATTCACTGCAGTAATTGCATCGATCAATGCTTTTCTGTCATCAACTTGGTCAGGCTTTATAGTAAATAACAATTCATTAAGGGATGGATCCTTTGCTCCAAGCCCAGCTAATTGGGTTGAAAAATTCTCTTTAAATTCATTGAAGATTGAATCAAAGGCCTGATCAAAGTCAAACTCATATTTCAACGATATCGTCTTAATATATAGGCTATTAATAGAAACAAGTTGCTCATTAATTTCTTCAGTTTTTTTGTTTACTAATGAAATATAATTATTTTTAAGAACATCAGAAGGTTCACGCGAAAAACCTTTAATAACTTTCTCAAGTTCGTTAACCTCTAAAGACAAACTTTTTATTTCTGAATCTAGGGCTATTATTTTCAAGTTAGCAGAAGAAACATCATTAAGATTCTCTTTAGACACCCCTCTTTCAGTCAGATAATCAGAAAGTGCTTGATTAGCTGTATTTAACTGAGATTCTTTATCATTTAATTGTAATTCTAATTCTGAAAAAGCATCAGTAATTTCTAAGTCTATTACTAATTTTACGT
>CAVXBR010000041.1:0-11587 GCA_963760035.1 uncultured Microcaldota archaeon | reverse complement strand
ACAGTGCGAACTGCAGTTGGTCTACGGCTGTTGCCATCTGGAAGGTGTCGGACGATGCTGATATCGAGCCAACCTTGCTTCCCTTCTCTGTTATGAACCCTGCGCGGACCGGTATGATGATGTTTGTTGTTGATGTGTAGGTCGCGTTGTTGGAGTTGCCGTTCTGCGAGTAGTTCATCTGCAGGAGCTGTGTCTGGCCCAATCCGCCTGTCGTGTTGTAGATGCCGAAGCCAAGTGAGTCCTGTGCTACGCTGTTCTGTGGTACAGGCTGTTCTCCGATGGAGAAGGTGTAGTACTCACGTGCCCTGTTGGACGTAACTCCGCCGCTGGCGCCTGCCACGTTGACGTTGGTCAGCTGGCCATTGCCCTGGCTGTAGGTAGGCGTTGAGGTCGACGTCCTGTTGAACGTCTGCCCGTTGGCCTCTGACAGAAGCTCTACCGGGGTTGGGGACTCGGATAGCTGCGACAGGGTGTTCGACCCTGTTATCGCGTTCGTCACCGTGTTCGTCACCGTTATGGTGAAGACGCCACCTGTTGTCAGGGGCAGTGCTCTTCCTCCAATTATGGTTATTCCGGTAACGTTCCACAGTGCCTGGCTTAGGGTCTGTGCCTGCGTGTTCGATGTGAACTGCAGCGTTGGTTCTGTGACTGGCGAGGACGCAGAGTTGCTTGTGTAACCAGAGATCGATACTTGGAAGATCTGGTTTGCGTTGATGAAGTTCGCCGCGTCAGGTGTCGAATAAGACAACATGACGTTCGATCCCATTGCTGGGGCCGTTCCTGAGACCGTTGCCGCGTTAGCCGTGTAGGTTAATGCGTATGGGGTCAGGATGAACTCAAGCGAGCTGCTTGCCTGTCCAGCGTAGCTGAAGGCGTTCGGTATCTGGCTTGTCACAGTGAGGTACTGTGCCGGCTCTGTTATGTTGTTCGGGTTGCCGTGGCCTGAGCCGCTGTTGGCGTAGGATACCTGTCCGTTGCCCAGCGTTGCCTGGACCGGGTCGAAGTTGTTCCCGATCGTGTCTCCGACGAAGGTGAGCTTATATGTGGATGGGTTCTGTATGAATGAGAAGCTCTGTCCCACCGCCAGGTTTGTTGGCGTGTAGTTGTACAGGATTATGCTCTGTAGAGCATTTGCCCTGGATCCGCTTGTGGTGTTTGTCCACAGCAGGTCTACATACCAGCCTGGGTCGTTCGTTTGGTTGAAGACCTTGCCGTTCTGTAGTTTGTATACGCCAGCATAGAGCTGCATCTTTGCCCACTTCTGGTATGCATACAATCCTGCGAATGTCGAGTTGACATTGACGTACAACAGGTGGCCTGAGACGTTGAACTTAGTAGTTCCGACCGTCACTGAGGTCTCGTTTGTTACCTGTCCGTTGTAGTAGACTGCGACTGCGGCAGGTGCGTTAAGTCCGTTCTGTGTCTGCGCCAGGTCCTGAAGCTGGACTGTCCACGGGCCTGATGTTATGTTGTGGCCTACGTAGATGGTCTGCAGAGGAGCCAATGTTGACGCGAGGTAGACTACTCCTCCAGCGATTGCCGACGTACTTGTAACTACGCCGTTGGAGTTGTACGAAGAGCTTTCGTTTATTATGGTGTAGTCCTGGCCCAGCAGCGATATCGGCACGTTGATGGCGTTGTTGCCGTTTGTCGTGGTGCTGAGTATCGGCTTTCCGAAGCTCGCCTGGTAGGCGCCTCCTGCCGAGAGCAGCTGGAACTGGTTCACAGTGTTGTATTGGTCGAACACCGGGAATCCTGTCAGGAACAGGTATTCACTCTCTGCGTTTGTTCCGCTGTTGCTCATCAGCTTGGTGAACTGGCTGTTTGTGACCTCAAGTACGTTGTCGTACCTGCTGCCCGCGCTGAAGCTGTTGAAGTTGACACCGCCTCCATAGTTGTTGGCGTTGTTGCTTGTCGAGATAGGCAGGGTTGATCCCGTCGGGACCGTTCCGTAGACCGTGAATGGGCTTGCGATCGGCGACACCTGTATGGAGTTGGACGCCTGAAGCGCATAGGTCGTTGAGGTCTGCAGTGCCTTTGTGTACTGCTGGCCCTGGAGTATTCCCTGGTTTAGCACAGATCCTATCAGCGTGCTGAAGAGGAAGGTTGCTCCTGTCCCAGTCGTCACTCCGCTCTCGTTGAGCCAGACCTGCTGGTTCGTGAGCGAGTACTTCGAGGAAGATACGCTAACCTTCAGTGCGCTTGTCGAGTTCGGATTCACCCATGCTGTGACAGGTGTGCTCGTGTATGCGAGGTTTCCTATCGCGGCTGCGATGTTTCCTGCGGCGACACCGTCTGACGGTTGTGCCGTTGATCCGATTACGACTTGAACTACCGGTTGCCCACTATTAGATATAATAGGCACGTTCTGGATGGTCAATGGGCCTGCGAACGCAAGTCCCGCTCCCAATAAAGCAGCGCCTGTAACGATGGCTGCTATCCTTTTTGCGTTTAGACTCTTCATGGTCTCACACTTAACATTTGTAGAGTTATTCCATCTGGAAGGTATTTAAACCCATACCACATACTTAATAGTTATTTTATAAACCCCCCTTTATATTACGTCAATCGTCATGTGTAGCCTCTCTTCCTGCCAACCCGCTCCGACGGCAGCGGTATTGTGGCATAAATCTTGTCGAGGGAGAAGGTAGGGGAGGGAGGGATTGATTAAGCCAGATTGGGAGCTAGTCGACCCTGGTGGCGAAGAGCATCCCGAAGAGCTTTAGGTTGTAGGAGAGGGTGATGGGCCTCGAGTACTCGATCCTGAAGCCCGCCTCCTCTAGCTTCCTCCTCAGGCCGCCGCAGCCGTCATGGTACTCTATTATTATCCGCTTGAACCTTCTCAGGGTACGCTCAGAGGCGTTGAGTATTATGTCATACTCTCCCCCCTCGCAGTCTATCTTGAGTACTGACTCTCCCTTGCAGTACCTCTCGGCGACCGTGTTGAGCGAGAGCATCCTTGTTCTAACCCCCTTCCGTGAGGGCCTGAGTATGGTATAGGACTTGCTCTTCTCGTTGTCAATGGTCACCGATGAGTCAGCCGAGCCGCCGACCCCTGCATTTATCAGGGTGACCTTCCCCTGGAGGGAGTTTCCCCTTATGTTGCGGACCGCCAGGCGGTAGGGGTAGAGGTAGGGTTCGAAGGAGTATACATGCCTCGCGCCGTTCAGGGCGAAGTAGATGGCGGTGTCGCCAACGTTGGCGCCTATGTCTATGACCGTTTTGCCCTTCACTTCCAGCTCCCTGTAGCTCTCTGCGACGAACTGCTCGCTTATCAGGATCAGAAGGTCGTTCCGCTCCTCCTGGTCATCGAAGAAGAGCTTCACCTTCCTATGCCGGTATGATAACTCTATTGTGCTCCTGCCTATCCTGTAGCGGCGGCGGGCCTCCTTTAGCCCGCCCTCCTCCTGGAACCTCTTGTAATCAGGCAGGCTCTCTATCCTTATCGGCTCGCCCTCCTTCGGCCTGAGCTCGAACGAGTGTATGAGCCCCAGGTAAAACATGATCACGGTGGGCCAGTTCCTGACCGAGTTGCGCACAGAGAGGAGCTGGTCGACTGTCCCGCGGAGGCCGTATAGGTAGTCTATTATGCTTGACTTCATTCTCCTCACTGGTATCTTATCCGGCAGTTGGGACCGGCACCAAATTATGGCACGGCACCTTTAAAACCTTGTGAGTGGGAAATCCGACACTGTTTACACGTGGGGTGAGGTTTAACTGCTGCCAAAGAAAGTATATAAATTTGAATGACGATATAAGTCCATGGATTTCATAAGAGCCTACAGGTTCAGAATTTACCCTGATCTCAAACGCCAGTCAGAGATAAATTTGCAACTCAACCTTTCAAAGAACTTCTACAACAAACTGCTCGAAAAGGCAAGGGAAGGATACGGGAAAGACAGATCATTTACTCCAAAAAGAAGCACGTTAAACAAGATAAAGAAGGAGATCATATTAGAGACCAGGGACTTCCTGAAAATATATTCTCAGACAAGATGTGAGATAGAGGATAGAGTGATAAAGGCTTACCAGAACTTCTTCAGAAGGGTCAAGGAGAAGAAGCAGGGAAAGAAGGTAAAGGTTGGGTTTCCCAGATTCAAGTCTATTGACAGATACCACTCGCTGACTTATCCGCAGGAGAACGGATCGTTCTCAATAGAGAGGAGGAACAAATTCAGCATGCTCCGCGTATCAAGGATCGGTAGGATGAAGATAGAGCTTCACAGAACCATGGAAGGACGGCTAAAGACGCTGACGCTAAAAAAAGAGGCGGGAAAGTATTATGCAATATTCACAACGGTAAAAGAGACCCCATGCCCGAATATCGAAGACATCAATCCAATAGGGATAGACCTGGGCCTCGATTCGTTCGTCGTAATGTCAGATGGGTCGAAGATACAAAAACCCAAATTCATTCAGGAAAGGAGGAAGAGGCTCGCAAGGTGGCAGAAAATAGTCTCAAGAAGGCAAAAGGGCTCAAAAAGGAGGGAAAAGGCAAAACTTAGGCTTGAGGAGGAATGGGCACACATCGACAATCAGTCTGGCGACTACCTCCACAAACTTTCAAGCGTGTTGGCTAGATCAGGTTACACCTCATTTGCAGTGGAGAAACTAAACATCCAAAACATGGCAAGGAACCACAGCATTGCAGGTGCGGTATATGGCGCTTCATGGAACAGGTTTGTACAACTACTTTCATACAAGGCTGAGAGTGCCGGTTTGAAGGTGATATCTGTAAATCCGCAGAACACGTCAAAGATATGCAGCACATGCGGCAGCATCCAGGATATGCCGCTATCCGAAAGAATATATGTTTGCAACAGGTGCGGCATGAAGAAGGACAGGGATGTAAACGCAGCAATAAACATACTCAATAGAGCTACCTCTGGACAAGGGGAAAGTCACGCTCGGGGAGATATTGCCTCTACGGTTCAACAGGAACCGCAAGCAGCATCATTGAGCCGAGAACATACTTTGCCGATGGAAATCGGCGGAGGAAGCCCACAGATTTAGCCATGGGGGGATGTCACGAGAACTTCGTTTGCGCCACTCAGCCTCTGGAAGAAAGGAATATAAACAGCAACGCCATATCTTAACTCGGGGTCCAGATGGAGGAGCAAGACCACAGTCACCACGACCATCATGAGCATGCACATCAGGAACACCATGATGCACAGGCGCATGCCGCACACCCCGCTCCAGAGGCGAAGAGGGAGAAGGTATTCGAGATAAACAGCAACCTCATCTTTGCCATACTCGTCATCGCTATACTGGCAGTCACCATATACGCCAGGCTCGGCCTGGTCAAGAGTCAAGGATTGTTCGAACCGGACGGCTTCTTCTATTACTCTGTAATAAGGGCAACTCTGGGCAACCACCTGATTGAGCCCCAGTACCTTGGCATAAGCGGCTTCCCTGTCCATAACTTCATAGGCGAGGCGCCCGGCCTGCCCTACATCACGGTCATATTCTACCTCCTGCTCGGCTGGAGCGGGGCCGGCTATCTCACCATAATGCGCTACCTTCCCCTCTTCTTCGGGCTGGTGGAGCTCGTGCTGGCCTACTTCATTGCCAAGGAGCTCTCGGACAGCAGGCTCTGCGGGTTGCTCGCCATGCTATTCATCGGCGTCTCGGCCGGCAACATAGCCAGGACCGCTGCGCTGGTCTACAGGGGTGACAGCTTCATAGCGGTGCCGCTGATGTTTGCCCTGCTTCTGTTGCTCAAAGGATTAAAGCTAAAGAACGTGAAGGCGATGGCGCTGGTCGCCCTCTTCGCTGCCTTCGTGCTCAGCACAGGCATCATGGTCTGGAACGGGGCCCAGTACATCGTCGCCGTCTACATGCTCTCCCTGGTTCTGCTGATAGTCTATGCATTCATATCCTGGAAGCCCGAGCTTATGAAGGCCGTGCTAGTTTTCACGGCCGGGCTCTTCGCCCTCTACCTCCTGCAGAACATCTATGTCTACCTGCACGGAGCCAGGCTGGGCATCGTCCTACAGGGCAATGGCTTCCTTCCCTTCTATCTGCCCCTGCTCGCGCTGGCCGTCCTGGCCTTCTGGTTCATGAGGAGAGGGAGGATAGGGTTACTCCACAGCAGCCTGGGGAGGACCATCGCCGCAATAGTGGTGATCGCGATAGTGGCGGTTGCAATCGCTGTGGTCTTCAGGGGCTACATAGGCATCATCGCCAATGTCGCCGGTATCTCTGTGGGCGCCGCCCAGAACCAGACCATAGGCACCGCCGTCGGCGCGACGACCCAGGAGCTCCAGAAGCCCAGCTTCCAGTTCCTCTTCGCCAGCTTCGAGCTCGAGCTCTACCTCGTCTTCATAGGGGCTCTCGCCTTCGCCTTCCTCATTAGAGATAAAATCATCGCCTGGCTGGAGGGGAGCAGGAGAAGGGCGCTCTGGGTTGGGGTGGCAGTCGTCGAGCTTGCCCTGCTTGTTGTCCTATATCTGTTAAACGGCCTGCACCTGCTGCCAGGATTCTTCTACACCTCCAGGAACCTGGTCGTCTACCTGCTGGTGCTGATAGACCTGCTGATAGGCTTCTACCTGGCCAGAAGCGGAGCGGCCAAGGGGGCAAACAGGCAGAAGATAGTCCTGGTGGGCCTCCTATGCCTGTGGTTGTTAGTAGGTTGGGCCACGATATGGCACTACATGGGCAGCTGGCAGATGCCTCTCTACCTGACGCTCTTCAGCTTCCTGGTCCTGGGAGTCGCCGAGTATGGAGATAAATCACTGGAGGGAGACCTTAATGTCGTGCCCTACATAGCGATGATTTCTTATCTGCTCGTCACTGCCTACCTGCAGTACAACGCCATAAGGTACAACTCGCTGCTCTCCATACCGATCGCGATATTCGCGGCCTATGGGCTCTTCATAATAATAGAGGCCGTCGGCAGGATCAGGATAACGAACCAGACGATCAAGTACCTGTTCGCCATCGCGGCCCTGGTGGTCCTGATACTGCTGGCCTGGTTCTGGATGCGCAACATAATCACGACGGGACAGGGCTACCACAACAACTGGTACCTCCTCGAGGGCTACGGCTCGCTGCTCATCATGGTGGTCCTACTCGCCATGGTCATAGTGCCCATCGTGAAGGGCGGGAAGCTGGAGCTCAAGAAGATCTGCCTCATTGCTGCGGTCTTCGTGATACTGTTCTGCACCGTCTTTACCATCATCGAGTCCTACGCCTCGGCCCAGGCCGACGGCATAAACACCTCCTTCCTCTCGGCCATGGTCTGGCTGAAGAACAACACGGCAACCAACGCGACGGTGCTAGCGCTCTGGCCCGACGGATCTGTCGTCGAGGGATGGGGCAACCGAACCAGCTACATGGACAGCGTCGGAGGCGAGAACGCCACCAGAATCTACTACTTCGCCAGGTACCTGGAGAACTCCAGCGCCGATTCGCAGTACCTATACAACATAGGCAAGCCCCAGTATCTCGTCGCAAGGCAGTACTGGCTCACCGAGCTCAGTGGGCTGGTCGCAGAAGGGGTCCCCCAGAACCAGAGCGCCTACACCTTCACCCCGCTTGGGCAGGTGGCGTCGCCGCAGCAGAACGCGACGGCCCAGTTCTACTTCCTGGGCAACGGCTACTACAACGTAACGCTTATCAATACCAAGCCCACCAACACGCTGCCGGCGAACTACACCGCCTATCTTGGCACTACCGGGCAGGGGAAGCTCTACAAGATAGCGCGGGTCACCCTCTACAACACCAGCGATGGGTACTACATGGCCTACAACGCTAGCGCCTACCAGTTCAACTACACGCTGATGGTATTCTACTCGGGATCGCAGATACAGGGCTCGATAATAATGACCAGCGGCCTCTATGAGAGCAACCTCTTCAAGCTGATTTGGCTATGCACCGCCTACCAGTGCCCCTACTACTCCAACTCCAGCGCAAGGATTACGCCGGTATACACGAACAACGACACGCGCATCTTCAGGATCAACTATACCCACTAGCTGGGCGCAGCTTCTTTCAGCAGCTTCGCGAGGAGCTCAACCCCCTGGCGTTTGTTGCGGTATCTCCTGTTGAGCTTTGCGACGACGGACGGCCTGTCCAGGCCCAGCATCTTCGTGACCCCGATCCGCCTTATGGCATCGCAGGTCTTCCTGTTCTTTTTGTAGGCGGCGGCGTAGAGGGAGTACCTCTTTGAGAAGGTCTTCAGGAAGTTGGTCCCATTTATCTTAAACACCACCGCCGCGTCTACCGCAGCGAGGTAGGATGGCTTTCCGCAGGGGAGCATCTCATTAAGTTTTAGATAACCCCGCGGCTCGGTTTTGCTCTTGTCGTGAAGGAGGGCAAGCCTCTCCTTCGGGATGTCGGCGACCTTCCCCTTGACGGTGGGATGGTCGTGTATGTTTCCCTTCCATGCGAGCGCGCCCTTTCTGAATATCCGGTACTGCTTCGTGGTGAAGTCCGAACCCTGCTTCTCGAACCTGCGCACAGTTAGCACATCGGCGCCCGACTCCTCAATTATCTCCCTGATCTTGCCGAGGTTGTTGAAGCGCTCGTCGGTATCGAGGAGTATTATCCAGTCGCCCTGGCACTTCTCCATGGCGTACTTCCTGTAGGGCTCCGGGTAGCCCAGCTTTAGCACGAAGAAGACGCTCATCCAGTCCGGCGCCTCCGACTTGAGCTTTAGGAACTCCCTGTAGCTCGTGCAATACATTACGACCACCTCGTCGCAGAGGCCGTGGAGGTGGCGCGCCGCATCCTCCGTCACGGGTATCGAGTCGGCAGAGAATATGAGTCCGCTTATCTTCATCGAATCAGTTTCAATTAATATTGGAGGTCGTGCTTATAACATTTTTCATCCCATGCTCCTTATGCTTGGCATAGTCGCGCTCCTGCTGGCGCTGATTCTCGACACCTCGATGTCCTGGATCAGGATGTTCATAGCCCTTTTCTTCTCGATAGTGGTGGGGCTTGCGATGGGTATACTTGCGAACCGTTCGCAGGCGGCCGAGAAGGTACTGCTGCCGCTATTCGACATACTCCAGACGCTGCCCATCCTTGCCTTCTTCCCGTTTGTGATATACATCGTAGTTGCGACGCTGCCGGGGATCATAGGCATAAACGCTGCGGTGATCTTCCTCATATTCACAAGCATGGTATGGAACATAGGCTTCGGCGCCTACGAGGCCATCAGGACGATGCCCAAGGAGTTCGCTGAGGTCTCGGAGGTATTCCAGCTGACTCCCATAGAGAAGATGAGGAAGGTATTGATCCCGGCCGCGATGCCGAAGGTGGTGGAGCAGTCGATGCTGTCCTGGGCCATAGGTCTCTTCTACCTGGTCACCAGCGAAATATTCTCGACCGGATCGGCCCAGTACGCGGTGAAGTACGGCATAGGCTCGGAGCTTGCCCATCTCGCCTTCGCGGGGAATCTGACGGCCTATGTTATCGGGATAGGGGTTTTTGTAGTATTCGTCGTTGTTACTAGGCTTGTCTTCTTCAGGTATCTTGAAAACCGGTTCGTGAAGAGGGCGGTGAAGCATGTAAAGCCGTCCCAGTTGAGGCTGAAGGCGGGAGTGTGGGTAGGGGGGGTCGAGCGTAGGTTCGAGGTAGCCGGGAAGATCTTTGGCAGGAAGATCAAGACAATCGAAAGGAACGAGACGAAAGAGGCAAGGAGGATGCACAGGATCAACAGGAATGGAAGCGCCGTTGTGCTGGCCGTGCTTGTAGTTGTCGTCATCGCTGCCCACCTGCTGGTCAAGGGTGTGGGAGCGGAAGAGTTGATCGTGCTCTACTCGATGGCCTTCTCACTCGGTAGGATCTGGCTTGCCTTCGCCGTCACTCTAGCGATATCGGTGCCGCTGGGCATCTACATAGTCTTCATGGCGAAGAGGGAGGAGTCCTACATGACGCTCTTCCAGATACTAGCGTCGATACCTGCCACCATTCTGCTGCCGGCGATAGTCATCGGGCTGAAGGGCGTTCCCTACGGGGGTGAGCTGGTTGCATTCTTCATATTCTTCCTCAGCGGCTTCTGGTACATGCTCTTCAGCATAGTCTCGACCAAGTCGTCGGTACAGCAGAGCTGGGTGGAGGCGAAGCAGGTCTTCCAGGTGAAGGGCAGGAATGCCTGGAGGTACATGTACCTGAAGGCCATACTTCCCGGGTTGATAACCGGCGGCATAACCGCTATAGCCGCCGAGTGGAACGCGAGCATAGTGGCCGAGTACTTCACTGCGTCTGGCATAGGTGGGATGGGCGCCGCCGTGACCTCGGTCGGCGTAGGGCTCGGCAAGCTGCTGGACCTCGCCCTGGCTTCGGGAAACATACAGCTGCTCGCGCTAGCCTTGATAAACCTTACCATAATCATAATACTGATAAACAGGCTCTTCTGGAAGAGGCTCTACAACAGGGTTATGTCAGTTTACAAGTGAAATGATGGATCTCCTAAAGGTCGATGGAGTCAGGTACGAGATAGGGGGAGAGACGATAATAGACGGGCTCTCCTTTGGGGCCAAAAGGAACGAGTTCGTCTCGATAATAGGGCCCTCGGGATGCGGCAAGTCCACCCTCCTCAGGATAATCGCCGGGCTCATAAAACCTGAGAGTGGCAGGATCCTCTTCAACGGTAGGAAGGTTGAGGGGCCGAGGAGGGAGATATCATTCGTATTCCAGGACTTTGCCCTCCTGCCTTGGCTGACGAACAGGGAGAATGTGATGCTGGGACTGTCGTCAGTACAGGTAGACGAGGAGAGGAAGGAGGAGGAGGCAGGGAGCATGCTCAAGGAGTTCGGCTTGGGGGGATTCGAGGACTCCTATCCCGAATGCGCTGAGCGGCGGGATGAAGCAGAGGGTCGGGCTGGCAAGGGCGCTGGCCCAGAAGCCCGAGGTGCTGCTCATGGACGAGCCCTTCAGCGCGCTTGATGAGCTCACGGCAAACTCCATGAGGAGGGAGGTGCTGGAGACGCTAAGGAAGAAAACGCTGTCGGTGAAGCTTGTCATAATGGTGACCCACAACGTAGAGGAGGCTGTGCTTATGTCGGACAGGGTCGTTGTGCTCTCTGATAAGCCGACAAAGCTGAAGGCGATAAAGCGCATAGGCATAAAGCAGCCGAGGAACAGGAAGGGCGGCGACTTCGGCAGGGCTGTCGACGACATATACGCCGAGCTTGCGGCTAAGGCCTGAGGGGTCAAATTGCCTCTTTTGCCTTCTGGAGGAATAGTAGTTCCCGCTTCGTCATGAACTTGGCCAGGTAGGGAAGATTGTTGTTCCTGCTCACCAGACGCATCGCATCGTCAAGATTTTTGGCAAAAATCGGTTTGAATCGCTCCATCTCCTCCTTGCTGGTGAAGCTGGCCTCGGCCTGCTCCCCGACTGTGTGGCAGAGGAAGCAGTAGGAGATCTGACGTAGTTTTATTCTGCTCCTGTATTCTATTATCATACCAAGGGACTTGATCATCTTTATCCCGTATCCTGTTTCCTCCATGGCCTCCCGGCGTGCCGCCTCTTCCTTACCTTCGGAGCCTTCGATGCCACCTCCAGGGATCTTGTAGTAGTTGTACTTTCTGGCGTGAAGCAGCACAACCTCGCCCTTTTCGTTGAGCAGCACCG
>CAVXBR010000040.1:0-4012 GCA_963760035.1 uncultured Microcaldota archaeon | reverse complement strand
CGATGTCGATTATCACCGGCTTCTGCTCCTCGCCCTGCATCAGTATGTTGAACTCGCTCAGGTCCGCATGGACAAGCCCGGCCCTGTACATCAGCTTTACCTGGTTGAGTATGATCTTCAGCGTCCTCTTCGGGTCCTCGAGAACCACGTCCTTCATCTTTGGCGCGGCGACGCCGGTGTCGCTGCCTATGAACTCCATGGCGAGGATATTGCCGTTGAACATGTAGGGCGTCGGAACGCTTGCGCCAGCCTCCTGCGCCAGCACCAGGTTGCCGAACTCCTTCCTGCACCATATCTCCACTATGCTTGTCCTGCTGGACTTCAGGTTTCCAAACCTCGGATCGCCCTCTATGTACTCCCTCATCTTGTTGAACGATATTCCCTCTCCCCTGAAGAACTTGATGGCCACGAAGTCCGATTTCACCAGCTCTGATTCACCGCGCTCGGCCAGGTAGACGTCCGCCTCCTTTCCCGTCGAGACGACGAAGTCGACCTTCGTCACCACCTTCTTGTTGTAGAACTTGCTGAGGTACTTCATGGTGCGCTCGTTGAATATGCCGCCCTTACGCTGGGAGACGTCGTGTATCGAGTGCACGTCCCTGTCGGGGCGCTTCCTCTTGCTGACCTTCCGTGACATGTTAATGATTAGGTAGGCAATGCTTAAGAGAGTAGCAGGGATTTGACGCGCTTGGCGTGGGCGTGCGGGATTAAGTCATGCCTCTGGCCAGAGGATGCAGAAAAGGCTTGCCCGGATTGCCCGGGAAGCCAAAAAGCTAGCTATGGCCTACAGCTAGAAGATCGTGGGCATATCCTCTGCATGCTTCAGGAGTTCCGCTACCGGAGTGACCATATAGAATTCGGTCCTTAGGTAGTGTGTGTAACCTCCCTGCACCAGAAAATCCCTTACAGCTTCGGCACTCTTTGCCTCGAATAGCATGAAGGCCTTGTGGTCGGGATCGAGATGTATCTCTGAAAGAACCTTGACACCCAGCTTTTTGGTGAGCTGTTCGTGCTCAGGCATCTTCTTCATCAGGAACTCTCTCACCGACTTATTTGTCATCGGACAAATGTCTGCATCGTGCGATTGTATTACCGCGTACTGTGGCATATTGATCACTGTAGGTATTTTGTAAAGCAGAGTTTATATAGGTATCCAAATGGGTATTAGGTTTGGTGTCGGGGAACTTTGCTTGACGTCACGGGTGGGGTGGTTAGGTTTATATATTTGGACAAGCAGAAAGATATACGGTGTAAGATATGGCAAGAGCGATGACCATGGTTGCCCTTTTGGCAAAGCAGCAGCTTAAGCAGGGCACTGACGTAGCGAAGAATCTGCTCTCCAAGCAGGTGACCGTTGCCCGTTTTGTAGAGCTGAGGAAGATTCAGGGTCTGAACAAGTTCCTCCGCCCAACAGCGCACAAGTGAAACCCGATCCTTTTCAGTCCTTTAGGTAATAAGAGGAGAGACAGCCGCAGCCAATCCGAGGCAAGGTCGTGCAGGCGTAGCTATATATAGGAGGAGGCACAGAGCTATAGCAGGAAGAGAGAGTATTTCAGATAAGGTACAGCAGTAATTAAATCTTATCCTAAATCAAGAGAAGCACATTAAATTCAAACATCTCAGGACCAGAAGTCTTGAGATGTTTAGATGCTTTTGCGATTCGGGCACTTGAAATCTGTCAGTCGCTGAAACTCTCCTTCTTAAGTTTTATCCTAATCCTCTGTGCTTGAACTTTGAGAAATTAGAGGCCCACCCCGATCGAGGTGGAACCCAAAGCGTCTTTAGTTACTCCTTGCCGCAGCTGCAGCCCTTCTCTCCGCAGCCGCAGGAGTCGTCGCTCTTGCATGACGACTCTTCGCCGCAGTCTCCGCACTGGCATCCGCCCATGGAACTTAGCTGCTTTAGTACGGTCTTTTGGCCCATCATGTATCCCTTGATGAATGCGCGCAGCTCTTTCTCGCTCATCGAGTTCAGGAGCTCCTCCTTCATCTTCCACATCTTCATCTTTTCAGAGTAATTGTCTTGTGCATCCTTCATGCCATCACTCAGGTTATTACGTAGTCTAGTCTTATATAGGGACTACCCAACAGGATAGGACCAATGCGGAATTTGGATAAAGCTAATATATCTGAAACGCATGAGCCTTTGCTATGACGGCGACCAGGCAGATAGCGATGAAGTCAGCCTCCGCTCCCCCACTGCCTAAGAGGTCGAGCTCGCAGATTAAAGAAGCACTGGAGCGCAGGAGGGAGAGCGCAAAGGTTGAGGTATACCAGGCCCTCCGGCGCTTCGAGGCGGTCAGCTCGAGAAGTTTTCCCAGGATGCCGCGGATACACATTATAAGCGACGAGGAGTGCGAGAGCTGCTGGGGCTGGAAAGGCGCAGGCTCGGATCAGGGCGACTTCATCGCGCCGGATCTGATCAGGCTCAGTGAATCGAGTTCGGACTTAACTTCGACCCACGAGGCCACGCACTATGCAAGGGACTTTGCCAAGCTCAACAGGAGTGGGGCAATGCCTCGCTTCACCTATAAGGCAGTTGACGAGATGTGCGCCATGTTCGTCGAAAAGGCCATGTCTGGTCTAGAGATCGCCACAGACCCGCTTCGGGTGGCCCTCAATCTTTACGAGATTGGGAAGGGCTGCAAGACGACCGATGATGCCACTCTGCTAAGCGACCACATATTTTTGATGCAGGCGAGAAACCTTGCCGAAATCAAGAGCGAGGAGGGGGCTTCCAGATTCTTTGCCGCGGCTATCAGGGACGCAGCGGTAATCGGCAGGATGGGCAGTTTTGCCAGGAAGGAGTCCTTCTACTGCTTCGGAAAGGCCCTGGCAGTCCTGTATCTCATAAGCAACAACCTTTCGGTGGGGGAGGCGGTAAAGGGCATCATGACCACCAACGGGGTCGGCCTGCTGAGGAAGGCCGTGGGGCAGCGGCTCACGCCAGGGGCGAGCGGATTCATGGCTCTTCTGGAGTCGCGTCTGCACTTTGCCTGTTCAAGGAGCTTGGGGGAAGAGGGCGGAAGGCCTGTTAAATTAAAGGCCGACGAGATACACGCCAGCGTAAGGGAGATGGAGATTAGCCTGGCATTGACCTACCTCGACATCTTCAAGGGTTATCATCCGGCCAGGAAGGGGATAGGGAGGGACTTCATCTCTAGGGCCAGGGCGCAGAGCCTCGCGAAAGCTTGATATATCTGGACGGAGCCAGTACTCTTAGACAGGATGGCGGTTGGGGTCCTGTCATTGGGGATATTGGAGAGTGGTGCATCCTATGATCGACCAACTCACGAGGAACAAGAGGGCGGAGTTCTTTATGAGGCGCAACTTCGCGGAGCACATAACCGACCAGCAGAGGAAGAATCATCTGAATGCCATCAAGCTAATCCGCGGGGTGCCGGAGGGGCTCAGGCGAATCGGGCGTTTCAACCTTCCGGAGCGGGAAACTGCACTGAGGAAGGCGCTCTTCATAAGCAGGCGCGCGGCAAAGCTCGCGGACGTCACGATCGACGCCAAGGTCAGCGTCGACGCCTTCGAAAGGATGGACCCTAAAGAGAAGTACATGATCTGGAACAGCTACTATGAGAGGGCCATGAACCTCTTCGGGGAAAATCGTTGGATCAGGGACGATCCCAGCCTGATGAAGCAGATGGTCTTCCTGCGGAACTTCTTCTCGCTCCCGAAGAAGATCTACGAGGAAAGGACACAGCACTGGAGGATCATCGAGAAGGTGCTGAAGCGCCTTACAGAGAACAGGATAGATCCGAAGGAGAACTATCTCATGGAGCTGGAGCGTCTGGTCAGGAGGGCGAAGGAGAGCGGAAGCAAGATGAAGATATTTGCCATGGACGTCTGCGTGGCATCATCGATATATGCCGACATTAGGAACAGGGAGGGGAGGAACTGGTCGGAGGCCTACCAGGAGGGGATGGAGATAGCCTACTCGAAGATCAAGGAGTTCCATGAACTCGTAGACGCCATCATAGAACTTTAATGGCATTCGAGTTCTG
>CAVXBR010000039.1:0-5731 GCA_963760035.1 uncultured Microcaldota archaeon | reverse complement strand
ATATCCAGGCGACCCAACCCCTGAGGTAGACAGCATACGAACCGCAGTGGGAGGGGTGCAGGAAGTTAAGTTTAGGGACATTGCGTCAAAGCCCACGGCCGCTTTCTCCTACACACCTCCCAAAAAGGAAGTGAGGAAGAACGACTGGGTGAGATTTCAGGCACCAATCACATCACTGGACAAGGTACGACGTCGCCTACGCCGACCCTCCTTGAGCCCCAGCGAAATCGGCAGGTACACGCTCGACCATTTCGTAAAGACGGAGTGTGGGACAGATTGAGTACGACTAGCTCAAGCCTCCGCTACACCAGGCCTGCCACTACGCTGTAGAAGAGGAACTGGCTTCCCAGCGTTGCAGGTATCGTTGTCGGCGTTCCTGCTATTATCGCAACCGGCAGCGCACCGCCGTTCAGTATGCTCTCGATCGTCTTCCCCTGCAGGGTCGCGTAGGAGAGCTTGGCTGCCGAAGAGAGGTTGGACGGGGCTGCCCCATTTATCTCATAGTTGTCCCCGGCGCTGCCGTTGGTTATCGAGGGGTTTAGTATGGGCGATGAAAGAAGACCTACAGCCGGCCAGGTCTCAACGACGGTTAGGTTGGCCGATATCGCTGTTATCTGTGGGGTCATGTTGCCCTTGTCCTTCAATACAACTGTGTAGTTCTGCGCCTTCATGAAGGCTATCAGCGAAGCAGGGAGGTTGGAGCTGGCTACCACCACCTTGTACTTTGCCCGGTCCTGCTTGAGCAGGCTCTCGGTGGAGTTAAGGCTGCTGTTCGTCGCCGAGACTGTTATTATCGGTATTGTCTGGGTGCCGTAGCTGAGTGCCTGCCTCATCGCGGCGATCGGGCTTCCCGTGAGAAGGGCTGACGAGCCCGAAGAGAGCTCTGACGAGTTTATCACAACGATGGCATTTGTCGGCCTGTCGAGGAACATGTAGAGCGGCTGGTTCCCCTGGCCGAATACCGCCTTGCCGAACTGCTTCACCGCGGGGTCGGTTATGAAGAAGGTAACCGCCCAGCTTACGGTGCCGTTCCCGGCTGACGGCTGCACAACACCAATGCTTCCCTTGAGTATGCCAGAACCGTTTATCGCCTCCTTGCCATTGACGACGCCGTCGAACCTTCCCTGGCTCTGAATTATGCCTATGGTTTGGTTGACCTCATCCTGCGATACGGTCGGTATCATCACGTAGACGTGCGAGTCTCCGACCCCCTCTACAGTTGTCTGTTTGAGGCCGAATGTGGAGACCCTCTGCTGCAGCGCCGCCACCAGGCTGGTCATGGCAGTCACGTTGACAGGATGCTGCAGCGTTATCGGTATCTGGGTACCTCCGACAAACTCTATGCCGAAGTGTATTCCGTAGTGGAGGTCAAGGCCAGCCAGCGCCACCGCTACGACAATAAGTACGAGGATCCTTCGGTCCATCAGGTATTCCTTGATCTTGCTCATGACCTGACACCATCCTTCCTCTTCTTATACCAGAGTATGATCGGCGTGTTCGCCAGCCATGTCGTCAGGACGTCGGTAGTGAGCCCTATCAGCACGACCGCAGATATCTCCGAATAGGTGGGTATAAACGCGAAGTAGGAGACAATGAACAACACGCCGAAGGCTATAATCGCGGTGAAGGTCATGGTCAGCCCGGTCTTGAAGGTCGAGAAGGCCCTTATCTCCGGGGTGGCGTCATTCCTCTTGAGTATCCTTACGGCAGCCAGTATGTCCGTGTCTATCGAGTAGCCGAGAAGCATGAGGAGGCCTCCCACCGAGGCTATGCCCAACGGGATCCCGAGAAGCCCCATCGCACCCAGTGCCACCACTATGTCGTTGGTCGCACCGAAAACCACTGCGAAAGAAGGTGTAGGGGTCCTGAAGATGAAGAAGACCGCTATGGCGACAAGTATGAAGGCTATTATTATTATGTTCTCTATCTCGCTGAGGAAGAAGGCGCCCAGCGTAGGCGTGACTTCGTTGTAGGAGTAGGAGCTGAATTGGATCAGCGATGAGAGCTTGCCCATTACGTAGCTCTGGTATTGCGCGGATGCATTGGTATAGGCGTTCTGCCCGTTGGTCACCATCCCCTGGTAGCCTGCCGTATTGACCGGTTGGGCGTTCTTGAGCACCGGCTTGAGCGCCGCGCTTTCCGAGTTGAAGGCGCTGGTCATCTGGGTCTCCGAGATATTTATCTCCTTCTGGGAGGCCGTGACTATGGCCTCAAGGGTCGCGTTGGGCTGCTGGTTCGAGAGGAGGCTCTGGGCCTGCGTAAGGTTGAAGTCCGATTGGGTATAGTTGGAGTAGGCCGAATAGAGGACCAACAGGTAGGCCTCTGCGTTGGCGAGGCTCTGGTTGTCTACCATTGTTACCGAAAGTCCGCCCGGAGCCCTTGCGACCGATGACTGCGCCCCTGGTATCGCTGCGTCTATTGCCGTGGTCAGCGTCCTAACGTCAGGGGTTGCGTTCGTCTGGAGTTGCACGCTTATGCCACCCCTCAGCGATGAGTCCAGCTGTATGTGCGGTATAAAGTATATGGCTACCAGCATCAGCGCTACCGGAATGAGAATGAATAGCTTGTAGTGCTTACTTTCGTAGATGTTTCGTACCATGAAAACCTTACGTGAAATTTAGCTGTGCTTCCTCAGCAGCTTTTGGTGGAGCATCGCTACGAATCCGTAGATGATGAGGAATATGGCGAGCAGAACCGCGGCCCAGCCGACGAAGACCATGGGATTCGGGTTGCTGTAGCCCGAGGTGATGAGCACAGAGGCGATCACAACTATGTATATGCCCCAGTAGATACACTTGAAAAGCTCCAGACCTACCTCCTTCTCCTTGTAGGCGAGTTTTCTCTCCCACATGGCATTCGACTCCGCGCTTACTGGGCTCCCGCGGCCACTCCCACTTTTTCCTGCCATAAGCAGCACCGATTATACTATAGTAGAGGAAGGCTTATAAAAGCGATTCCCACTACCCACTAGAGTATCCGAACTCCCTTTTCCCTTTCCCCACCCTAAGGTCGGGGAACTTGGTGAGCTTTAACTCGCGCTTCAGCCGCTTTGGGCTGACTCCTGCTTTCAGCTTCGACTCTATCTGCCTAAGCAGCTGCTTTTTTTGGAGCTTTCTTTTTTCCGTATCGGAGACCCACTGGCGTTTTTGTTCTAAGGATTGCCTAGTTTTTATCTGTTCTGGGGCAACGGCGAAGGTTCTTGTTATCTTGGCTGGTTTTATGTCGGTTAACTGCCTAATCCTTCTCCATATATTTTCCTGTTCGGCACGTTCAAATTCGCTCTGGGTTCCCCGCTTCCATCTCTCCTCAAGCGTCCTCAATTGAAGGGAGAGCCCGGCCAGCTCCTGGCTCTTCTCTCTATTGAGTTGCCGGTTGTGCTGCTGCCTTAACCTGACCACAACGCCGTCTCCGTTCTTGGTGGGGCTAATAACCGTAGCCGTTGCCTTTCTTAAGCCAACTAAAATATCAACATGCTGCCCTTTTCCGTACCTCAAGCCCTGGCTAGCCTTTCTCTCCTCTCTATCGCTCGGAACCTTTCTTTGCAGTGAATTTTCCAACTGATCTACCCGCATTAACCCTATCAAAATACTCCATCACTTAAACCCGCCACCCATTTACATGTACCCTAGGGACTGTTTAACCCCAATAATTAAAGGTACGAGCTGGCTTCGGTTTCGGTTTCTCCACCTCACGTCTGAGCGGGCCGCCATAATCCATTGCCCATCTCTTGACCCGGTCGTCCCCGTCCTCCCTAAGAAGGATTAGAGTCTCGTCACCTCTCTTCATGTTGAGTGCGACATTCCTCCTTACCTTCCAGTTCGGGTGCCTTGCCAGCAGGCGCAAAACTGCCTCCTCCTCATTACGGCTGGCAAGATCCGTTACGTTAAGGTATGACTTACCTAGCCTATCGGCCAATAGCTTTATCTGGCTCTCGATCAGCGGGGGCTTGAACGCCGCCGACCTTATGCGCCTCTCTGCCTGCTCCATACCATCACTGCTAACCATCACTTTTATCAAATATATATCATTTTCGAGCTCCAAGACCTGCCTCACCTGGTCGCAATAAAACTTGCTACGACCTTAGGACGTTATCAAATACCTCTTTCTTTTTGGAACAAGAAGGGTGGTCCGAAAAGAAACCGACCGCCATCCTGTCGCCGCTTTGGGTCATCAGATAGTCAATCATGGAGGCGCGCACAAGTGTCATATTTTGGGAAAGGGCGTCCAATCCGGCATAGCTTCCTCTGGTCCTGCTGTCGCCCCAGAGGACTTTGATGGCATCTATCCCGACATAAAATCCCCACTCCTTATTCTGGCTGCAAAGCCTTTCTTTGGCGAGCTGGGCGCTTGCCTCTGCCAGGCGGTTGATTATCAGTTCTGCCTCCGAGCCGACAGCCTTCATTGCTTTCACAAAGTCGGTCGACCACTCGCCTCTGGCCTGCCTAAACAGGGCATGGGAGATCTCCTCGGTCAATACCCCCTCGAAATACGCCCTGTCCCAGGGTACGTCTGTATAATTGAATCCTTTTGGGGAAGAGTCAGGTTCTACCAACATAAACCTCTCCGGCAGGAAAATTGTTTTATGGTAGGGGGCCGAGGCCATGGCCGGTGGAAGCCTGTGCAACTCCCCATAGCCAAAGGCTTTATTGGTCATAGCCTGATGGTGGTTCAGTCTAGCGAAAAAGAGGGGAGGGGATACATGATCTATAAACGGCATTTCCTCTATTTTGTGCCCCCACACCTCCTCTATCTGAGGCTTTAGCCTTCCAACAGTATCCTTCAAATAGGACTCAGTAACTTCAATGGGATCGCGCGGCTTCAGCCACCTCCTTTGCCTCAGGACCAGCAGACCGAAGGCCTCCCTGTCGTCCGGCAGGCTTTTGTTCCAGTCCATGGGCAAGGTGGGATTAGAACGTCTAAGCAGCTCTTTGTGAACCTGCCAGATCTGCTGCATTGACTTGGGCTTGATTACAGTAGCTTCTTTCATCCTATCGCTAGAACAAGCCCCCATCCAAATATATCAAGCTTTCTAGTCCTTTTATTGGGTCGGATTATATTTTGCAGCCCAGCTTAAATGATTCCTTTAACCCTATAAAACGCGCAATAACCTTCTGGATTATTTCTCCAGATGTCTTCGACAGTCCTGTCATACTTTATATCACCATACGTGTTGTATTTCTCAAAAACTCGGCCTCCTTCAATAAAAATTCCCGCGTGCCAAAGCTCAAAGCCATAGCGTTTATCGTTCGACTCGACCCATAACGCCACAATGTCTCCAACCTTTGCCTCCTTTACCTTAGCAACATCCGGGCTGAACTTCAGGAACGCCGTCATCGGTTCCGGCCCTATAAAACCAGGCCCATCCACGCCCCGTGGCGATACATAGTTATCTTCAGAATCGCCAAAGGATTTACCGGCCGTGACTGCCTCTTTCCATGTCTGCTCGATCCGTCTCTCTATTGCAAGAACCCAGCCTACGGTCCCAAAGCAATTTGCATACTCGGTTTGACGCAGGGCGTTACTAAACTTTGAAAGCGCGACAGCAGGATTTTTACATAACAACAGCATCCTCTCCTGGTAACCTCCTGCCATCTGGACATCCAATCTCGGCCTAAGCCCCTCTGGGGGCGAGACAACCTTTTGGACATTGGGCCTATCCGTATTTAGGAGCTGCATTTCATCGTCAAAACTAAAGTTTATCAAATATATATAGCTTTCGAACTCGATGCTG
>CAVXBR010000038.1:0-7016 GCA_963760035.1 uncultured Microcaldota archaeon | reverse complement strand
AGGTCCTGACTTCGCCAGATCCTCAAGGACCTTGAGATAAGAGGCTACGGCGACATACCCGCGACCAACCACGACGTGAAAGTGGTAGAGTACTTCTACAGGCTCATGTTCAAGTCGACCAGCCTTGAAGACACGACCAGCATGCTGCACTTTGGCCTTACATCTGAGGACGTCACCAACATAGCCTATGCACTCATGCTGAAGAAGGGAGTCAACGAGGTCATGCTGCCTGCCCTCTATGGGATAAGAGAACGGCTGGAAAAGTTTGCCATGAACAACAAGGGCCTGGCAGCCCTTGCACTGACCCACGGCCAACCCGCTTCACCGACAACCTTCGGCAAGAAGTTCGCCGTTTTCTATTCAAGGCTGGACCGCGGGATCAAGGAGCTGGAGAACTTCACCATATTGGCGAAGCTCAACGGGGCTTCGGGCAACTACGACGCCCACCAGCTGGCATATCCCAACGTTGACTGGATCAAGTTCTCTGAGAAGTTCATAAAGGATCTCGACTTCTATTCCGGCGCCGTCCAGAAGGGCGTAAGGATCGGGGTAAACCTGATAACGACGCAGATAGAGCCGCATGACAGCTACGCGAGCCTGTTCGACACCTTCAAGCGGATAAACACAATCCTGATAGGCTTCGACCAGGACATGTGGAGGTACATAAGCGACGGCTCGATAAAGCAGGAGGTCGTGAAGGGCCAGGTGAGCTCCTCGGCGATGCCCCATAAGGCCATGAACCCGATAGACTTCGAGCAGAGCGAGGGAAAGCTCGGCGAGGCAAACGCGCTGCTCAAGTTCTTCTCCGAGAAGTTACCCATATCTAGGCTTGAGAGGGACCTATCGGACTTCACAGTGCAAAGGGACATCGGTTTGGCCCTTGGCTTTTCGCTCATAGGTTACAAGGGGATAATGACAGGACTCGACAAGATCAAGGTTGACGGCGAGGCGGTCGCACTGGCGCTGGCCAACGTGCCTGCTGTTATTACAGAGGGCATAGCGGCGGGGCTCAGGAGGGAGGGAGTGGCTGACGCCTACGAGCAGCTGAAGGATCTCGCAAGAGGAAAGAAGGTAACGCTTGATGACGTAAGGATATTCGTTGAAGGGCTTGAGCTACAGAACGAAGAGCTGCGGAGACGGGCTTATGGAGCTGACTCCTGCTACCTACACAGGTCTGGCGGAGAGAGTTTACGGAGATCAGCATAAGAGGAACGGTTCTTCCCGCGGCTAAGGAAGAGGCAGAGACGCCCTAGATCAGATTAACTAGGAATCCCACAAGGAACCCGATGAAGATGCCGGCATAGGCGACCTTCTGGTGCATCGGGTCTATGTCCTTCAGCAGGTGCTTGGTCATCGGCATTATCACGTAGAGTATTGCCCCGATCGCAAGCCCGTCGAAGAAGAGGTTAAAGAGGGCAGAGCTGTAGTAGAAGCCCGCGACGCCTCCGATAATGGTCGGGATGCATCCGATAAGGAGGAGCAATGATATGGTGCCGATTTTCCTATCGTTGTAATTCATGAACGGCGAGGCGATGGGGAATCCTTCTGTTATGTTTTGGAGTATGAAGCCCACAAGCACCACCAGTGCGACTCCGGAGAAAAGGCCCAGGCTGACGGAAAGGGAGCCGAATACCAATCCTTCAGTGAGGTTCTGCAGGCCAATCCCTACGGCTATCATCAGGGCCATCTTGGCAGGCGGCAGACCCCTCTTCGAGCGGTTCTCGAACACGAAGAGCATGAAGAAGCCTATGGCCAAGGCTGCTGCAAAGACCAGCGAGTACAATGGAGATGCACCATATCCGTAGAGGGAGCCCTTCGAGTAAAGTAGGGTAGCGGCGTTTGAAAAGACGTCCGCCATGAGGAATAGGAGTATGCCGATGGCTGCCGCGTTAAGAAGCTTCAGTGTCTTGGTACCTGTCTTCTTCCGCATCACTATGGGAAGGGAGAGGAAGATGGAGAAGCCCATTATCAGCGAGAATACTATCGTTCCAATCAGGTTAGACATTTGTTCATCCGCAGCAAATTTATGAGGAATGCGGATTTATAAATCCATGCAAAAAATTGGGCGATGGAGCTTCTTTTTACGTAATTTTCAGTCGTGACTTGCGGTTGACTAATAACTATTTATATTTGGAACTTCGTTATAGAAGCCGATAAGATGATAACAAAGTTGAATGGCAGCGGCAGTGTGGCTTTGGCCCAGAGCAGGCCTGGACCAGTACACCTGCTACGTAGGGTTGCGGAGCTATCAGCCGATGTGGTGGTACCGTGCGGTAGGCTGGGAAACGTCACGCTCAGGGTCCCAAAAAAGTCTGATTACGATGCGGTTTTCCATTTTCATGAGTCGCTTTATAAAAGCGGGGTCACCTTCTGGGGCAACACCACCAGGTTCCACACTGAGGATTGGGTTGATTGGGCGGTAAAAGCAACGAATAATGCGACCGCTGCAATATCGGTGGCGGATCTTTCAGGCAGGATAGTGGGCATTGCCACCATCTCACCCGACCATACGGAGGATGGCGGCGCGACGCTCTTCCTAGGCGTGGATCCCTGGGCCGAGAACAATCGTGTCGGGACAAACCTGACAGGAAACGTCCTGGAAAAAGCTGTTTTGATAGGTTTTCCAAGGGTCAGATTATATGTCGGCCGCAAGAACCTCTTCGCGCAGCAAATCTACAGAAAACATGGCTTTATCGGATGTGGTGGCGGAGCGAAGAACATTAGGATGGTACGCGAGCTCTAAGACGCATAGGGCCCACAGCTAATCCTTAAATAATCTTGGCTTCAAACGATTTTCGGGATTAGTTGAAACTCAACAAGCTTACCTCGGAAGAGGAGGCAGTAATAGTGGGTAAGGGTACGGAGGCGCCGTTCACCGGAGAGTACGAACAGAACACGGCCAATGGGATGTACGTATGTAAAAGATGCAACGCCCCTCTCTACAGGTCAAAAGACAAGTTCGACGCCAGGTGCGGATGGCCCTCCTTTGATGATGAGGTAAAGGGCGCGGTGAAAAGGGTACCAGATGCAGACGGCCATAGGATAGAGATAGAGTGCGCCAACTGCGGAGCGCATCTCGGCCATGTCTTCGAGGGCGAGGGCTTCACGCCCAAGAACATTAGGCACTGCGTCAACTCCATATCGCTGAAGTTTATCCCAGCAAAGAAGTAATGAGGTCTAGGCCGTTATCTTTGCCCCGTCGAGCGCAGAGCCACAGTTGCACTTCCTCTCTTTTGGTGTCTCTTTTATCGTTTCTTTTACCAGGCTCTTGACCTTGTCGACGTTCCGAGAGAAGATCTTCAACACCTCGTCGTACTTGACAGGTGCGACACCGCCCTTTGCGATCACGCCGGCGTCGTAGTCGGTAATTATTCCGATTCCAAGGTAGCAGATGGCCTTTTCTCTTGCGAGGGCCACCTCCGGGTACTGGGTCATGTTGATGGTGTCGAATCCTTGATTTGAGAAGAAGAGCGACTCGGCCTTCGTTGAAAACCTGGGACCGTTTATCACGACCACCGAGCCCTCCTTTTTGTGGTCGATGCCCAATCTTGTTGCCACTGCCGACGTTCTTGCCCGCATGCCCTTGCAGTAGGGCTCTGCCGTGCTTATATGGGCAACCTCGCCTTCGTCGAAGAAGGTATCGGCCCTTCCACTGGTCATGTTAACGAACTGGTCAAAGAGAACGATCTGCCCTATTCTGTATTCGAGGTTCAGGGAACCTGATGCCCCGGTTGCGATTATCCTCTTGACCCCTAGCGAATCAAATGCCTCGATGTTGGCCCTGTAGGGAACCTTGTGGGGTGGTATCGTATGATTGGTACCGTGCCGCGGTATGAAGGCGACCTTCCTCTCCCCTATTGTTCCTATTGAGACCTTGTCGCTGGGCTTGCCGTACCTGGTCTTTATCTCGACCGTTTCAGCGCCGTCCAGCAGCGAGTAGAACCCCGACCCTCCTATTATCCCAATCTCGGCATCCATCAAATCACGCACTGTCAAGTATTATCCTCTTCTTGAAGGAGCCTCTCTTCTTCGCCTTTTCCCTTCTTATCTTTTCCAGCTTCGGGAAGGTCATCCTGTGGGTGAGGCACAATGCATAAACTATCTCCAGTACGTCGGCCAACTCCTCTGTGTTAGGGTCGTTAGCGTACTCTGTCGCCTCTTCCATAAGCTTCTGGGCGAGCCTTCTCCTGTATTCCGCCTTACCTGCAACCCGGATCTTTGGCTTCTGCCCTTTTGAAATTATTATCTCTGGTATTCGGTCTCTGACCAGCTTGCTTGATTCCTTTGCCGATGGCAAGCCCGTCTTTAGGTTGTGATCGTCGACCCCCCAGCCTTCTAGCCCTGAAGATCTAGGCATAGTGTTGTGAGGGAATGAAAGCATATTAACCCTTTGCACCAATATATCGAATAATAAATGCAGGGATAGCAAAGCTTGGTCAAATGCGCTAGATTCAGGGTCTAGTCCCTTAGCGGGTTCGAGAGTTCAAATCTCTCTCCCTGCATTATGTTGTTGGATATCGGGTCCCTTCTGTCCATTGTCAGGTGGCACCCGGTTCCACAACGGCCTAGGACCAGACTGTGTTATTTTTAGAGCCAGGCAGCAGATTTCCCTTGAAGTCGCACAGAAGAGGGGTGAGTCTGGTGCCGGCTGGCGCAGTTGTTTCGAAATCACCCGCTGGAACTGTTACCCTGACCACCTCCCCAATACCCGCATGGTGGGTCCTGTTATCACCGATTGCCGCATAGGCAGCGTCATGTTCGATATATGCAGGCAACTCCTGGTTATCCGTATAATAGCTGCTCAGCGCTTGTGCCCAGGTGAGAATCTGCCTTGAGGTAACGCTCGTATTCTGGTTGTAGGAAAACGTTGTTATATCGACTACTGTAATCGCGGAGCCGCGTGGCACTTCTGTTTCAATAACCGGGGTGAGGGCATTTATCTGCGAGTTGCACTCACCAACCGCGGACGATAGGTATAAAGAGAGATTATCTGCTATGCCCGACACCCCTCCAGAGCTCTGCCAGAGGCGATTGATGCTCGATATGATGGACGGGTAGCTAAAAACGAGAAACGCTATGATTACCACGGCCATGATTACTAGAACCCAAGCCAAAGATGCCATATTAACTTATCAACCGATTTAGATATATGTTTTGTGGCTATCACTAAAAAGTATAAATTCATTCATAATGTGTGGATTTGTGGTTCTCCCGGCATTATCCGCTTACTAAGAGAAGTAGCAACAAGATCTTTTGATTACGATGATCGATTTGCTTTCAATTCGGCTGCCTGATCCTTTTGTATCTCTGCAGTCGCCTCCCTAAGGTGCCTTGTGTTGTACTTGTCTATAAAGATAGTCGTAAGCAATTTTGCCTGTGACCAGGCCTTCCTTGTTCTTAAAAGTGCATGGGTTCCTCCACCGAAAAGCACACCGCCAATGGCCCCAAGACCTTCATCCAGATTATGGAAATGTGATCCAACAGTGAAGGTTATCCCTGCAACCAGATAGGTAGCAGTTCCGAACATCAGCCACTTCCAGCCTTGCGCCTTTTTTGCAATAATCGTATAGGCAAGGAAGTACTTCGAAGCATAGCTGTGATGCATGTTTCCGCTGTTGCCGTCCACTGCAAGCTCGCTGGCCACCTTCTCTATAACTGCTCGTTCTATCCCGCCTAGTTTTTCATCTACGATATCCCTATGGGCCCTGAGGTGCTTTTTGAACTCCACTTTGTTTGAATCAGGGATGCGGACTGCTTCATCCATGCTATCCATGGAGTCGTTATAACCCTTTTTGGCTCGGAGGAAGTGCATTGCACTATGTTCCACATTCTGGGTAAGATGACCGTCAGTGAGCTCCAGAACGGCATCAACCAGATGGACTTTCGCGGCAAGGAGCTGCGCGTCCTCGTTCCCTTTGGCTTTTGCCAATGCGTTTCTAACCATGTCCCTTACTCTGAGGGATTGGCCTATCTCTATTAGCGCTAGCCTTATCGCCGAGTCCCTTAGGCTTGCTTTGAGATCATCGCCCTTCTTATGATTATTACTTACAGGTGGCATTTCTATCGAATTATATATACGGGTTAGGAAATATTTATACTTAACCATCACCAGTCCGACGGCAAGTTCGGGCAGTACTACTATGGACGCTAAACCGAATGGCAGTGATTATATGCACGCGGTTAACAGCATTGTAACCACTTCATGCGCCTAGAAGTTGCTCTCCTTGTGTCTATTTATATCTGAAATCTCTATAGGCTTAGCATATGTCACAGGCCGGACATCTGCAAAAGTCAAAACTAACTACAGGCATGCCTCTGCACAAAGAGATCTCCGTATCCCTGGCACTCAATAGGGCGCAGTCCCAAATTATCAAAGCCGTGCCTGAGCCGGCACTCAGGGCCGTACAGGACTTCATGGCTGATATGTCAGCCATTCGCTTTTTTGAGCCGGCGAACGCGATTGAAACTGAGGACTGCAAGACGGCAGGGACCTGGATCGGTGCTTTGCGTTGCGCCGATGGAAGAATTAACGACCTTTCGGATTCAGTCGAGAAGAGGACAAAGAGGAAGACAGACATGCACGACTACATCAGTATAGAAGACGCAACCCTGCGGGTCAGGGACGCCATGGAGGCCTATGACGGCAACCACCCGGATACCAGCGTAGCTGCGGCTTTGAGGATCCTAAGGGAAGCTGTTGGCACCATGGCATACGATTTAGTAATGCATGCCATGGTATCGAAGTGCGTCTTCGATCCGGAAGATTCACACGCGGCAATCGAGACAACGGCACGGGGTGCCGAGATGGCTGCGAGAAGGGCGGTATCTGTCGCCTTTGGCAGGGCGCTAGGCTGTCAGGTGGAGGGTTTCGACGTGCTAAGCGAGCCGTGGGAGAAATGGAAGACCGGTGTCGTACCGGCAGGTTACATGGATGGAAAGCTGATCACCTTCTTTGGCTTCAATGCCGGAGGAGTTGGGATACGGCAGTCAGAAAGCCAATAGTGATCGATTTTACT
>CAVXBR010000037.1:0-13132 GCA_963760035.1 uncultured Microcaldota archaeon | reverse complement strand
ATCCGGATCCAACGTCAACGTGCCAACGAGGGTGGGCTTCCAAACCCCCTTCACAAACGTGACACTCGACCTGAATGTGCCAAAGCACTACGCCAACAAGAGCGTCATCATAGGTGGGAAGCTGCAAAACCTAACGTACAGCGCATTCCAAAGGAGATGGACATGTTCAACCGTGCCTTCCTTGAGGTGATGCTCGCGGGCGACGCGGCAGGCAGGGTATTCACATTCCCGATACCGACATACAACATAACCAAGGACTTCGACTGGGATGACCCAAAACTGGACCTCCTCTTCCAGGTGACGGCGAAGTACGGTATACCTTACTTCTCAAACTTCGTCAACTCGAACATGGACCCTGAGGACACTAGGTCGATGTGCTGCAGGCTTAGATTCGACACCAGCAAGCTGGAGAGCAGGGGAGGCGGACTCTTCGGGCGCGAACCCGCTAACAGGATCAATTGGCGTGGTCACGATAAACCTTGCCAGGATTGGATACAACTCCAAGAGCGAGGAGGAGTTTATGCTCCAGCTCGACAAGATGATGGAGCTGGCCAAGGAGAGCCTCGAGATCAAGAGGAAGGTGCTTGAGAAGCTTACGGACGCTGACCTTTACCCCTACACCAAGTTCTACCTCAGGGACATAAAGATGAGGTTCAACGAGTACTGGAAAAACCACTTCTCGACCATAGGCATTGTGGGCATGAACGAGGCCTGCATCAACCTGCTCGGAGACAAAGAGGGAACGTTCAGCGAGAAGGGAAGGAAGTTCGCGCTGAAGGCCATGGACCACATGAGGGAGAGGATGACTGATTATCAGAAGCAGACGGGCAACAACTACAACCTCGAGGCGACCCCGGCAGAGAGCACCTGCATATAGATTGGCCAAGAAGGACAAGGAGCTCTACAGGAGCATAGTGTGCGCCAACGAGGCGGCCTTCAAGGAGAGCGGGGCAGAGCCTTTCTACACCAACTCGACCCACCTGCCTGTCGACTACACAGACGACGTATTCGAGTCTCTTGATCTGCAGGACGAGTACCAGGTCAGGTATACGGGAGGGACAGTGGTGCACCTCTTCGTCGGTGAAAGATCACGGACATAAAGGGCGTGAAGAGCCTGGTCAGGAAGATCTGCAACAACTACAAGCTTCCCTACTTCACCATAACCCCGACATTCAGCGTCTGCCCGAACCACGGCTACAGCGCAGGGGAGCACGAAAAGTGCGAGAAGTGCGGCACCGAGTGCGAAGTGTATTCGAGGATTGTCGGCTATCTCAGGCCTGTGCGCCAGTGGAACAAGGGCAAGAAGGCCGAGTTCGCCGTAAGGAAGACCTATGCGGTGAGGCTGTGATGATAGGCGGGCTGCAGAAGACCTCTCTCATCGACTACCCCGGGAAGGTCTCGGCGGTGGTCTTCACTAGGGGATGCCCCCTGAGATGCCACTACTGCCACAACCCGCAGCTTGTGGTGCCAAAGCTCTTCGGTGCGCTTATAGAGGAGAGCTACCTGATGAAGTTTTTGGAGTCGAGGAAGGGAAAGCTTGACGGCGTAGTGGTGACAGGGGGCGAGCCGCTGATGCACAAGGATATAGCAGGCTTCCTGAAGCGCATAAAATCAATGGGGTTCGCGGTGAAACTGGACACCTCCGGAGTATTCCCAGAAGTGCTGCAGGAAGTAATAAAAGAGGGCCTTGTTGATTACATAGCTATGGACATCAAGGCGCCCTTCGCCAGGTACAGCGAGGTGGCTGGAGTGAAGGTTAACACCGACGCGGTAAGGAGGAGCATAGAGATCATAAAGGGGAGCGGCCTCGACTACGAATTCCGTACTACTGTAGTGAAGGGCCAACTATCTGGCGATGATATGGTCGCCATCGCGAAGTCGGTGGCTGGATCAAGAAGGTACATGCTGCAAAACTTCAGGAAGTGCGATACCGTTGATCCTGAATTCAGCAGGAGGGAGAGCTACAGCGAGGCTGAGTTTGGAAGGATCAGGGGGTCTGTGAAGGAGTACGCTGAGATTTGCGAAGTGCGATAGGATGGCGGAGCTTAGGATGGAGCTTGGGGGCGGCTTTTACAAGAGTGTGGTCAAGCCTATACTCTTCAGCTTCGACCCCGAAATGGTGCACAACTCGTTCCTTGGAACAGGCGCGGCTCTGGGTTCCAACCCTATAACGAGGAGGTGCACAGAGCTCGCGCTAAGCTACCAGAACCCCGTATTGGAGCAGAGACTCATGGGAATAAAGTTCAGGAACCCGGTGGGGCTCTCGGCCGGCTTTGACAAGGACGCGAAGGCTGCGATGATAATGAAGAGCGTCGGATTCGGCTTCGCCGAGATAGGGAGCGTCACCGCCAAGCCCTGCGGAGGGAATCAGGGGGTGAGGCTGACGAGGCTGCCGGAGAGAAAGAGCATACTGGTTCACCTCGGGCTCAACAACAGGGGCGCGGCAGCGATCCATAACAGCCTAGTGGGCAAGGATACCGGTATACCAATGGTGGTCAGCGCGGCGAAGACGAACTGCAGGGAGACCACTGATCCTGAGATTGGGTTAAGCGACTATCTTTTTACCGTCAAGACCTTCAAAGATATCGCTGACGTTTTTGAGCTGAACATCAGCTGCCCCAACGCCTGGGGTGGGCAGGACTTCGCGAAGCCCGAGTTATTCGAGATGCTGGCAGAAGGAGTGAGGAAGATGCGCGTCAAGCAGCCAGTGATCGTGAAGCTATCACCGGACCTGACCAAAAGAAATGTAGACAGGATAATGGAGATCTCTGCCAGAAATGGAATATCGGGATTTGTATGCAGCAACCTCACCAAAAAGCACGATGAAGGGGAGGGAGGACTCTCCGGAAAGGCAGTGGAAAGGAAGGCCAACGTGCTCCTCTCCTACGTCTACAGGAGAAACTTGAAGTACAGGAAAAGGTTTGTCCTAATAGGAACTGGTGGAATATTTTCCGCAGAGGATGCCTACAGGAAGATCGGGCTGGGTGCAAACCTCATCGAGCTCATAACAGGCATGATATACCAGGGGCCGCAGCTCATCGGAGAGATAAACTACGGGCTTGTCCGCCTTCTCGAGAGGGACGGATTCAAAAACGTCGGGGAAGCTGTCGGTACAGGATAATATTATATATTAGTCGTAGGCCATTATTATCGGGTTTGGTGGATGACAACAAAAAGGGCAGCCATGATAAACAGCGGTACGCGCCTCAGGCTTTTTGTTACAGACTGGAGCGGTGTCATCAGCGACGACAGGAAACCAGTGTATGAAACCAACATGCAAATGCTGGAGAGAAGGGGCAAGCCGCGGATGAGCTTTGGCGAGTGGCTTCCAAGGACCACCATGACACCCATCGAGTTCCTTGCCGGACAGGGTGTAGTAGTGGGCAACGGGGACGAGAATCTTCAAGGAGTACGGACGGTTATATGCGCAGCTGAGAAAGGAGGGCAACAATCCCAAAGCTTATAGCGACGCAGACAAGGTGCTAGGATTCCTCAGGGACATGGATGTTACGATAGTAGTGGTGAGCAGCCACCCAGAGGCGCATCTCCGAAAGGAGGCGAGCGAGTACGGCCTGGAGAGGCATGTCTCGAGCTTTATGGGCAACATGAGGGACAAGGAGGCCGGGATATTGAAGGCCTGCTTCTATGCACGAATGGAGCCCGCTCAGGCTTCATACACAGGCGACACAATATACGACATACAGGCAGCGAAGAAGGCGGACGTTCTTTCGATAGGGATAAGCACAGGCTACCACACCCATGAAAGGCTCGCCTCTGAGAGCCCGGATCTGCTAGTAGACTCGCTTACAGAGCTAGGGGTTAAGCTGGCCGGGCTGCTTCAGGGTGAGCCATCACTCCAGGCCAGACTGTAAGGAGAGGTATTAATAAGATTTCAGAGCATTTTACTTGCCTGGTCTGATGATAATCTACAACACCATGAAGAGGAAGAAGCAGAAGCTAGTCCCGATAATGAAAGGCAGCGTTGGGATCTACGCCTGCGGCCCAACTCTCTACTTCTACCCGCACATAGGGAATTGGAGAACCTACATAGTCGAGGACCTCCTGAAACGCGTCCTTCTTGCTGACGGCTACTCGGTCAAGCACGTGGTCAACATGACCGACGTCGGCCACCTGGTCGGCGACGAGGACCTGGGGGAAGACAAGATGCGTGTCGCAGTGAAGAGGGAGCACAAGACCATCAAGGAGATATCCGACTTCTATGGCGGCGTCTTTGTCGAAGGACTGAAGCACCTCAACATAATGATGCCGGAGATTATGCCGAAGCCCTCGGAGAACATAAACGAGATACTAGAGCTCATCGGAGAGCTGGACGCAAAGGGTTACCTCTATAGGGCTGCCGACGGCGTCTACTTCAACACCCGCAAGTTCAAAAAATACGGGGCGCTCATGGGAATGAACTTCAAGAGTCTAAGCGTGAGCCTGAAAGCTGGCGCCAGAGTGGAGAGGCCTGTCGGGCTGAAGAACATAACAGACTTCGCGGTCTGGAGGTTCGCCGACAGGAACGAGAAGGAGATGGTTTGGGACACCAAATTCGGCTTCGGATTCCCGGGCTGGCACATAGAGTGCAGCGCCATGTCCACCAAGTACCTTGGACAACCGTTCGACATACACTGTGGGGGCATCGACCACATAGCGGTGCATCATACCAATGAGATAGCCCAGTCGACAGCGGCGAAGGGCACAAGGCTTGCGAACTACTGGTTCCACAGCTTCTTCCTGCTTGTTGATGGCCAGAAGATGGCCAAATCTGTCGGCAACGTCTACCTGCTTGACGACATAGTGAAGAAGGGCTTCAGCGAGATGGGCTTCCGCTACCTTGTCATAGGCTCGCACTACAGGAGCGACATGAATTTCACCTGGGAGGCGATGGAGGGCGCGGAGAACGCGCTGCGGAAGATTTATCTTCTTGCAGAGCGGTTGCACAAATCAATAAAGCCGGCCAGGAGGGGAACGGCGGGGCTTAGGGCAAAGGTTGCAAGGGCCCAGAAGGAGTTCATGAAGTCCATGAACGACGACATCGACACGCCCAATGCGCTTGCGAAGCTGCACGAGCTGGCGAATGAGGCAAACCGCATGTTTGAGACAAACATGATGAGGGCGGCGGACCCCTCGACATTCCTTAAGGCGATGCTCGAAATTGACAAGATATTGGGGCTCGGGATCGCCGAGCGAATAAATAAAAGCCAGACTATACCGAAGGAGGCCGAGGAGCTGATAGCAGAAAGGGAGGGGCATAGGAAGGAGAAGAACTTCGCAGAGGCTGACAGAGTTAGGTCGTTGCTGAAGGAGAGGTTCGGCATTATCCTTGAGGATACCAAGGAGGGAGTGAGCTGGCACAAGGGATGATGACATGGCGAAAAGGAGGGAGCGGCTTGCCTTCAACGGAAAGATATTCAAGGTCTACGAGTGGAGACAGAGGATGTTCGACGGCAGCTACAGGACCTTCGAGAGGATCGAGAGGCCGGCATCGGCACAGATAATAGCCACGGTCAAGGGCAGGATCATGGTTGGGCTGCAGTCGCAGCCGGGCACGGGCAACTTCCTCGGCCTTCTGGGCGGCAGGGTTGACGAGAGAGAAAGCCCGCTGCAGGCGGCGAAGAGGGAGCTGCTTGAGGAGTCGGGAATGGTGGCCAGGAGGTGGAAGCTGCTGAAGGCTGCCAAGAGCCCATCCCACAAGATAAAGTTTGACATATACCTGTTTGCGGCACTCGACTGCAGGAAGGTTGCGAAGCAAAAGTTGGAGGTCGGCGAGAGGATAAGGGTAAGGTATATTGGGCTGAAGGATCTGCTCGGATGGAGGAAGAACACGGCCAGGATCGGCCCAGACATCGCCCTCTATTTCATGGAGAGGGCGTATAACCTCAGGCTTAGGCGCCAGTTCGCACGCACACTCGGCCTCGAGTGACTAATCATAAGGTTTATTTGACCGCTGACGAGGATAGTCGGTAGGTATATATATTTGGATATGTGCGACATATAGCAGAGTAAATGATTATATGGTGTGAATATGGCACAAAAAAATCGTGTGGGTTCAATTACTGCTTACGCCGTTGGAATGGCCGCGGCAGTTGCATTAGGCACAACAGCTATTAACGCAGATGCGCAGCGTGCGCCTGCAGGAAGGGGAGCAGGAGGAGGGGGAAGGCCTCCGATTGTTCATAACATAGGGGGAAATGCTCAACCGTCGGGCCCGACTAGTCGGGGAGGCGGTGGTGGAGGTGGGAGATCAGCCCAGCCGCCAATCCAGTCTCATCCAGGAAGTGGTGGTAGAGGAGTAGGATCAGCTCAGCCGCCGACCCAGTCTCATCCAGGAAGTGGTGGGTCGACAGCCCAGAACCAGGGGCAGCTTGGGCACCAGACAGTAACTCAGACGATTAATGCACCGGGAGGCACAAGCACTACAAGGCCAGGTATTCACCAGGTGGTGCCAGGCAATGTTACAATTCCGGATAACGACAACAACAGAGGGCACCCAGGTGGAGGGATGCCACACGACCAATTTAATCATGGCAGAGGGGGAGGCGAGCCTTTCAGGATGGAGCCCGGCAGCTTCAACCAGCAAAGAGGCACCTTTGCGAGGGTTCCCCACGAATACTTCCGCAGGTCCTATAATGGTTATGACTTCATAGATGGCAGGTACAACAGGTTCTACGGCCCTGCCTACTACGGATTCTGGAACGGTTTGGTTTATGATATAGCATGGTGCGCGGACTACCTGGCTTTCAGGAATGACAGTTATCTGATATCTGTCGGTTCGAGACTGCCGCTCCTGCTGGAGACGGCTCAGACAGCTTATTCGCCTGGAGCAGGCACAGTGCTCGGGCAGAACTACGCCCCAGTTGACGCGTCATCTTCAGTTGCACCGGCCGGGTCAACAGCTTCTGCCTACGGCTCTTCAGGCAGCACGCCGGTTAACGTCAACGTCAACGTGAACCTTAACGGAACATCGGTAGGGAGTGGACAGTCGGGGCAGGCAGAGGATCTGTCTGCTTCGGGAAGCGGCCAGAAGCTGAGCGCCGACGAGATAGCTGCACAGGCAGTTCCGGCGCGCGAGATCACCAGGGAGAGCTTCACCACTGACACCTACATATACTGGCCGAAGTACGGGATTCCTGCTGAGCATGCAAAGAGGTTCTCGAGCTACGCGGCATTCGAGAGGTTCAACGAGAAGGCGGTCGCCGACTATCCAAGACATGATAAATTCTCTGGGGATGGTACCGAGAATACTACAGACCAGAAGTCCGCAACCACTCCGGCATCTTCAAAAAGCTGGCACATGAGTGACGGGCTGGGCGTTCTGGTCGGGGGTGCAGTAGGCGGTGCAGCAGTCTTCTTACTGCTTCGCGGAGGCGGGTGGGTCATAAGAAAGGGAAAGAGGTTCGCCAACCTGATGAGGGATGATCAGGCCACAAGAACACCGCCACCGCCAGGCGGCACTACAGGGTAATAAATAGTAATTTTAGAGGCGGCTTTCGCCTCTCTCTTTTAATCTTTATTCGTGATCTGGCAGCGTAGCGGTTATTCCGTCTATTATGCCGTTTACGCCTATGCCTCCTGTCGACCTTACCACCAGCCTGTGGCTTAGCACCGGCTTGGCGAGGAATTTTATATCATCCAATGTCACCTCCTTCCTTCCCTGGATCAGCGCCCTGGCCTTCCCGCACCTCATGAAGCTTATCTCTGCCCTGGGGCTACCTCCCAGTACAACATGGATGTCAGTCCTCGTCGCGTCGACCAATCTGGTGACATAGGTTATGATCTCCTGCGGCATCTTTATCTTCTCGGCGTCCTGCTGCATCTGCAGTATGTCCGCCAGGCTTATGACTTTGTTGGTCACCACCTTCATCTCCGTCTCTTTCAGCCTCAGCATCTCCTGCTCCTCCGCCATGGACGGGTAGTTAACGGCAATCCGCATCAGGAACCTGTCCGAGAGCACCTTCGGCAAGGAGACTGTTCCTTCTACGCTGATGGGGTTCTGGGTCGCATAGGCTATGAACGGTTTCTTCAGCGCCAGGCTCCCCTCCGATCCTGCTATGGTCACCTGCCGCTCCTCCAGGGCCTCCAGCAGCGCCGCTATGGTGCGCTGGGGCATCCTGTTGAGCTCGTCGATAAGGAAGATGTTGGTGAAGATGGGCCCCTTCTTGAGCACCACGTTGTGCGTCGTGTCATCAAGGTAGGTGTAACCGACTATGTCGCCCGTATTTAGGTCTGGGGTTCCCTGAATCCTCTTGAACTCTGCCTCTATGGCGTCGGCCAGCGCCTTTGTCATCGTCGTCTTTGCTACCCCAGGCATCCCTTCCAGGAGCACGTGGCCGTTGGCTATGAGCGCTATGAACATGAGCTCTATGACATCAGTCTTCCCGGCTATGTGCTTCCGCACCTCCCCGAGCACGGCCTGCCAGGCCGCATTTGCGTCCATGAGAAAACCTTATATATCCTCAGTAAGGAATTGTATAGAAGGCTTATTAAATAGATTAGCAAAAGCCTTAGTGGTAGTCATGATAGGGAAAGAGGTAACAGAGAGCAAGCCTGTCTCCATAGGAGAGGTAATGAAGATTCTCGAGGACAATTCGGGAGCTACGCCAACCTACGAGCAGCAGGTCGCATTGGAGCACGCCAAGAAGGTCTCCGAGGGAAAGGGAGGCGAGAAGATAAGGAAGGCGCTGGAGGGACTGAACCTCATGAGCGAGGCCAGCGTGATAAAGGTGCTGGAGATAATGCCCAAGAACGCCATGACGCTAAGACATGTACTCGCGAGGGAGAAGAGGACCTACAGCGACGAGGACCTGGCTAAGGTACTGGAGCTCACTAAGGGAAAGTAGGCCATTGGGGGTAGTTTGGAATGGAGGAGCACGAGGAGCGAAGAGAGGAATACGCCTACGTGCTCGACTACCTGACCAGCGGCAAGTCCCACTCAAGCAGGTCAGAGCCGCTGGGCCAGCTGCTCGGCGAGGAGAAGTTCACCATGCTGGAGGCGACGGTCAAGCCGGGCGCAACGCTCACGGTGGGGGAGAAGGTCTACATAGGGAAGGACGAGCGGGAGAAGATACTGCTCATAAAGTCGAGGATCACCTACGAGGAGTTGACTACGGCCGCCAAGGGCGACCTGGACGCGATAGTGCTGAGGGTTGTCAAGGAGAACGAGAAGAGGTTTGTCGACGTGTTCAATAGCGCGGGGCCGCTCAACATAAGGGAGCACGCGCTGGAGCTCCTGCCGGGAATCGGGAAGAAGCACCTGGAGGCGATACTGAAGGCAAGGGAGCAGAAGAAGTTCGAGAGCTTCGCCGACATAGCTACAAGGATACCCCAGCTGCAGGACCCGAGCAGGCCGATCAAGGAGCGCATCATATCGGAGCTGAAGGGCGACGAGCGCTTCTACATGTTCACCAAGCCCTACAGGAAGATTCCAGGAAGGTTCTAGCTCAGCTATTTTAATTCTCTTCTGCCAATCTTCTCCATGGAGATTGAGTACGAGGCTACTTTTACAAATATAGACAAGGACGCGGTGAGGGCAAGGCTCAGGGAGGCGGGAGCCGAGCTGGTGAAGCCCGAGTTCATGCAGAAGCGCGTCGTCTTCAACCCGCCGAAGGGCCATGAGATAAAGGGAGGCTGGCTGAGGGTGAGGGATGAAGCTGATAGGACAACCCTGAGCCTCAAGATTGTGGACGGCGAGCGCATAGAGGACCAGAAGGAGATATGCGTGGTTGTCGACGACTTCAAGAAGGCGGAGGACCTCCTGGAGAGGATAGGCTGCGACAGGAAGGCCTACCAGGAGAGCAAGAGAGAGCTATGGAAGCTTGACGGCACTGAGATAACGATTGACGAATGGCCATTCCTCGAGCCCTTTGTGGAGGTGGAGGGGAAGTCGGAGGAGGCGGTGAGAGTCGCATCAGAAAAGATCGAGTTTGACTACACGAAGGCGCTATTCACCGCTGCCGACAAACTTTATCAACAGAAGTACAACATCTCTACTGATTATATAGACAACCATGTACCGCTGATCGTCTTCGGAGGGGAGAATCCCTTCATAAAAAGCATTTAAGGGTCAGACTATCTTCTTCAGGTGGAGTCCCGGCACCGTGAGCCTCTTGGTGGCGTTGAACATCTTCAGCTCGACCACGTAGGCCGATCCTCTTTTCTCGATGACCCTGGCGATCCTTCCCTTGTAGCGCGGGTGTGGTATGTTCTTCATGTTCGACTTGGGCACTATCGCCACCTTGTCGCCCACCTTGTAGCTCTTTATGACCTCCCTCACGCTGATCTTTGATGGCATCTGGTGCCTTGCCAGGTCTCTGCTCCTTCCGGAGAATAAGCCTCTTGAACGTCTAGTCATGTTAATCAGGATACAATCTCTTTGCTGTTTATATAAACCTTACTGCTTTTCCCGCCCGTTTGCACTGGACAGTAAAGATGGGGTATTTATACGTTCCGATAGAAGCATATACGAAAATCATGTCCAGATCAAGTGGCTCTTCGCCACCACACAAGCGCGTGAAGCTAAAGCCTACCTACCAGGTGGTCAACATAGTGACCAAGGCCAAGCTGGACATAGAGCTCGACCTCTACGGCCTGGCGAGGATGTCCCACAACATCGACTACGAGCCGGAGCAGTTCCCGGGCGCCATACTGAAGGTCAAGGATCCGAAGGCATCGATTCTTCTTTTCAAGAACGGCAACATGGTCTGCGCCGGTGCTAGGAAGGTTTCGGACGTCAAGAAGGCCATCGACAAGGCTGTCGACTTGGTCAACGCCTACGTGGCCAGCAAGAACAGGTAGTCAGTGCGTTTGACGTTCCTGTGCAGAATCTATTTAAAGCTGCTCATACAACCATAAGCGAGGCATTGAAATGACTGAAGGAGAAGGAGGCGGAGGAGAGTCGTAATCATAGTTTCACGAGATTAGGTAGGGTTTATACTGTCTATTTCTGTTCTTTCTGTTTGTCGTGTAGCATCAGCTGTTCGTACTGGTAGGTCTTTGTATTGTCAAACCTGTTGTAGGGCAGCGTACCGCAGAATATCTTCGTCAGGATCAGGGCGCTTATTCTAATTCCCTTGACGTTGGAGTAGAACTCACGTTCCAGCGACTCGAGGGCACCGTCGCTGGCCACGGGAACCATGAAGAGCACTCCGTAGGGAGCCCCCATGTTGGCCACAAGCGGTATCCTATTGGAGGTATGGTCACCGCTCTCCTTGGTCTCTATCCTATATACCTCTACCCTCGTGCCGGCGTAGAGTCCCTCGTCGATTATCTCCATGAGGAGGAATACGTTGTATTTTATGCCAAGGCCGTTCATACAGATGGTGGTGCCGGAGATCACCTTCCTCTTCACTAGGCTCTCGTAGCTGTATCTTGCCGAGCCCTCCGACATCCCGTTCCGCTGCTCGATCTCGCGGAAGGAGACGGCGCCGTCGGCATTGAGGGCGCTCAGCGTGGCGAACTCATTCCTTGATATCGAGTTCGACTTCCGCTCCTGCCTTCTAGTCCATATCGACTTCGAAAGGTACTCTGCCATGAAGTTCTCCCGCAGCGGCAGGAGGCCCTTGCTTATGTCGAAGAATGAGACATACCAGTCGGAGGCAATGTCTTTCAGCGATGGGCCCATCCTTATCTTCCTGAGAGCGGCCGGGAGGCTCTCGGTCGCCACCGCGTTGTAGTCGCTTATGGTCGCGATTATTAGTATCAGGTCGTACTTGCCGCCGGAGGTGAGAGCCGCGAACTGCACGGTCGCATTGGAGTCCATCTCCCTCTGGAGGAGGTCGGGATCAGGGCGGGAGCCCCTGAACTTGACGAAGACAATGAAGTGGAGGTAGCCGAGCGACTCCAGGTAGACCTTCGGCCTGTAGGATATGCCTAACCGTTTCTCCAGGACTCTTATCCGATAGCCCACCTTCCTCTCATTCTCGCCCAGTCGGCGCGCCAGATCCGAAACCTGAAGCCTCCCGTCCATAGTAAGCTCCGTAAGTATTTTCTTGTCCAGCGTCGTGATGCTGGACTTCGCTGACGGTTCGGGGAGGTTGGCCGCACTGGGCATCACCACCTTCCCGCCGTGGGCCGCTATGACAGCCCGCGCGGCGTCGATATCGTTCGCCACCATCTTCCTAGGCCTGAAGGTGCCGTCGTCAGCGATGGCGCCAAGGTACTGCATCTCGATGCATACGTACTTCTTGGATGCTTTGTCCCAGCGTATCCGCTGCTTGTAGATATAGTAGTGGCTGCCTATCCGCTTGAGCGATATCGGGAAGCCGTACCTGCCCTTTAGCGTCGCATAGGCAGAAAGCACGGCGTCAGGGGTCTCCGGCCTCACCGATCTCTTGGCCATGAGTATATTCTAACCTTATATATATTTATAGCTTTAGTTATTAAGTGCTTTATTAACTATTATATATTGGTTTTCCGAGGGGTTTTTGTTAGATAATTACCCAATAAGCATATTTACAAATATGGGTAAATGGGGAATAAGATATATATTAAGAGCGTCACATACATAGTTGTGTTTTAGGCTTCGGCTTAAACCACACTCAGTACTTAGTACTGAAAACCCACCATCCAAACCTGTGCGGGACTTGTTCCCGCACCTTTTTCTATTTATCAAGAGGGTCTAGCAGAAGGCATCTACCGCGCCATATCGGGCGGTTAAAGCTTTATATATTTGAACAGGGAAAATGTCTATTGTGATAGTATGCCTCAGGTGACCGTTGATGCTAGATTCGCTTCGGCGGGGAATATTAGGGGAATTACGATAAGGACAGGGACACCGCGCCAGAGGCAGGCGGGGAGTTTTAAGCTCCTCTCGGTTAGAGGCCTGGCGGTGGTAGCACTGGCGTCGATTGCCGGTTGTGTTGCTGCCAACTACCACAATGTTGTTGAGGATAGGAACGAGGCAAAGATTGCAAGGGTTGCCAATGATGCTGCAGCGGTGCAAAGATATCTGGATACGGGAGCTAGCTTGGGGGCCGCCATGGACGCAGTTCGCGACCTTAAGGCCATGAAGGAGTTGGCGTTGGTGACAACGCTCATATTAGAGGCGCCTGACTCGGATTTTAAGACGGAGGCCATGTCGGTCGTATTAAATAAGTAAAGAGGTATGACGACTGTCAAACCCGCTGTGCTG
>CAVXBR010000036.1:0-4176 GCA_963760035.1 uncultured Microcaldota archaeon | reverse complement strand
AGCGAAGAGGCGGAGAAGGACTTCACGCTCCTCAAGGGCGTCTCTAAGTCTGTCCTCTATCTTAGGGAGGCCGGCAACGTGAAGCTCAGATGGCCGCTCAAGGAGGTTACGGTGGAGAGCGCCAGCGGCGAGGTTTTGTCGTCAATGGGCAGGATATCGCAGCTCCTGGAGATGTACACCAACTCGATGGCGATAAAGGTTGTGGAGCGGAACCGCATGAAGAGAGAAATTAAACCCCTATTCGGCAAGCTGGGGCCCGCATTCAAGGCACAGGCACAGGCGGTAGCTGAAGAGCTCGCCAGGGCAGACGCAGAGGCCGTAGAAAAGGAGATTGAGCAGAGCGGGAGGTATAGGCTCCATGCTGAAGGGGGAACTTTTGACATTCTGCAGGAGTACTTCACAACAATCGAGAAGGCCGCATCGGACAAGGGGGTAGCGTTCAGGTACTCCAACTCTGAGGTATACGTGACCATAGACGCGACCCAGACAGAGGAGATGAAGGAGAGTATAATAGCAAGGGAGCTCATACGGAGGATACAGATGATGCGAAAGGAGGCTGGGCTCACCCGAGTTGACAGGATAGTAGTTCATATGTTTGCTGCGCCGGCAGTCGTTGAGATGATCAAGAGGAGGGAGAAGGAGATAGAAAAGGTGGTCAGGGCGAAGCGAATTATCTTCAAAGATAGCTCCAGCGCTACGGCCAAGGAGTGGGACATACTGGGAATGAGCGTCAAAGTGGAGATAGGCAAGGAATAATAACAGGAAATTCTAATTTTAGTTCATGGACTTCCAAGCAGGAGGATACAGCGGATCAGAATCCTACAGGTATGTAGAGCCCATCCTAAAAGACGGGTCGCCCGAGCTACTGGTCATATCGCCCTACATCGGCATGGGTTATGCCAAGATGCTAGTCGGTCTCGGGAAGAGGAAGAGTGTCAGGGTAATAACTTCATCCTATTCGGAGCAGGTGAGGGACTACATAAACCGCCGCTCCAGGTATCTCCTCTACGGCTACCTAAAGGCGATTGTAATATTTTTCGTCGCGGCTTTGGTTTCGGCCTACTTCAGCCTCTACTTGATTAGCCTGGGAGCGCTCGGCCTTGCAGGGATTCTGGTGCTTGTTGCGCTAATTAGCTACAGGCTTTCGAGGAGCTCTGACATTCAGATTCGAACCTCCTATGACAGGTTCGTCCATGAGAAGGCCTATATTTCAAGGGATGTTGCGGCGGTGGGCAGCTCCAACCTGACCTACAGCGGGATGAGGAAGAACGTGGAACGTGTCGAGATTATAACAGACCCCGAGAGGATAAAAACCCTCAGGGCTCACTTCTTTGACCTCTGGAAGAGTTGCAGGTAAATAGAAAGAGACGCACGGCGGTGAAGCCATGCGTGGGTGGTTTTTGGTTGGGATTGGATAAATATGGCGGTTAAGCCATTTGGGTTTGGGTATATCCAACAACCGACGCGTAGTATTTCAATGGAAAAGCTTAAATACCCTTTTATGGGAGGGAGCGGGAGAAATTTATTTCCCACCGACGTCAATACCCATTTGGGTATTAATCAATCTTCTGCAATCAGCGTAGCCCGGTAGCTGGGTTTAAATATGGGGATAACAGCCATAATAGGTGTTAACGTGACGCCCGTTTCCAAGCCCCATAGGGCAAGCAACAGGATGAGACTAGATGATCTAGCGGATGCTTTGTCCAATAGCAAAACGGCCTCGGTCAGGCAGGTGGGTTCTCTTCTCAGGAACAAGGAGGTGGATGCGGCAGCGGCCTACGCCAGGGAGCAGGGGCATTGGTACCTTTCATTGACTATCAACAGGAAGGCTGGAAATGTAGAGAGGATTGTGGAGATGCTACACAAGGATAAGGGGAATCTTAACGGCGCAATTGGGACTTATATGGACATGGGGATGCCCGTGTCGGCGTTCAATTTGGCCTTAAATGAGGGAGAGATGGAAAAGGTCTACGAGGTTACGGACAGGACGGTGAACAGGAGTAGGAGGATCCTTGATTTCAGCCCCACAATGGTGGAGATGCTGCTCGGGGCGAGGGATGCCGCACTACTCCAGCATTACGCACTCGGCCTTGCCGGGTTGAGGCTGGGCGGCAGGAACCATATTGTTGAAAAAGAGAGGCTGATCGAGGCCGCTGCCCACTACCAAGCACTGGCCAAGGAGATAGGCCGGGAGGGCATGGAGCACTTCAGCAGGGTAGGGGAGCACAAGACCGCCCTGAAGCTTAGCGATATGACTGATGACACTGATTCAGGGGTCCGACTGGTCCGGAACGGCCTGGAGCGCCAGGGGGCCATCGGGCATTATGATGCTGAGTTCCTAGAGAGCGCCAAGGAGCTGCTGTTCAAGATGAATGGCGCACTCGATCCAACGGAGAAGGAAAGGCTTCTCGCCAGGATCGAGGAGCAGAAAGGGCTCGGAGCTGGCAGTAGAAATGGGAAGGTAGGGCTACTGCGATGAGTCCTATTGAGATCGTTCACTGCAGGACTGAAGCTTTTGCCTAATCACATGAAATAGGAGCGGGATTTGCCAACAAGCACGTCGTCCTCTATCCTAACTCCTCCGAATCCTTCGATATAGATCCCTGGCTCGTCGCTGAATACCATATTCTTCTTCAGCTTGGTCTTGCAGCTCGGGTAGAGTCCTGCGCCGCCATCGTGAACCTCTATTCCTATCGAGTGGCCTAGCCCGTGTATGAACTTGCCCTTGTATATCCCTTTCTTGTACTCATTGATGTATTTTTCTGCCGCTATGTGGGACTTACCAGCGATAGCACCTTCCTTTATGTATCCCAACGCCAACTTTTGGGCCTTGAGTACGGTGTCGTACATATCCATGAACCTCCTGTGCTTCTCGCTTCTCCTGTTTGGTTTAAACATGAACGTCCTTGACATGTCACTGCAGTAGTTGTTGTATCTCGCGCCTACGTCAAAAAGCACTATCGAGTTCGACTTCAGCTTTACGTTTCCAGGTGCGTAGTGTGGTATCGCCGTGTTCGAGTCGAAAGCCACTATGCTAGTGAAGGCAGTCCTTGAGCCAAGCCTCAGCATCTCCATATCTATCGCAGCAGCGACCTGGGCCTCGGTTGTCCCCACCTTTAATGCTGATTTGCCAGCAGACAGCGCCTTTTTCGTTATGGCCACTGCCTTTCGCATGTTCTTCAACTCTGATTCGTCTTTGATCAGCCTTGTCTGTGACATCTGCTCCGAAACGTCAACCAATTTGGCTCCCACTTTAGATGTTAAAGTTCTGCAGGCATTGTAGGTGGCAAATGAACCGTTTATCCCGACCTTCTTTCCCTTCAGGGCCTTCTTCAGCTGCTCCCTAAGCATTCCGCTTTTGTTGAGGAGTACTATCTTCATCTCCTTTGGCTTCTGTTTCTTCGCCAGCCCATATTCGAGAGGGCTTACAAATAGAGTCATAGATTTCCTGTTTACGAGGAGTACTGTGCCCTCGAAAAGACCACCATTAAATCCAGTAAGATAGAGGAAGTTGGAGTCCTCCCCGTCAGAGTTTATTATGAGTATCTGCTTGACCTTCACGTTGGCGAACAGCCGGGCCAGCCTTGGTTTCATCGAGACCATAGTATCATATAGAGAATGGAGGAAATCTTTATATATCTACAATAAAGAATAGTAGTGTAAGTGAACAGCTCCGTAAAAGGATTGTATATGCAATCTGACCAGATTAAGTTCTTGATTGGTTGGGAAAGCTGGAGTCACTTACGCTATTTAGATAGTACCAATAGTTTTCAATCAGCTTATAATCTATCCTGACGACGTTGAGATTTATACCTTTATTCCACTTTGTCTTGTTTAGAGCTTTTTTACGATAAGCATTTGCGTATCGATCGGCTAAGGATTCGATTATACCTTTTGATCCCGCCTTAAAAGTGCTAATGTTCATTATAGTTATTTTATACCTTTTTACATCTTCGCCTAAAAGCCTTGATAGATATCTTAGTACAATCTCGAACTCTTCGTCGTTGCAAATTATTAATTTTCCAATTTCCGGGATTTTATCTTTTATGAGGAGGTAGATGCATATTGCGTATAGCTTTGCGTTGTCGTCCTTTGCGTTGCCGGTAAAAAGACGTTTTTCGATCATTTCGATTAGTATTTTCCTAATTGCACATCCTGTGTGAGAACGCGTACTTA
>CAVXBR010000035.1:0-13891 GCA_963760035.1 uncultured Microcaldota archaeon | reverse complement strand
GCCATGCCATCTCGGCTTACATCGGCAGGTTCAGCCCTGACTTGAGTGGGAACGGTCCATTCAGGTTCGAAATCTCCGACATTGCGGCTTTCGCCCAAAAAGGAGTCTGTGGCCTTACGCAACGCCTTTCTGCTAAGGTAACCCACGGTTTGGCCGATAATAGTCCTTAAGATTCGTAGTGGCGGCGGAGCAGGTAGACGGCCGCGTCCTTTTCGAAGGCTTTGCATGCCTGCTCTAGGCCCGCCTTGAGCGGGGAAAGGACGGTGTCCTCAAACCTCTGAAGATCGCGGACCGCGGCCGGTTCAAGACCAACTACCTTGGTCAGTGCAGGGACAAGCGAACCTTTTCTGGAGGGATCCAGTACCACACCAATGAGGTCCTGCATCCTCTCCTTATGCTTGGGGCTGGTTAGGATATTGTAAAGGCCCCTCTCCAGATTGGGAAACCTCCCGGTCGTAATTGTTACGGACATCTTATCTGTTTTTATACAGGCTTCAGATATTTATGCTTAACTGGCCTGCGTTTCAAATACCCCGAATCTATTTATACCTCGGCAACAGATGGTAGCTGAATTAGATGCCCAAGTACTGCCCCACCTGCAACAGGTCCAGCGCCGACTGCCTATTCGTAGGAGAGTTCTGCGAGTTTTGCATCGGGGAGAAGCTGAAGCGTAGGATACCAAAGTCTATCAAGATATTCCAGTGCAGGTTCTGCAAGCGCGTCAAGGTCGGCAACGTATTCATGGAGCCGGGCAACGAGAAGAGGGTGCTGGGGAAGGCAATAATGCACAACATAGGGAGCGAGTTTGAGGTAGGGGTACTGGAGTTCGGCAGGAGGGGGATCGCGAAGTGTAGGATCACCAAGAAGTTCGAGGAAGGGCCGGTCAGCTTCGATGCAGACATAGAGATAAAGCAGCAGCACGAGACCTGCCAGAGATGCTTCCGCATAAGCTCCGGCTACTACCAGGGCATAGTGCAGTTCAGGGGCGACAGGGAGAAGATGGACCGGCTCACGGCGAAGCTAAGCAGGTATTTGGAGAGGAGGGAGAGCTACATAACAAAGGTCGAGGAGGCGACCAACGGAGTCGATGTCTACGTAAGCAACAAGGAGGTCGCCAACAACTTCTTCATGGACCACGACCTGAAGCCGCTCAGATCGTTCAGACTCTGGGGGATGAAGAAGGGGAAGAAGGTCTACAGGAACACCTACTCGCTGCACGTCTGATTCTAACTAGGTAGACTGTATTTCGATGCAAGGAGCCTGGGGCCCGACAGGGCAGTTGGTCTGGGCGCTCACATTGACAAGATAGGTGCCCTGGGAGAGTATGGAGCTGAGCGATCCGCTGACGTTTATGGGCACATAGGCCACGGCATCGCTAAGCCCGGCGTTGGTGTTTACTATGAATATTATCTCCCTCCCTACTCCGCCGACCGAGTTGCCCACTATTATCTGCTGCATGTTGGTCGGCATGTCTATCAGCACGAGCTGCTTAGCCGGCGCGCCCTGGGCCCCGACGTTGACGGCCACTTCGGCCAGCTTCGTCGCGGCGGCCTGAGCCTCCCCGGTGGCGAGGTTGGAGCTGGATGACGCGATCTGGATGAATGCGAGTATTACTATGGGCAACAGGATAATTAGAGCGAATGACACAGTTATAAGTAGTTCCAGGCTTGACTGCGCCCTTCGACCCTTTATGTTAATCTTCATCTCTTACTCCCTTTCTATTTTTCCTTTCGGTAAGCATCTCCTCCTTCTCCCTCACGCTCTGCTTCTTCAACTTCATCATCAGCTCGTGGAAGGCCTCGTGGAATGAGTCGCCTGTCGAATGGACCCTCATCATGCCGTTCTTCCCCATGGAGATCCTGGCCTGCATCTCGTAGCTCTTGAGGTGCACTGTCTTGACATTCAGCGCAACGTAATCGACCTCCAGCTTCTGCATAAGTTCGACGTGGCTGAGGAATGACTTCAGCTCTTCGCGGACTGACTCTTCATATTGGTAGGTGTGCTCGTCGAAGCCGGAGAGGAAGACCTTCTTCTGCTGGACCCACTTCTTTGCGACTATGCTCTCGAGTATGTCGGATATGGTTATTATCCCTATCGGATTCCTCCCCTTTGTGACGACAAGCGAGAAAGCGCCCTGCTCCACCATTATCCTTGCGGCGTCGGCGAGGGTGTCGGTCGGGGGTATCGTCTTAACGTTCTTTTCCATGACGCTCGCGACCGTGACGTTTGACGAGTTTGACGACTTGGCCTTCATCTCTGGAAGGCGTTCGCCGCTCACGCTGTAGCTGTCGTGTATCAAGCTGTTCGTTATGAGCCCGGTGAATCGGCCCTCATCAAGGACCACAAGGCGGTTTACCTTGCTGGACTGCATGGTGTTGTGCGCCTGCACGAGGGTTGCACTGGAGTCTATCGCGAGGATCGGGGCGCTGAACGCCTCTGACACTAGAACCTCGTCCAGCGCGTGCAGCGAGAGAAGCATCTTAAGTAGGGTGCCCCTCTCCACGACGCCGGTTATCTTTCCCGACTGGGTGTAGGGGAGACTCTTCGTCCTCAGCTTGAAGAAGTAGTAGGCCAGGTCTTCCACTGACGTTATGTCGGACACCCGGGGGGCCTTGACCGCGAGCTTCCCGATCTTCTCTGAGCCGGAGAGCTTCAGGGACTTCTTTCCCGTGAGGACCCGAGAGTCGACGATGCCAAAGTAGTCGCCGTCCTTCGTTACGATGAGCGCGGGAGCGTTCTTCAGCGCCCTGCGTGCATCCGACAGCGATGAGTTATAATCGACGAATTCTACGTCGGATACCAGTTCCTTGGGAAGCTTCTTCTCCTCGATATTAGTCATATGAGCACCAACTACTAAACCGATTAAATATATATAAGAAGGTATATAAGAGTAATCAGAATTTAGGCCAGGATGGCAGATCAGCTATGCGTCCGCCTGCAGAGCGGAGTAGAAGGGTGCAACTCCCTTTCCTGGCTTATGCGTTTTACGAGGAAGGGGGGTGCGGATCACACAAGGCTTTTATAGTCTTGCGTTCAATACCACATTATGGATGCCGCAACCACGTGGATTCATGCGACGGATAACCTACTTGCTAGGATACACAAGGGCGTCAAGGCAGGGAGGTATCTGCCGAAGAACGAGAAGGCAATACTGGACTTCATCACTTACCTGAGGGCGCAGGGCTCCAAGCCCGCAACGATATGGCGCCACGCCTATTCCTGGGAGAAGCTGCTGAACGCCTTCGACTACAAAGTCGAGATCCTGAAGGCGGACAAGACCCAGGTAATCAATGCAATGGCAAAGGTCGAGCTGCTGAAAGTGAACGCAGAGACGAAGGCGAAGATTAAGTCTACCCTCAAGTTCGTATTCAAGACGCTTGTAGGAGAGGGCGAGTATTACCCCAAGGCCGTTGGCTGGATTCGCACGACCACCAAGAAGGACAACAAACTGACTCCTAGCGATCTATTGACCGATGATGAACAGCAACGTATGATCGAGGCGGCCAACACGGCCCGGGCCAAGGCGATCATTGCACTGCTATGCGATGCACCGATTAGGCCGCACGAGTTGATCGCGCTTAAAAGAAAGCATCTGTACCTCGATGCCGATCCGGCATTTCTGATAATACCGCCAGATACTAAGACCGGAACCAGGCGCATTCCTCTCTTCGGCTCTGTTACGATTCTTGCCACTTACTTCAACATGGATAAGAACCTTAAACCAGAAGACCCGCTCTTCCTCGATGAAAGCGTCGATAGCGAGAAGAAGAAACCCATATCTTATGCCGCCTTCACCAAAATCATAAAGAAGGCAGCCAAGAGGGCGAAGATAACCAAGCGCGTGTGGGGTTATGTCTTCAGGCACAGCGTCATAACACGGTATAGCTCCAAGATTAGCAATGCGCAGTTGGAAAAGATTAGCGGATGGACCTATGGGAACACACAGATGCACAGGATATATCAGCATCTTGACGACACTTCTACAGACGACGAGATGTCGCGCGCCAACGGAATAGAGGTAAATGGCGACAGGAGCAAGCCTAAAGCCCGCTTCAAGATATGTCCCCGGTGCAGGGTCTCAAATTCACTGGATTCCATCTACTGCGCAAAATGCGGAGGCGCCTTAGACATCAAGTTGGGCGTGGCGCAGTCAATAGCTGGTGAGCTCGTAGCCACGTTAATAAAGGACCAGGACAAGCTAGAGGATCTGGCTAAACAGCAGATGAAGATAGAGGCAATGGCGAGGAAAGCCATCAAAGCAAAGAGATAATCTTAAAACTCCAATTAGTCACGCTGATGCTTATTCTTTGTCATGCGAGTAGGTTTTTAGATTTTAGAATCTGTAATACTGTTTTTAGGCATATTACTGAAATTGGCAAAGCCCCATCCGAAGTAGTATATAAATGATGGGTTACTCCGTAATACATCCTTTTATCTTCGGTATGATTTTCGTTTAATTCCTCAAGTGAGTAGTCGCTTTCTTTGAATGTATTTGTATCGCCAATATCCCAACAGACAACATATTTTATTTGTGCAAAAAGTTTTGTTCCAGCATCGAAATCATTAATAAGTTCTGATAGGTATTTTTTAAATTCAAGATTCTTTGGTTTTGTTAGTATAGACTTCTTTTTAAAATGTGTTGCAGATATACCTAAAGGAACTTTCTTTTCGTCATATACAGAGTCCTTATTGTCCGATAGAGAATACTTTATTACAGCGTCATATTGGTCTTGACTATAAGATAATCCAAGAACCTGATAACCCAATAATATATCTTTTCCTATTAACTCGTGGAATAGTGCTATGGTGTCCTGTTCATTCTGTGGTATCTTCTTAAAGGATAATTTCTCAAATCCTAATTCTGGCGCATTTACAAATTTCTCTATTTTTTCATCCATTGTATATTCTTGTTCGGTCGGATTTTCTCCATGTGCCAAATGAGGCGGTTTAAGCAATTCTGTGTTGCCGGAGAAAATACCGATTATTTTTCTGGTTATTTCTCGTGATACTTCTCCTATATCATCTTGAAATTCTTTTCTTCCTAAATCGGATTTTATCCCTGTTCCTTCGAAGGATACCAATGTAAAGATCCTCTCTTTCCTGCTCATAGTGGTTATTAATCCTACATCTATTATTTTGCCCGTTGGCATAGAATTTACTACGATTTGGATACCCGCTTTCCAAAAGCTTCTGTGCTTGCTTGAATATTTCTTATTTAATTCTCCCCATAATGTAGAGCTATGGAGGAAACACCCATAAGCGGATACCTTGTATTTATCAATAAGTACTGCCGTTAGTTCATTATCTGAATCTGCTAATTGCTTTTTTATGCTGCTATTATCCCAGAATCCGAATAGGGTAAAATACTTCCTTCGGTATTTTTTATCAATAGAAACTTTGTTTTCTGATTTATTTAGCATCTCATTTATATCTGCTGATTCTGGAAACGCTTTATGCGGATATAAAAATTCGAAGTCTATGTTAGTTTTATTCTTTGGGGTTAATATCTGTCCTGACTCATCAATAACATTCAGCACTACCTTTATCTTTTTTTGCCATTCTTCTTTTTCATTCAGATTAAAATAACCTATCGCCGTTTGAGTTCGTAGCACCCATTCCCAACCTTCTAAAGTTATGCCTTTTGGAATTTTGGTTGAATCTACTTGTATTTCAAAACTTGACCCTCTATTATGCGATTTTATGAAATCGGATTCGAATGTGGATTGCAGAAGATTTGGTGGTGAAGTTGATTCTTCACTATTGACCCAACTGTTTAAACCATTAACTTCCGCACTGAATACGTCTACTCCATCATATTTAGTACAGAATTTTATAGAATTAGAAATACAGGCTATAAATGTAAGACCGACTCCTTTATACCCTCGGTAATTCAATTTTCTCTGTTTTATAGCCTTATTTTTGAGTGTGAAATGCGGAGCTATCAAACTCTTTGCATCATCTCTATTAATTCCTACTCCATTATCGCTTACTCGGACAGTGTTGCTTTGCAAATTGATATAGACTTCTATTTCAGGAAGCTCGGTAAGGTTTTTTTGTCCGCTGAAAGCATCTTCAATAGCATCAACGGCATTTTGGACTAATTCATTTAGAATATCATATTTGCCGTTGTAGCTTTCTAAAATGCCCTGAATCTGTGTTTTTAGTATGAAGTTTGATACCTTATCATCTTTACCCATCAAGGAGTTCTTAGGCTCAAACCGGATAAATGCCATGCTTTTATTACGGCTTTTAACCTTTAAATCACTTGCTACGCTATTTGTCATATTCCCACTATTCAAAAATTCGGTTTTAATTATTTGTCGGAAAAGGCCGAGTTCACGACAAAGCCTAATTTTTGCTGCCGCCTATTCGCGCTCTTTTTTCTCTTTATTTTTAACGGCTTTGTCTATACTTTTTCCAAGCTTGTCGATATGTTCCTGAGCTTCCCTGAGAAGGTTCTCTCCGGTGTTCAGGTTGGTCAAAAACAGCTTGTCGAAATTTTCTGGCGTACTAAAGTAGGCTGCAGCATTGCCGTTAGGATCCATATACAGGCGCCAGACTACCTCACCACCCGTCTTGAGTTTCAATATCCTGACAATCTCCTGCGGGATGGTGGTCTTTAGGCTTTCACTCTTGGGTGAATTGCGTGCTAATTTTGTGACTTTCGGAGTGAAGATTGGAATTTTTGCCATGTTATCGCCGAAACGTATAGTAGTAATTGGGAGATAGATATTTATATGTAACTATTATAATTAATATTACAACGTATTACAATATTGGTATATCAAAGAATCTAAAAAGTTATGATGGTGCTCATGACGACAAAAAAAATGATCACGCTGTATGTCGAGGAGGGGCAGCTGGAGCAGCTAAGGAAGCTCCGAGAATGCGGATACAACCCGAGTGCTACGATAAGGCGTTGGATCAAGGAGGGATTGGAGCGGATGACGAAGACGGGTGCTATATGATGGCCAGCGATGAGGAGTACCTTCAGGCCCTTCAAACCCTTGCGAAAGCGGACAGGGCTAAACTCGATCCTCTTTATGCTGCATTGGTTGAGCGGTGGGAGGAGGTGCTGGCGAGGCAGCGGGAAAAGTGCAAGCAGGTGGATGATGCTTAGGTGAAATCTATGCGAAACGAAAAAGAAATAACTGGAAGGGGTGCAGCACCAGAGTCTGCAAGGGCAACTACAAGGCAGCTTCGGCAATGGAAGGCAAGGGGGGAGCTCGATAGCCACGATTTCTGTGATTGCGGACACTCCAGAGCCGGCCATAGAAACGACAGCAGAGGGGAGAGGGGCGGAGGCAGGTGCAAGTCCTGTGCCAAGTGCAGCAGGAGCGTCTTCACTTGGAAGGGGTTCGCGGGTGATAGGAAGGCATGAGCCTTCCTTCCTATGTGATTTGGATGGAAACGAGACACGAGAGCGAGATGACCAAGGCCGATAACATGGCGAAGTTCGAGGCCCTCGAACACAAGTTGGACATACAGGATGTAGATATCCCAATGTCTGACTTCGATCCCTTCGTGAAATATCTCATCGACAAGCACGGCCATAAGTTCCCCCAGATAGCTCATGAGAAGCTCCTCGACAACAAGATTGTCCATCTCCATAAGCTAACCCCCGAAGAGATATCGGAGAAGGAGAAGAAAAACCGAGAAGAGCACGCACACAGGGCAATAGAAGATGCGCTGAAGGCGAAGAAGCTGGAGAGGGCACAGAAACCGGCGCAGCCCAAGTTCGACTACGAAGCGGTGCAACCAGCTCAGGACATCACCACGCTTAGCCAGTTGGAGGTGATTATCAAAAGGAACTTCCCGTCGATATGGTTCGAGACAACGGCGTGCCTGGCGACCAGCGTGACACTGAGCCTGAAGAACCTGAATGGATGCCCCTCGCTAATCCTCGTTGGGAATCCGTCGGGGGAAAAAACCACGACGCTGAGCTTCTTCTACGGTCAGAAGGAGACCTACATAAGTGACGACTTTACTCCGAGGTCCTTCGTGTCACATTCCGCCAATGTCAAAGAGGAAGATCTAGAGAGCATAGACCTCCTGCCAAAAATCAGAAACAAGGTGCTGGTAACTCCAGAACTGGCCCCCACATTCGAAGCTGCAAAGGACGACCTGATTGCCACCTTTGCAACTCTTGTCAGGGTTCTCGACGGCGAGGGGCTGAACAGGGACAGCGGGACGCATGGGCACAGGGGGTACTCTGGCGACTACAAGTTTGCATGGCTAGGAGGCACGACGCCGCTGCGCAGCTCTGTCTGGAACGTCATGGGAAAGGTGGGCAACAGGCTGTTCTTCTTGAACATGAGGGACAAGAACAGGACAGACAAGGACTACCTTGCGATGTTCAGGGGAGTCGCATACGAGGAGAAGGTCAAAGAGTGCCGGGGAGCGACAAAGAGCTTCCTGGACCACATGTTTGCGACCAACGGAATCCGGCAGGTCGAATGGAATGCGGAGCAGGACATATTTCTGCTGCCGGAAATCATAAGGTACGCGAAGTTCCTTTCCCGGCTGCGGGCATCCCTCATGACCTGGAAAGGGGAGGACAAGACTAGCTACGAGTATAACTTCCCCGTGGTTGAGGAACCACCACGGGCGATAAACTCGCTGTACAACCTTGCCAAAGGGCATGCGCTGCTCAACGGCAGGAGGTTCCTGAAGAGCGAGGATCTCGCGATCGTAAGGGCCGTCTGCTTCTCTAGCATGCCGCATGACAGGTCCGAGTTCCTGAAGATACTGGCAAAGCATGAAGGCAAGCTCACCACCGGGCAGATAGCAAACGAGCTCAACTGCTCGGATGAGACCGCAAGGCGAACCATGAAGACCTTCGAGATACTGGGTATTGTGACCATCAAGTCGCTCCAGGTGGAGGCGTTCGGCGAAGGGCGGCCAATGCTCTACATTGAGATAAACCCCGAATATTCCGAACTGCTGCAATACACGCAGGGCAGAAATGGCGAGGGAAACCCTAAACCACAGGAAATCAGGGGTACGGGAGCAGGCTATGACGGGCTGAACTTGCAGGACTTTATCTCAAAAGAGGCTCAGGCGCAGCCCCAGAATAATGGAGTTAATGATAAACCACAGGAAAACCCCCCTGCGCCAAACATAAAGGGAGCTCAAGATCCGCCACTCATCGTCTTCCTGAAGAGCCACGGCGGCGAGGCAACAAGGGCGAAAACAGAGGCCACATTAGGGCCCAAGGCATGGGAACTCGTTGAGCGTCACGACCGTATAGGCGACGTTTTCCAGCCCAAAGAGGGAATTGTCAGGCTTGTTCGACCAGAGGAGGTGAGCGAACCATGAAGGATCTAATCGGCAAACTGGTGGTAATCGAGTTCGAGAGGGCAGGGAACACGAACCAGCGCACGATAGCCAGGCTGATTGACATTAGCAACGGCCTTGTCGAACTGGAGGCGCCACGCACGAAGAACCGCTATGCAGTGACAGTCAAGGCAGTAGTGGAGATCAATGAGCTCCCTTCCTGGAAGATAAAACACGAGGCGTTGAGATGACGACCAACCTACAACCCCAAAACCAGCCGACCGCCCTTCAACTCGAAGCGGCAGAGAATCTTGGCCTTATTGTGCCGGATGGCATCACAAAGGTCGAGTTGTTCAAGAGGATTGCAGCCAAAGTCGCCATCATAGAAGAGGAGTCAGAGCGCAGGGCGCGAGAGAGGGCGGGACTATGAGAGACAAACGATGCAAATGTGGAGGCGCGTTCAAGCCTGCAAACAGGGTCTTGGACGAGGCCCGCCTATTTCAACTAGGATTCCGGACCGAAGAACTCGTCTGTGAGTCCTGCTATCGCACTTTAGAAGAGGTAATGTCATGACCGATCCCGAGATCGAACCTGAGGCAAGACTGGAGACCACGAACAGGTTTCCCAAACGGCTCAACATACGGATTGATGCGCAGCTCTATGCCGAGCTCCACCGGCGGATGGCGACCACCAGGATCTCGCCATTTACTCGGAATGCGCTCAGGAGGGCTCTCTGGCCTTCGAAGTTCAGGGGGTCGAAGTGAGTAACGTGGCCGTTAAATTGCGTATACCTGTGCAAAAAGGAGCATGTCGGTTTCCCAAACGGACGTTTTTGAGCGTAAAACCGCCCAGTTTGGGGCGGGTCACTGGCATGCTGCATCAAGGGGCTGTGCCGCTTGTAGTAACGCTTGTAGCGCCGCTTATAGTACGGATTGTAGTACTGTCCGTTGCGCGTACGTCAGTGCATACATACTTGCGATAGGGTGGAACCATGCAGACCAATATCGAACTGACAGAACCTGAGACTCAGGGGCTCCAAAAAGTGCTCGGCGGCCTGAGCAAGCGCGAATACCTGCACCGGTGCGCAGTATGGGGCATTCAGCATCCAGAACTCATCCACGACCCGGAGAAGCTAAAGGAGCTCAGGATATCCCAGTCGGGGCAGCCCACCGCTAATGCATCCATAGAGCCGGAGCTCCCCGATCCCGACCTGATAGAGGGATTTGAGAACTGCCTCTACCTGATTAAGAAAAACGACCGCTGGGACCCGGATAAAAAGGACAAAGATGCCAGAATCCTGAGGGACATACGGAAGCTTTGGGAAATGGGCAAGGTCTCCAATGCCAAATTCGAGGCTGCAATAGATAGGATAGAGCAAAAGCTCGTGGTGGACCAGCAGGCGGCCGCCACGAAGTACAGGCTCTCAAGACTTTCAGTCTTTGAACGGCTTAAGGGCTACATGACGGCCAGCCAACGGGGCTTCTTCGACGAGTTGGTGGGCCTCTTGAAGCACTTGGAGGAGGTAAGCGCGAGCGGCAAGCAGATGTCGGATGCCGACTTTGTGAGCGCGAACCGGATAGAGTATCTGACACCGTTTTATGAGACAGACAGGACCCTGGCAGAGCTCGAAACCGACGTTATGGCAGTATGCACGGACTATTATCTGGACAACGACCCGTTTGTGATATACAAAAAGCTGGACGAAAGGATGGACCTGATAAGCTGGGTGATGAAGAAGCTGGCGGCGGACGGCAAGCTTAAGCTAAACGATCCGAACAGTTCATCTGAATGGTACGATAAGGTGAAGTAAATGTCAAACAACAACAAAATCAGAACAGAAAACTATCCACCCGAGCTGGTGGATGCCATAACGAAGGATCTGAGGGAAAACCAGAGCGAACGCCAGTCCTTGGCGGCCGCCAAGTTCTTCGAAGAAGAGGCGAAGAAGATCGAACGAGGGGAAAGATCCGAGTTCTTGGAGTTCGTAGAAAGAGAGGTAGGCAAGGTGGAGTTTGAGGCATTTTGCCGGATAGTCAGCCAATACCGGGAAAGAGAACTCAAAAACAAGCCCCACAAAGTGAAAATTATCGGCATCACCAGTTCAGGGGATCCCGTCATTGAGATATAGAGGTGATGGGATGACCTGGCCCTTTGGAAAGAAACCCGAGCCCCAAGAAAACGATGAGGACGACTACGATGATGAAGAGGACGAAGATGATGGGGAAGAAGGAGATGACGATGATGAGGATTAGAGGCGATTGACATGACAACCGCTAAAAACCTTGGCGCCCATAATACAGTTAGAAAAACTGCGTTAAGGCGACGCTATACAAGCAGCCGACTGCTTCTGGGGTCTGTATTGGGATTGAGGTCATGCTTCTTAGCGCATGCTTTAAACAATTTTCTTGAGTGATTATTATGATGAATGGAATTCCAACTTTCGTAAAATGGGCTGGTGGGAAGAAACAGCTGATAGGGCAGTTTCAGCAATACTTCCCCAAGAAGATAGACCGCTATTTTGAGCCATTCGTTGGTGGCGGAGCTATCGCGTTTTATGTGCTCAAGCACTATGCGCCAAAGGAGGTTTACCTTTCGGACAGCAACGAGGATCTCGTTATCACTTATAATGTGATAAAAGATAACGTAGAGGAACTCATCGAAGTTCTGAACCAATACAAGCGCCTGCATTCCAAAGAGTTCTACTATAAAATCAGGGCTGAGAGCACCAAGAAACTGTCAGCTTTGATGCGGGCTGCCCGCTTTATTTATCTGAACAAAACCTGCTTTAACGGGTTATACCGGGTAAACTCCAAGGGCCAGTTTAACGTGCCGATGGGCAGCTACAAGAACCCTGCAATCTGCAATGAAAGCGAGCTCAGGGAGATATCACGGTTGCTGAAGAACGCAATTATTACAGTAAGCCAGTTCGATGGGATTGGAGATTATGTGGGAAGTGGCGACTTCGTGTATTTTGACCCGCCTTATTATCCAGTCTCCAAGACCGCAAGCTTTACCACTTACACCAAGGAGGCCTTCCTAGAAAACGAGCAGATTAGGTTGGCTGAGCTGTACAGGATGTTGGACGGCAAGAAGGCCAACGTCATGCTATCGAACAGCGATGCTGACTTTATCAAGGGTCTTTACCAGGGATACAGGATTAACTTCGTTAAGGCGACTAGGATGATAAACTGCAATGCAAACGGCAGGGGCAAGATAAACGAGGTAGTGATAACGAACTACGACGGAATGGTGGCTCAGAAGCCTATCTACCATTATGCGTTGCAGCAGCAGCGATAGAGAATATGTCCTCCTCTTCGCTGAGGGCAATTAGGACTCCCTTGAACATGAACGCCCCTTCATAGCCTGTTTTCTCCTCGATGCTCAGCAGTTCTATTATGTGGCCTATGAACTCAACTGAGTACTGACCATATTGGTTAAGCGGCTCAAACGGCTTCAGGTTTGAGGGGTTGGTAAACTTGAGCTCGCATTTTTGCTGCTCTTCCTTAGTCCTGAACGGTTCGACCTTGTCGTATACACCCAGAAGATAAGCGATAAACGCCAAGGTCAGTTCCTTGTTGTGTTCTTTTTTGAGCAGAAGGTCGATAACCCAGTGAATATGCTGCGGTGTTCTTACCCCATTAGGTTTTGTGTATTTGTCTCTGAACTTTACAAGTATGTCTAGTTCTGGCCGCTTACCATACGAACCCTGAAAAACGCCTATCAGTTCGCCTCCGGTAAGGTGGAATTCCTTGAAGGCAGTAAGTCTGGGCTTACCTCGTGGCTTGAACTGCATGGCCATATAACCGTATTAGACTCGTGTGTGAGGAATTTATAGGTTTCCCTGATGAGTAGGCTACCTCAGATTACAATGGCAGTTGGGAAATATAAATTCAGTAAATTTCCCTAATATACATTTATAAGACTAAAAGCTGTAATAATTAGGGGGTTAAAGATGGGATTTGGAGCTCCATTACCAGACAATAAGTCTATCGCCGAAACGGCTCGCTCTTCGAAGAACCTCGAAACTCTTACAAAGGCTCTCATCATTTTAACCGCTGGCATAATAGTAATTGGACTTCCTGTAGCGGCTCAAGCTATGCAGCAGGTAATAAAGAATACCCCTAACGCCGCCATAGGCATCCTGGTTATATCATTTTGTATAATCATCTTTGCTGTGGTAATAGTATTGGATCCAAGTCTGATAAGCCTGACAAGATTTAGAGAATGGCATGCTAAAAGAGAGCAAAAGAAAGCCAAATATCGTGAAAGCTGGGCTTATCAAGGCAAACAATTACTTTACCAATATCCATTTGCGCTCGAAGATTTCAGGGCAGTTATAGGAACCATCATCATAATCGGGATCTTCCTATGGTTGTCTATCCAGCTTAAACAGGTCTTTCCGACTGGGGCATCTTCTATAATCTCAAACCTCGTCCTGGCCATGTGGATCCTGTTTATCGGGACGATTCTGGTCTTCATTATAATGTTATACCGAGCTTTTAGGGATAGATAATTATGGGGAAAAGTTTAACCATATTGGGGGTCGTATTAGGAGTAATATTGGCCTTTTCAGTTTTATATATATGGGCAAATAATAGCCACCTAGGGAATATTA
>CAVXBR010000034.1:0-8547 GCA_963760035.1 uncultured Microcaldota archaeon | reverse complement strand
TACCTTCCCGATTATAAGGCGGTTTGGGAGGATCAACATGATGAGGTTTCTGAACATCATACAGGCCACAGCACCTTCAGAAGAGATAACCAAGCCCAGCCTCGTCAAATTCCTGGCGGCGGCCGACGAGAGGGTTAGGCCAGTGATGCTGGCCTCGGCGGAGGAGTATGGGAACAGGGGCGTGCAGATCATCGGCTCTGAAGAGTCGATGAGGTTCGTTAGCAGCAATCAGTTTGAGCTCTTGGACCCAAACACGCGCTTTCACCTCTTTAGGGCTGCTGCCGCAAAAGGCGACCTTCAGTTGTTCTCAGACGGGTTTATCAATGAAATTGCTCCACTGAACTCGGCGGTCAGGGTGGTTCTGCTAGAGAAGGTAATACAGGGGATGGCGGTAACGAGGGTTCTGGCCCTGGCCCGCATAAACCGATCCCACCAGAGGGCCGCAGGCACACAGGGATACTCAAATGTTGGTGCTACTGATGTTATCAAGCACCTTCATGGAATACGGCCCAGGGCCTAGATGCTCACTGGCGCATAGGCCTTCCCAGCGCTTATGGAAAAGTCTCCGGCAGGAAGCTCCCTGATTATGTGGTCCAGATCCTTGTAGTTTATTATTTTGGATATCTTCTTCGCCGCATCGGACTTCTTGTCCCTTCCCTGCAACGCAACTGCATAGGCGCAGTCCGGCTTTGTCTTTTCGAACGTCAACCGAGGGACTATACTCAGCGCTCCGCTCTTTTCCACATAGAAGACAAGTTCGAGAGGGCAGTTCCTATACCACTCTCTTTCTCCCTTTAGTAGGAAGCTTCCCGTTCCCAGCGAGCCCTTCTGGCTGGACTTGGTCACCTGCTCCCTCCTCATGGAGTAGACGTCTATATTCCTGAGACCCTGTTTCCAGGCGCTGGAGTAGCAGGCTGCAAAGTTCGCAACCTCGTCCCTAACAGGCTTGGGCGCAGAGGCCCCGCCCTTTAGTATGAAGACACCAGCGCCGAATATGTCGGCGTGGAAGAAGAGGTCGGCGTCGTCGAAGTACTTCGAGTTCAGCATCTCGTTCTGGTGCGCATCCCTTCCGCCCACGGCCATCATGCCACTCGAGGCCTTGAGCCAGTGGAACTTCTCGTACCACTCCTTCTTCAGTATGACGGATACCTTGATCTCCTTCTTCTGCTCCGACTTCTCCCTTGCCTCCTCCAGCTGCGCCTGCAGGTTCTTTATCGACTTCTCGGCCCCCTTCTGCTTCTGGCCGAGCTTCTTGGCACGGTCGTAGTAGTGGCCGGCGTTCTCGTAGGCTGACTTGGTGTAGTCTATCTCTATTTCCATCTCCATGGGCTCGCCCCTCCTAAAGGGTGCCGCTTATTATAAGTGAGACAATGATGGAGATCACGAAGCCCATCGCGCCCATCAGGACTATTCCGAATATGATCAGCTTTGCGCTCTTCCTGAACTCGGCGTCCGTAGGTTTATAGCTAACGCTCAGCACGTGCTTCGAGTTGTCGATGAACTTCCTCAGTTTTCCTATCGGGTCTATGCAAACACCGTTACCTTGTATTTGTTGCGCAGCAATTAAAGCGTTTGCATTTAGGGTTTATAGTTTTTTGCTGTCATCCCATTCGGACCAGGGATTCCGTGAACTACGAATTGGGCGTTTTGGCCGCTGTAGTGGCGATGTTCTGCTGGGGCTTCGGCGACTTCCTGATACAGAAGTTCGCGAGGAAGATAGGAGACTGGGAGTCCATCTTCTACATCTCGATTTTCGGAGCGGTGGTAATTCTGCCCTTCATATACGGCCAGCTCCAACCCTTACTTTCGAACCTGGAGGGGCTCGCCCTACTCCTTATTGCCTCTCTGGTCCTTCTGATAGCAGCGCTGCTGGACTTCGAGGCACTCAAGGAGGGGAAGATAGCCGTCGCTGAGCCCATCTTCGTGCTTGAGGTACCCGTAGCGGCACTGCTCGCCTTCTTCATCATAAATGAGGGCGTAAGCCTCCTACAGACGTTGCTGATAGGAGGACTCATAGTAGGGCTCGTCCTTGTCTCACTGAGAAACAGCCATTTCAAGAGGAAGAGATGGCTGGAAAAGGGTGCAGTTCTCGCCTTCATCGGGTCGCTCTTCATGGGCGCGACCAACTTCATGTTCGGCATTGCCGCGAGGCAAACATCGGCACTCATGGTGGTTTGGTTCACCTCCCTCTTTCTTGCTGTCGCCTGCATAGCCTACCTCGCATGGAAGTCGAAGCTCCACAAGCTCAGCCTGGACGGCCACAAGGCGCCCCTGCTCCTGCTGGCCCTCTGCATATTTGACAACTCAGCGTGGATAGCGTTCACCTACGCCACCGTGCTCACACCGATAGCCATTGCAGTCTCCATATCCCAGTGTTTTATAATCATAACCGTGCTGCTGGGCCTCTTTGTCTCCAAGGAGAAGCTCCTCAATCACCAGAAGGTTGGGCTCGTCATAGCGGTGGTACTCGCGATAGCCCTTGCGGCGATAAGCAGCTGATTATTAGTATCTGCGGTGAGATAGCTAGGTGATCCTATGAAGCCAAGCATCATAGTCATACATTTCGGCGAGATATGGCTTAAGGGCGGCAACAGGCGCCAGTTTATACAGCGCCTCTACAACAACATAGGAGCTGCCCTGAAGAGGGAGGATTATGATGAACTGGAGAACGACAGGGACAGGTTCCTCCTTCATCTCAACAAGAAATCAGATTACGACTCAATAGGCAAAAAGCTGTCGAAGGTATTCGGGATAAGCTGGTTCGGCGGCTGCATAACCGTGAAGAGCAGCTTTGGCGACATAGTCGATACCATAATAAAGGTCAGCAAGGGCAGGTGCGTACGGCTTGACGTCCACAGGTCGGACAAGTCGCTGCCCTTCAAGTCCTACGAGGTCGTCTCGCACCTGATAAAGCTATCAAAAAAGAGGAAGATAGCGCTTGACGTCGACTCGGATGATGTTGTCTACGTAAAGGCGGCGGCCAAGAAGACCTATGTCTCCTTCGACAAGCAGCAGGGGGCGCAGGGCCTGCCCGTCGGCTGCTCCGGCAAGGCGGTTATACTTCTCTCGGGCGGCATAGACTCGCCTGTCGCGTCATACTACGCCATGAAGAGGGGGCTTGAACCGATCTACCTGCACATACACGGCTTCCCAGCATACGACAAGAAGAAGCTCAGGAAGGTCTACAATGTCCTGGGCTCGCTGTCAGGGTATTCAGCTGCCTCGACATCCTACTTCTCACCCTTCCACATCTTCCAGGGCGCCTCCCTCGAAGTCCCGCGGAGATATGAATTAGTGCTGTTCAAGCGCTTCCTCTACCTGCTCGCCAATGAGGTGGCGAAGGCGGAGAAGGCGGACTGCATAGTTACCGGTGAGAGCCTCGGACAGGTGGCGTCGCAGACGATGCAGAACCTGAAGGCCACCTCGGCAGGGCTGGACCAGATGATACTGAGACCGCTAATCGGCATGGACAAGCAGGAGATCGTCGACAAGGCCAAGATGATAGGAACATTCGACTCGTCGATAGCGGCCTACAAGGACGTCTGCTCCATATCAATAAAGGGCGCAGAGCTGAGGGCCAAGGCGGGCGACATCGACCTGTTCTGCAAAAAGATGGGCATGCAGAAGGTCCTGAAGGAGACACTGAAAAGGGCAAAAAAGCAGTCATTTTAGGCCCAATCTTCCCTCGACAGCTGCGAGGGACTACTTATACCCGTAAAGCTTATATATTATATACGACGCTACCTCTGTGTGATAACTCTTTTTAGGGTAGTTTTTGTATGACGCATATTAGCAAGGAAGTCGGAAGCACCAGCACCGTATCGCTGGGCCTGCTTAGGGGCAGCCCTACGGTAGCGGCGCCGAAGGAGGCACAACTCCTCGAAGGGAGAAACTTGGCAAAATTTGTCAATGCAGATAACGAAGGCAAAACAGTCAAGCTTGCGGGGTTCGTCAACAGGAAGAGGGTGCTTGGGGAGAACCTGAAGTTCATCCTCCTGGGAGACTTCACGGGACAGGCTCAGGTCGTATTCGAAAAGAGTGTTGCTTCCGACGATGTTCTGGACAAGGTCGACGGCGTGACGGCACAAAGCACCGTGGTAGTCGAGGGGACGATAAGGAAGACTGACAAGACCGCAAGCGGGGTGGAGGTCTCGGGCACCAACATCGAGGTTCTTTCGCTCTCGCAGGAGAAGCTTCCGATACCTATAAGCAACGACATAGAGAAGGGTAAGGGCGCCCAGATAAACTTCAGGCAGGACTGGAGGTTCCTGGACCTCAGGTCCAGCAGGAACAAGCTCATATTCAACACCGTCTCGGACTTTGAGAGGTTCTCCAGGGACTACTTCTACGACAACAAACTCATCGAGATTCACACGCCCAAGATAATAGGCACGGCATCAGAAAGCGGCGCCGAGCTCTTCGAGATCAAGGAGTACTTCGGGAAGAGGGCCTTCCTCGCCCAGTCGCCGCAGTTCTACAAGCAGATGGCGATATGCGCAGGCTTCGAGCCGGGTGTATTCGAGGTCGGGCCGGTATTCAGGGCAAACAAGTCGCTTACCTACAGGCACGACACGGAGTTTATATCAATGGACGTTGAGCTTGCGTTCATAAAGTCGCTCGTCGACCTCATGACGTTCGAGGAGAAGCTGCTCGTTGAGGTCATGGGCAAGCTTGGCGCGAAGTACGGCGATGATATAAAGCGGCAGTTCGGCGTAGAGATAACTGTTCCGAACGCCCCGTTCCCGAGGGTCACTATGGCAGAGGCGCATACAATAGTCAGGGCACTCGGAGTTAGAAGCGACACCCACTCCGACCTCAGCAGTGAGGGCGAGAAGGTGCTCGGAAAGTTCATAAAGGAGACCCATGGCTCGGACTTCGTGTTCATAACCGAATTCCCGAGCTCGGTGCGGCCGTTCTACCACATGCGCCCGCCGGAGAATCCCCTTATTACCCACAGCTTCGACCTGCTCTACAACGGTCTCGAGATAACCACAGGGGCGCAGAGGGAGCACAGGGTTGACATTCTTACCCAGCAGGCTGTGGAGAAGAAGCTAGACCTGCAGAGCATTGGCTTCTACCTTGACTTCTTCAGGTACGGAGTCCCTCCGCACGCCGGATTCGGCTTCGGCCCAACGAGGATGGTAATGTCGCTTCTCAGGCTCAGTAACGTGAGGGAGACCACATTCCTGCACAGGGACCCGAAGCGCCTGACACCGTAAGCTGCAGAGGATGCTTTAAAACAGTGCACTCCATATCTATTCTACCTAGCGGTGGACAGGTTGGAGAGCAAAAAACGCTTTACAGTCGCGGAACTCGCCGGCAGGAAGGCCGGAAAGGTCTCCTGGCTGGCAGGCTGGGTCGAAAAGAAGCGCGTATACAAATCAGTTCTCTTCCTCGACTTCAGGGATGGATCGGGAAACATACAGCTGGTGGCGAAGAAGGAGAATCTGGGCGACGACAAATTCTCAGAGCTCGGCAGGGTAAACCCGGAAAGCTGCATAAAGGTCGAGGGTTCATATAATCCCTCAAAGCCCGAGGTAGAGATAGGATCGTTTACGATTATATCGCCGGCCCTTAAGACGATGACGCCGGAGATAGACTCTGACTTTAACATATTCGACAGCAGATACTCTGACGTAGTCACTAAAAAGAAGCACCTATACCTAAGGAACCCTACGCTCAGGTCCATCTTCAGGGCAAGGAGCCACTTCCTTGAGGTAGTGAGCGGCTACCTTTCAGAGCAGGGCTTTACCAACTTCGAGCCCCCCATGTTCACCGACATAACGCTCTATGGCGCCGACTCTGCCTTTGGGGTAACCCAGAGGGGGAAGACATCTTACCTCAACCAGTGCAGCGCCTTCTATCTCGAGGCCGCGATACCCTCATTTGAAAAGGTCTACTCAATAACACCCTCGTTCAGGAGGGACCCGTCGACAGGGAAGAGGCATCTTGCCGAGTACTGGCACCTTAAGGGAGAGATAGCGTTCATGGACCTGGAAGGGATGATGGAGTTTGTCGAGCAGATGATCTACGGAAGCGCGAAGGGGGTGGGGGAGAGGATAAAGGAAGACGCAAATATAAAGATGAATGAGGGCATAACGAAGCCCCCTTACCCGGTGCTCGACTACAAAGAAGCGGTCGAGCGGCTCAAGGCTGGAGGCTTCAAGATGGAGTTTGGGAAGTCGCTCAGCAATGAGGATGAGCTCTTCCTCTCGAAGGAGATAAGGAGGCCCTTCTGGGTTAAGTACCTCCCGCGGTCTGTCGAGCCATTCCCCTACCGCATAAACCCCAATGATGAACGTACCACGCTTACCGCTGATCTGGTGGTGCCAGGATTCGGTGAGGTGCTGGGGGTCGCTGAGAAGATTCATGACAAAAAGGAGCTAGACCGGAGGATGAAGGAAGACTTCGTTCCACACACCAAGGATACCTATAGGTGGTACAGCGAGCTCAGGGAGTTTGGACTTCCGCCGCACAGCGGCTTCGGAATAGGGATAGAGAGGCTGCTGAGAGCGTTCCTGTCGCTCGACCATGTGAAGTTCGCAATACCATTCCCAAGGCTCTACGACCATCCCTTCTATCCGTGAGGAGTCGGGGGCAGATATTAAAGGCTATAGCCATAATTAATTAACATTAATAGGTATGACCCATGCCGGCAAAGAAGAAGCAGGAAAAGGATCCCTACGACCTCCTCGAGTTCAGGAAGACCACCAATCTTCTTATCGAGCAGGACTTCGGAAAGGAGGCGATAGTAGCTGGGTTCGTTGACAACATTAGGGTTGTCGGCAAGAAGCTGACATTCCTTGACCTCTACGACCAGCATGGCCAGATCCAGGTGACATTCAAGCCAGAGATATGCGAGAACTTCGCGGATCTGGAATCTTTGACAAGGCAGAGCTTCGTCATGGTGTCTGGAACGCTGGTGAAGGGGAAGGCGAAGGGAGGGATGGAGATAGAGGCGAAGCGCTTCTACCCGCTGACCAACAAGCCATCGCTCCCGCTTCCGATAGGGACCCAGGCGCAGGACACCGGCCTGGACAAGAGGCTTGATTATAGGTGGATCGATCTAAGAAATCCTGCCCACAGGATGCCGATATCACTCTTGTCATCGTTTGCGCTCTACGCGAAGGACTACTTCTCCGCAAACGGCTACACCGAGATATTCACACCCAAGATAGTCGGCTACCCGACAGAGGGGGGGTCAGAGGTGTTCATGCTTCCTTACTTCAGCAGGGAGGCCTACCTTGCGCAGTCCCCCCAGTTCTATAAGCAGATGGCCATATGCTCGGGCTTCGAGAAGGTATTCGAGATCGCGCCCGTATTCAGGGCAAATCCCTCCTTCACCACAAGGCACGACACCGAGTACACATCGTTCGACATGGAGATCGCCTACATAAGGTCCCACCATGACGTCATGAACGAGGAGGAGAGGATGCTCAACTACGTCTTCTCCAAGATTGACGAGGAGTGCAAGGCAAAGGGGAAGGAGTACGCAGATGTCAAGGCAAAGCTGCCGGGCAGGATACCGAAGATAAAGATGGAGGAGGCATACGAACTTGTTAGCAAGGGTAACGTCGCACCTGACGGGGACCTGAATCCAGAGGGAGAGAGGGAGGTGGCCAAGTACATCGAGGAGACCAACGACAGCCAGTTCGTTTTCGTGATTGACTACCCGCTCAAGACCAGGCCGTTCTACCACATGATAGGGGAGCCGATGAAGAACGGCTCCGACACGACCAAGAGCTTCGACCTGCTCTACAAGGGGGTCGAGATAACCACGGGAGCGCAGAGGGAGCACAACTACGAGAAGCTCGAGGCGAACATTGCCAAGAAGGCGATGAACAAGGCGGCGCTAAACTACTATGTAGAACTATTCAAGTACGGCGCCCCACCGCATGGGGGTTTAGGACTAAGCCCCACAAGGGTGATAAAACAGCTGCTCGACATGCAGAACGTCAAGGAGACCACCTTCGTACCGCGCGACCCGAAGAGGCTCACGCCATAAAAAGCTGTAATGAGTGTATCTTAAGCCAGCCCGTTCAGAATCTCTTTCTCATCGCTCTCTATCCCGTACTTCGAGCTGAAGTACCTGCATATGTTATGCACGTCCCTGATGATGAACTCCCTCGCCCGGGGATGCCTAACTATGACCGCCTGGCCGATGTCGATTATCACCGGCTTCTGCTCCTCGCCCTGCATCAGTATGTTGAACTCGCTCAGGTCCGCATGGACAAGCCCGGCCCTGTACATCAGCTTTACCTGGTTGAGTATGATCTTCAGCGTCCTCTTCGGGTTCTCGAGAACCACGTCCTTCATCTTTGGCGCGGCGACGCCGGTGTCGCTGCCTATGAACTCCATGGCGAGGATATTGCCGTTGAACATGTAGGGCGTAGGAACGGTTGCGCCAGCCTCCTGCGCCAGAACCAGGTTGCCGAACTCCTTCCTGCACCATATCTCCACTATGCTTGTCCTGGTGGACTTCAGGTTTCCAAACCTCGGATCGCCCTCTATGTACTCCCTCATCTTGTTGAACGATATTCCCTCTCC
>CAVXBR010000033.1:0-14747 GCA_963760035.1 uncultured Microcaldota archaeon | reverse complement strand
CCTTATTCTCTATGTTGAAGTTCAAAGCATTTGAGATGACGCCGTCCCACCAGTAGAAAGTATTCAATGAGTTAGGAACCTGGAACCAGTAGAGTCCGGTCCTGCCAGATTTGCCTTTCAGGGAGCCGGAATTGCTGGTCAGATAAAGCAGGATCTTGAAGTCATAGTCCTTCAGCGCCATATTAAGCATATCCTGGGCATGCCCGTAGTCCATGGTGCTGCCTCCGAAGGCGATTAACGAGGCGCCGGCCTCCTTTGCCTGCTTGAGCCAAAGGTTGCCACCCTTGTGATCGTACCTGTCCGGATCCAACTGCGGTATCACCAGCGGATGCTCTGCCCTAAGCTTGTAAACAGACCTCTCAACTGCACCAATGCGATACATATCTACATCTCCTTGAATACCAAAGCCAGATAGCCGCTGTTCATATCAACGCTAGGTTTGCCGAAATTGACCTTCCTGCCATAGGTTACTGACAGGATACCGCTTAAAATACCACTGGTGATGAGGAAGTCTATGTCCTTGTACCAACCGGTCCAGGGGAAGTGATTGATGACCACCTGTAGCTTGCCCTTGGCTGCAGGTAGTATCATTATCTCGCCCCAACCCAGCGCTACCATAAGCTCCAGTATGGATTGGGTATTATTCTCCAGGCCTCCAAAAAGCTTCTTGCCAACCTCGTAGGCGACATCGAATATCTCCTTGTCCATCCCGCGCTTCTTCAGCTCCAATTCAAGCAGGTACAGCCCGCTGACCTCCATGAGGAAGAAGCGCTCGCCGTTGGACTTCAGCTTGATTATCCCCTTCTCATAGGTAAAGACCTTGGCGTCCAGGTAGTTGCTAAAGGACTTAGTATAACTTATCTCGACCTCCTCGTTGAACTTGTTGTAGGACTGCACGTCCTGCTTCAGGTTGTCGAGCTTATTTTCGCTGAAGACGTCCTTCTTGCTGATCTCTTTCAACGTCTCATAGGGCGCGCACTTGACCTTAGCTGTATGATCCTCGCCCTCGAACTGGCTGTCGTAGTAGTAGCCCTCGATATTCTTGTCCTGCAGGAGCCAGGCGATTACGCCAGCAGCGCCACCGGTAGCCAAAAAGAAGTCATAGCCAAGATTCCTGCAGATAACGAAGTTCTTTAGTACATAGTCAACGGTCTTTTTGCCTACATCGGCTGTCTGCCTTATGTCGCTGGCGTAGGTGCCCTCGACGAACTTGCTCGCGATTATTATCCAATCCTTGACCGCCTCGCCCGGGTGGTCGTTGATGTTCTCGAACCTCCCGAGCTGGGCAAAGCTGTAACCGAACTTCTTGCCTATCGAATACATGGCGCTCTTCCCTTCGTCCTTGTATTTCTCAACGATTTTCTTCTCCAGCTGGATGAAAAAGGCCTCGGGAACCAGGATCTGCCTTGCAAATACGTTAGTCTTGCCGGATATCTTGAAGTCGACGAAGGCCGGTTTGTCGAAAATAAGCGCCTTAGGGATCACGAATCGCTTGACATAGAGCCTGACAACGTCGTCTTTGATGTCCATGCTTATTCCTTCAGCAGGGTTATTCCTTTGGATGTGATGTCATAGGACTTTATGCCCCCGTCTATACTTGTATGCCTCATCTTCTTGATCGAAAGGGTTCTGCTCAGCGTCTCCCCGATGGCCAGGGACTTGAGGTCGATTATTCCATCACATACGAATTCGCTGACTCCGTCAACAGTCGCCTCTGGATGGTCCGCCGAGGAGCTCGTGATTACCAAGTTAGTGGTACCCCAAGCAGAGAATTCCCTGAACATGAGGTAAATCACCCTCTTTTCTGCGTTTACCTCAAAATGCGTCGGGTCCGGCCTTATCTTGTTTAACTCGTCAGAAGTCGACTGCTTATTCATGATGTCGTATTCAAAATACCCTTTATCCGCCTGAGATAGACTCGAAAAGTTATCTATCGTGGGCAGGTCTATAATAAATTGGTTCATGTTGAATATGAACGACGAAAGGCTGTCAAAGACGATGCGTTTTATGTCGTACTCCTTGATCTTGCTTTGTATCAAATTGAAGATGCTCAGCCTCTGCCTCATGTTCAATGGCACATCAAGTATGCAAAGCTTCCTGTCAGCTTCCAACTTCTCAATCTCCCAGCCGAAGTTTTTCCCCTGCTCCCGTATCAAGCCGCTATTCACATCGACCGTTATGTACAACCCGTTCTCTCCCTTTTTGGTTCCATCATAGAGGTACTGCAGACCGAGAATGGTTTTTCCTGTGCCGGGGCGTCCAACAACTAGAACATTAAACCCTCTTGGTATCCCTCCCCCGCTGAGCTGGTCCAACTCAGGAACGCCGATGCTTACTCTCTCCATCCTTCCACCATTCCGGTAGAAGATATGCGACTGCCATATATTAAATACTTTAGCGGAAGTGAGCCATTACCTAAGGATATACACGCTACCCAAGGCAGTGATTATACGTCACTAGCCAGACCCTTAACATAGCTTTTTAATGATTGGTAGAGAAGTTAGCTTGAAAGGTGGAATCATGGAAGGAGATGGAGGTTCAAAATAAACCATGTAGCTACTACTCGTAGTCAATTCTATTTTTTACAGGTATCCTATTACCATTTAATAATCTTTCATAAACCTTAGTGTATGTTGGATCAAAATTCCTGTAGCATAATGACCCAATAACAATGTTCGTTATAATAACGCTTTCTATCTCTGTTCCCTCAATCGAAGCTAACTTCTCCGCTGTTTTATTGAAGCTAGCTTCATCAAAAATTGGCCTAATTTGTAATATACTGTCGGGAATCCCCATGTCCCCTCTAAAAGCGTCTTTATTTACCAACGGATTATCGAAACCAATTATATCTTTATACCATTCATCTCTACTTTTTGTAAATTTCTTGTAATTATTAGTCTGAATTATAAATGCAGAATTATATTTTAAATTTGGTGGTGTTAACGTTATAGTTATTCTACCTATAACCTCCTTTTCTCTTAGCTTATAGAATGCATAATTAGAACGCCCCAAACCTAATCCATATTTTTTATCTATAACTTCAAAGCTTTGTCCACCATCTATGATAAGCTCTCTAAGAACACACCGTTCTACTTCAGTCAGAATTACGGATTTTGTACCGTTTTCTCTAACGTTAGCTAATTTTTTATTCGTTATCTCCTCTGCAAACTGCTTTCTTAAAGGTAGTGTTGTTCCAGAGGCCATACTTAATGGAGTTATATACCACCTTGCCGTATAATCAGGTAATGCTTTAGAACCCCTCCACTCGTAAACGAAATCTGCCAAAGATGTATTACCTTCGACATAAAATATTACCATCATATCGTAAATTCCCTTTGTCATTGCAACAAAAGCAACCTTAGAATCATTTTCAAAGGCCTCCTTCATCTCCTGAAGACTTGGTATCATTTTCTCAAATTTCACCAATGCTACATATCTTAAATATCCTAAATTTAACGTGTCAACCTCTGCAAAATACCTTATGTTGTACTTTTCTTCCAACCTCCTGACGAAGTGTCTCGCCCCCGTCGTCGACATCCCAAGCCTCTTTGCCAGCTTGGCCATGCTCATCCTCCCATTCATGCTAAGGTTTCTGATGGCTATTGCCTCCCTCTTGTCTACCTTGCTGCTTGTCTGCGCCGGTCTAACAGTCCCAACCTCCTGCTTCCTTTCCTGCCCTCCCTCCTTTTTAGGGGTGAACTTCCCGTCCTCTGATATGCCGCCCAGGTAGACCGTTTTGACTATGGTCTTTCTTTTCTTCTGGTCTCTTGCCGACGAGTACTCGTATACGTAGTAGTTGCCCGAGATCTTGTGCAAAGTGATTGGCCTGCTCAGCGTCAGCTTCAATTCATTGAAAACTCGCTTCACCCCCTCTGGCGCGCTTTTCAGTCCCATGTTTAGACTATATGGTTAAACATATAAATAATTAACTATATAACTTTAGAAATCTTAACCAAATTATCACTCATAAATATGGTTAAATTTACCCTCTTTATTGCATATTTTTTGTTTTAAAATCTAACCTTACCATAACAATCCATGTACTTTCAGCTAATTTTTTGATTAGTTATATATACAACCTACGACGTAATTACTAGCGTGGGTTTGCAATCGTGCAGGGATGCATGGCTGCGCAATAGGATGGTATAGTGGGTGGCAATAAACTAAACGTGAAGGGGCGTTACGGCATCTGCAGGTTCTACCTCATAAACCCGGAGCGGAACGCATCCGTCAACCTGAACGTCAGGAAGCTGCTGGGAGTCAAGGAGGTAGACGAGGTGTACGTTACCGAGGGTCCTCATGGGCTGATCGCCAAGGCAAGCCCGGGCTCCGCCATAAGCAGCAGGCGCACCACCACAAGCATAGTCAGGCAGTTCCATGGAAACGTGAGCGTAATAACGAGCTACGCCAGGTATAGAAAATGACACTCGATACATCCGATCGAGATTCCATCATTCCAACCTCTGGTGCGGGGCCTCTGGCCCTGCACCTTATTATATTTGAACCGATTCAATAGAGGTTGTAAAATACCGAATGATGGTAGATGATATGACTCGCGCAGCTGTCCTCGAAAAACCAGAAAAGATGGTAATTAAGGAGTTCCCAAAAAAACTCCCGGATGACAGCATCCTCCTAACGGTCGGAAGCGCGGGCATCTGCGGAACCGATGGCCACATATATGACGGCTCCCTCGCCACTGCCCAATACCCTGTCATAATGGGCCATGAGATCAGCGGGACCATAGAAGAGATAGGAAAGAACTGCAGGGTGAACTCCTTCGGCAAACTAAGCGTGGGAGACCGCGTTGCGGTGACTCCTGGCATACCCTGCAAGATGTGCCATTACTGCAAAACATATCCACATATGGAGAACTACTGTCCCAACAGGCTTACGCTCGGGTCGAACTACGGATGCAAAACCCCTCCCTATCTACTGGGGGGATTTGCAGAGGAAATTATAATACCCGCTGGCTTCTGGCTTCACAAACTGCCGGACAACGTTCCGCTTGATGTGGGCGCGTTGGCAGAGCCCCTCGCAGTTGCAATAAGGGCTGTTGGGAGAATGGCCTCGCCAGGCCTTCCATACGCTCAGATGGGGATGGGAGTGGGCTCCTCGTTGGTGGTGCAGGGGGCAGGGGCGATAGGCACGCTTGTCGCCATCTGCGCAAAGCTGAGCGGAGTGAGGGTCACCATGCTGGACAAGATCCAATCAAGGCTCGACATCGCCAAGAAGTTCGGAATAAGGAGCACGCTTAACGTTTCAGGAATGGCTGACGACGAACTGGTGAGCGCCATAAAGGGGATGTACGATGGCGTAGGGCCCGACGCCGTAATAGAGGCGACCGGCGAGCTCGATGCAATCCAGCCAGGCCTGAAGATGGTGAGGAGAGGCGGAAGGTACATAGAGCTAGGCCACTTCGCCGACGTTGGCGAGGTAAAGATACGCCCGAGCTTCATATGCCGCAACGACCTGGAGCTCATAGGCAGCGTACTGGGCTCGCCTCAGGACTACCCAAAGGTGCTCCATATACTTTCAGAGTCTGGACTTCCCTTCAAGAAGATGATAGTCGACAAGTTCAAGCTTGACGACACCGAGAAGGGAATACTGAACGCCAAGGCGCGGAAGGGGATGAAATCAATGATAATCCCGAACGGTGAGGGCTGATGGCCAGGGAGCTGATAGAGGCCTCCAGGCTCTCTGGGATAAACGAGATGTACAACCTTGCCAACAGAATGGGCGGAGACCTGGTCCGCTTTGAGACTGGCGGAGTTGACTTTCCAACCCCAAGCCACATTGTAAAGAGCGCCAGCGATGCTATGTCGGAAGGAAAGACCAACTATTCGCCCTACAAGGGCCATGACGGCCTGCGCAGCGCCATATCAGCCAAGCTCGAAAGGAAGAACGGCATACGCAGAGGGATAGAGGAGATAATGGTGACCACGGGGGGATCGGAGGCGCTATACCTCGTATTCCAGGCGATTCTCGGAAGCGGCGACGAAGTGATAATCTCAAATCCCTCATGGCCGCATTTTGCAGAGATGATAAAACTGTCAGGCGGAGTGCCTGCCGGGGTTCCGTTCATATCGAAAGACGGACAGCGGTTTGATGCCGCCGCGCTGGAAAACGGCATAACGCCCCGAACGCGCGCCATACTAATAAATTCTCCGCACAACCCCACCGGCAACGTTCTCTCAAAAGACGAGCTCGAGCAGGTGGCGGAGATTGCGGGTAGGAAAGGGATACCGGTCGTCTCAGACGAAGTCTATGAGGATTTGGTATACGACTCCAACAAACATGTAAGCATAGGCTCGATGTACAGCAACGTAATATCCCTCTACTCATTCTCCAAGACCTATGCCATGTGCGGCTGGCGCTTGGGATACATAGCGGCCGACGCCAAGCTGATAGACGCGATGACGAAGCTTCACATATACAGCGTTACCTGCGTGCCCTCCTTCATACAGATGGCCGGGCAGACCGCCCTGGAAGGCGACCAGTCTGGGGTTAAGGAAATGGTCAAGGCGTACGAGCGGAGGCGGAACCGCCTGGTCAAGGGGCTGAACTCCATACCAAATGTAAGATGCCCTCTTCCGAAGGGGGCGCTTTATGCGTGGCCTGACATTTCGCATTATGGGAGCTCAAAAGATGTTGCAAGAAGGCTCGTGGAGCAGGGAAGATGCGTTACGGTCCACGGTTCCGCTTTCGGGTCAGAAGGGGAGGGAAGACTGAGACTGTCGCTGAGCCTCAGCGAGGAGCGCATTGATGAGGGGGTCAAGAGAGTCAAGGAGGAGCTCTGCGGAAAGTGATGCAATGAAGCGCACAACCCGCAAAGGACAAGGATTCAGTGGCGAGAACGGCGTTGAAATGCCACAATGGATCGCGCAGAGACTCGCGGCGGGTAAAAAAGTAGACCAAAGCGTGTTGGACCTTGTAAAGTACATAAGGACCATAGCAAAGGCCCCCCGGGAGCTTGACCTTAAGGCGTTGAATGGGCTGCCCGGAGGGATTGGAAGGACAATCAATCTGAAGATCTCTCTATCGGCGGAGGAGTGCAAACCCGACTATCCGCAGTTTTTCTCTGGCGTGGGCCTCATAAGGGGGGAATACCAGCTGCGCAAGAACCTGATGTGGATCACGATGCCCGAGATGCAGAAGATAGAGAAGAACTATATTGAAACGATATTGAAGACGTTCGCAGGAAAGGATGTCTGGTACAGAACCATAGAGGTGCCGACCAGCTGGGTCAACGTGTTTGACGGCGGCGACCACATAATAAATGAGCGCGACACCGTGATAGGCCTCCGAGGCATACGCAGGGCGCTCGCATTTCCAGAGGCGTTCCTCATTGAACTTGAACTGCTCGCCGATCTCTCAAAGAGATACCCGAATCTCAACCTAGTGTTCCCGTTCGTCCATGACGTTCACGAACTGAGGAAGGCGAAGGGTTATCTCAAGCAGGTGCATTTCAATGGGAAGGTGGGAATGATGGCCGAAATACCGTCAACAATACTTTGCCTTGAAGAGTTCATCCACGAAGGGGTGGACAGCTTCATCATAGGGCTCAACGACCTCACCTCCCTGACGCTCGGCTCGCTGCGCACCCTGCCGATATACAGCAACACGCACCCTGCAGTGGTGAAACTGATGTCCATGGCGGTGGAGAAGGCGAGGGGCCACGGAATAGAGATGGTGGTCGCGGGCCGCCACAACCCCAAATCTGTCGAGAACGCCGAGAAGCTTGGCTTTGATGCGGTGAGCATATTCGTTCCCGACATATCGGCGGCACTGAGGCAAGCGCACTGATGTTTTCAAGTATGAATACACGAGTTGATCAAATGACCAAAACAAGAACTCTGGGGGAAGGATACTGGGATCTGGTTTCGAGATATGACCCAAAATTTGTCTCCTACCTCTCCAATAGGTTTGCAATTAACCCGGACAAGTTCCCTCTTGCATTCAGGGGAAGCCAGAAAAGGGTTTCTATTGTAGATGTCGGGAAGGTGCGCTTCGGGGCGAATGACGCTTTCCCAATCATAGCCGGCCCCTGTGCGCTGGAAAGCCGTGAGAGCGCATTGAGGGCCGCGAAGGCAATGAAGAAGATGGGGGTGGACATATTCAGGGGGTTCATATGGAAGGGCCGCACAAATCCGTCTGCGTTCCAAGGGGTCGGTGAAGAAGGGCTGGACTGGCTGAGCGAGATAAGGGAAGGGGTAGGCATACCCATAGACACCGAGGTCCTTTCGGAAAGGCAGCTCGAACTTGTAGACGGCATAGCCGACGTGATCCAAGTAGGTGCGAGAAGCATGCAGAGCTACGAGCTCCTTAAGGCGCTCGGCAGGGTGCGCACGCCGGTGATCCTGAAGAATGGCGTCGGGGCGGGAATGGACGAGATACTGTCCGCCGCAGAGTATATCCTGCAGGGCGGCAATAGGAACGTCATAATCTGCCTGCGCGGCACCAAATCGTTTGCTGGAAGCGGGTCAAGATTCACAGTTGACATGAGCGCATTTTCCATATTGAAGCACCTGACCCATCTTCCTGTTATAGGGGATCCAACCCAGGGGCCGGACCACCATGCGATAGTGCCAAGCGTAGGCTTCGGCATGACGGTGTGCGGGGCGGACGGACTTGTTGTCGAGGCTCACGAGGACCCTCCATCGGCCATAACAGAGAGGCAGCAGCTCCTCGACTACCACGAGTTCAGGGAAATGATGAAGTTCGTGAGGCTTATGCTTGACGCGACCGGCAGGGTAAAGCTCGGCGCTTATCGTGGGGAACAATGAAAATCCTATTCGTCTGCACGAATAATTTCACGCGGAGCCAGATGGCAGAGGCATTTTTCAACGACATCTCCAAAAACCATCGGGCGGTTAGCTGCGGTACCATGGTGAAAGAGAAGGGATTGGAAGGCAAGAAAGTCGGAGACGAAAGACCAAATAGCTCGAAAGTGATGAAGGTGTTGGGTTATGACATAGCAGGTAAGACGTCAAAGGGGATAACGGAGGAGCAGATAGATTCTGCCGACATGATAATATACATGAGAGATAAACCAGAAACGCTGAAATCCCTTGGCAAAAACAAAAAAGTGGTCTTTTGGGATGACCTGCCAGCCCAGGACAGCAGGAGTTATGAATACATCTATTCCCTAGCAGTCGGCATAAAGAAGAAGGTTGACGAACTGGTCATCGAACTGGAGAAGAACATTAGGCGAATCAACTAATAAAAAGGCGAAGTGCAAAAGATATCTGTCCATTTCGGCAGATGAACATGGAAGATGGTGCAAATATGATCAACGCTGACAAGATCCTGAGCAGGATGAGCTACCATGTCGTCTATGACAAGTCGATCATGGAAGCCATGGACTTCGCTTCCAAGAACGGCTTTTCCGGCATACAGATCGCGATCGAATCGCCGCACCTCTCCTTCGAGAACCTCGGTGCCGAAGAGATAAAGGCGGTAAAGGACAAAGGCGAGAAGCTCGGCATACGAATAGTCTTGCACGCTCCCGACAATGCCTCACTGGTCTCATCGTCTCCCAAAATCAACAGGGGAACCATGTCCTACTATGCCGATCTGATAGTGTTTGCCCAAAAGATAGGAGCGAGCATAATAACCATCCATCCCGGTGCCCCATCCCACTTCCCAACAGACACGGCCTCCCCTGAACTCTTTCCCAAGGAGGACCTAGAAGCGTATGTGGGGGTCCTCAAGGCAAACCTGGACGAACTGCTTGAATTGGCTAAGGGAAGGGTCTGCATCTGCATAGAAAATCTAGATCTTGAGAACTTTGTTCTGGACGTACTACAGGATTATGTGGAACGTACTGAGCTGAAGCTGTGCTGGGATCTGCCAAAGACCTACGACAAGAAAGATGGAAAGGTAAAAAAGGAGACGCTTGACTTCCTCCTAAAAAACCGGTCTTCGGTCAAACAGGTCCATCTCCACAGTTTGGTGAATGGGAAATCGCATAGGGTCATACAACCAGGAGTAATAGACCTCTACCACTACCTGAACCTGCTCGATGGTGTTGATGTATCGGACTACTGCATAGAGGTAAGGCCCAGGGAGAAGGCGGCCGAGAGCCTGGCAAACCTAAGAAAAATCCTGCTCTCCAAATCCTGAAGAAGAGACACCTATTAACCCCTCTTCAGAATACCAAACATGGAGCTCATGACAGAAATACACGACAAAAGCAGTCACAGCAGCAGAACTAAACCGTATCTGATCTATAATTACAACATTATCTTTTCTTTCTAAAGCTGCCTTAAGACCCTCTACTCCCTATTCTAACCTTAAAATTGGTAGGTTTATCATGGAATCAACGTACATTTTTATTTAACAGGTGGGATATGTCATTAATCATATAAACCAGATGTTTTTTGCCGTTTGTCAATTCGAACACACTTATACTTGCATTCGAAAAAGGAGGAATGTTAACAACTTCTTCAATGGAGTTATTCATGATAATAGCAACCAAAACACGCCCAACATAACCATGACTTATAAATACAACCGTATTATCTCTATTTTCGTGTAGTATTTTTTTCACAAACGATTTTATCCTAAGGTGAACTTCCTCTAAAGTTTCACTGCCTTCGTGTCTGAAACCAGGTGTATCTCTTTCCGCCCGCCACTTTTTTAGGGCATTTCCTTCTAACAGCTGCCCTTCATATATCCCCCAATTTCTTTCACGTAATTCCTCTGTGAATACAATTGGGGTTCGAGGATGATACTTCTTTATCTCCTTAGCAGTATCTTTTGCTCTACCTAAGTCGCTAGAGTAAATTAAGTCTATTTTGCTCTCTTTCAATTTTAATGCCGTTTTTTTAGCCTGCATTAGCCCCTCTTCACAAAGCTTACTTTCGGTATATCCGTGTATTCTACCTAATTTGTTATAAATAGTCAAACCGTGCCTTACAAAAATTAATCGCATAAGACTATTTTGGTACCAAGATTATTATACATTATTGCGCTAGGGTTACCACAAGCAACATAAAGAAGATAATCTCTATTAATCCCTCCTCAAAATAGCCCTTATGGAGTCGCCAGTCAAGACCACAAAGGCGGTCAGTGACGATCAACATATAATGACGGACGATGGACTGCTTGACAGGATTGCCGACACTGCCAACATAAAACCCTCGGACAGCGTCCTGGAGATAGGTGGGGGTCCTGGAAACCTTACCGAAAGGCTCGCAAGGAAGGGTAGCACGCTGTTTGTCGTAGAAAAAGATCCTGCCTTCGCCGCCTCTCTCAGGAAGAAGTTCGGGGAGAACGAGCGGATCAGGATAATCGAGGGCGACATACTCGACGTCCACCTCCCAAAGTTTGACAAGATAGTAGCAAACATGCCCTACAGCGTTGTGGAGCAGTTTTTCGTGAGGCTCCTGAAGGAGCGCAGGTACAACTTTGACGAGGCCATCATGACGGTGCCCTACTCGCTGGCCATGAAGATGACCGCCAAACCCGGTTCAGCAGAGTTCGGCAGAGTCTCTGCCTTTTTCCTGGCGTTTTACGAAGTTAAAATACTGTTCACCATAGGCAAGGAGAGCTATAACCCCCGGCCAAAGGTCCGTTCCGAATGCGTAAAGATCACTTTGCGTCGCCCTAAGACCCCCGCCGAACAAAAGGCCAACCGCCTGCTGCAGGAGATCTTCCTCTGCGACGGCAAAAAGGTAAAGAACACCATAACATCAACGCTCTGGAACAACGGCAGCGCGCTTTTCGGCAACGCGCTGAGCAAGAAGGAGTCAAAATTACTTGTGAAAAAGGCCTTTTCCGGAATAGAGTTCGGCGACAAGACAACGGTCCAGCTCACCGACCTGGAGTTCGGGCGACTTGTTGCCGCAATCGAGAGCCTATGACCACCGGAAGTCTCTATTAATCCATCTTCAGAATAAAAGCCATGGAGCTGATAGCCAAATTATACGACAGCACCTTCGGGATCAAGCCACGGCAGGTCCAAAGATGGCGAGTCCGGCGGGCTGCCCGCACGGTTCTCCTCAACGAGAAGGGCGAGGTCGTGCTACTTCATGCCAGAAAGTACAACTACTACAAGATCCCTGGCGGTGGAATCGAGGGCCCGGAGGTACAGGAAGCAGGCGGCACGGCGAGAGGCGATGGAGGAAACAGGATACGAGATAAAGATGATCAGGCCGCTCGGCATGATAACAGAATACAGAAGCAGAATAAAACTACGGCAGATCTCCTACTGCTTCCTAGCCCACACAGTCGGGGAGCAGGCCGAGCGCCCAGCTTCACCGGCGACGAGGTGACAGAGCGATTCAAACCCGTTCCTGGCAAAGAACCTTGACGACGCGATGCGCTGGTGAGCAAAAACAACAACTCCCCTACCTGGCCAAGTTCATGACGAGGCGGGAACTTCTCTTCCTCCAGAAGGCAAAAGAGGCAATCTGATCCCTCAGGTCTTCGCCGCAAGCTCGGCGTATATGTTGTCGACAGCCCTGCCGAAGTCGCCGCCCTTCCTGTTCCTCGGCTGCTTTATCCTTATGGACTTTATCGCCTTCAGCTTTGTCGGCTTGTCCGAGAGTACAACAACTCTGTCAGACATAAACACCGCCTCCTCAACGTTGTGCGTCACCATTATTACAAGATTTACCGACAGCCTTTTCTCCCTCAAAGTCTCCAGCACCTCCCTCCTCATGGAGTTTGCCGTGAGCTCATCAAGCGCGCTGAAGGGCTCGTCCATGAGCAGAACCTCTGGTTTCTGAGCCAGCGCCCTCGCCAGTCCGACCCTCTGCTTCATCCCGCCGCTCAGGGTATTGGGATAGGCGTCCTCGAATCCCCCCAGGCCGAACTCCTTGAGCATGCTTCCCGCTTCCTCCTCTTTCCTCCCCTCATCAACCCGCACTGACGACAGTCCCAGCATCACATTCTCCCTATTCGTCAACCAGGGCAGGAGGGCAAAGTCCTGGAACACGAACGATATCTCCCTCCTCGGCCCGTCAACCTTCCTGCCTCTGAAGAGGACCCTGCCGCTCTCAGGTTTTATCAGACCTGCGATTATCCTGAGGAGGGTGGACTTGCCGCATCCCGATGGCCCTATTATCGAGACGAACTGGTTCTTGTTGGCGTCGAAGGAGAGCCCGTCTATTATGGTCTCTCCCGCCAATCTCGTACCTCACATCCTCCACATTTATGAGATCCATTGTTTCACTTGTAGACAGCCGTTACCCTGTTGTAGAGCCTCTTCCAGAAGAGCCTGTTTATCAGTATTATGATTATGGTAAGGTTTATCAAGGCTAGCGCGAGCAGTTGTATGTTACCAGAAGCGAGAGCGAGGTCGAGTAGCTTGCCGAGCCCGACGCCGACGGAGGTCACCGCTGTTCCAACTCCTCCTATGCCCGAAGCAGTGAAGTACTCCGCGCACTATGCTCGCGTTCCACTCCGCCGCTATCGCGGTTATGCCCCCTGTTATCAGCCCGGGAAGTATGGCCTTCAGGTACATGTACCTCCAGGCATTCCTGCCTCTCACCTGGAATACCTGCTTCGCCTCCACCCAGCTCTGCTGGACCGACGACTTGGTCGAGACTATGCTGAAGAGCATGTACCAGAATCCGCTGAGGAAGAATATGAAGAACGCAACCAGCTCACCCCCGTAGGGCACGCCCTTCAGCCCGATGACTATCGCCGGCAGCAGAATGGTGGCGGGTATCGACGCCAGTATCTGGAAGAGCGTCATGTAGGACTCCTCCCTCTTCGCCATGAAGACTATGTAGATGCCAAGCGGCACAGATATCGCGAGAGTGACGGCAAAGGCAAGCCATATCCTGCCAAGCGAGAAGGCCATCGAGTAGAGCACGGTCAACTCTTCCGCTCCCACGCCCTTGACCAGCAGGTGGGCAGCGACGACGACAACTACAAGCACGGCCAGCACAATGGCGCTTCCGTTCCTGTTTATCCTGTGCATCCTCCTTGCCTCTTTCGTCTCGTTCCTTTCGATTGCCTTGATCTTCCTGCCAAAGATCTTCCCGGCCACCTCGAATCTTCGCTCGACACCTCCTACCCACGCTCCAGCCTTCAGCCTCAACTGTGACGGCCTTACATGTCTTATCGCCCTCTTCACGAACCGGTTTTCAAGATACCTGAAGAAGACAAGCCTGGTAAAAACGACGAATACAACAAAAACACCAATCCCGATGGCATAGGCCGTCAGATTCCCCCCGAAGGCGAGATGGGCAAGCGCAGAGCCTATGCCGTACTTTACCGCATACTGGGCCGATCCCGTCGAGAATATCTCGCTGGTGACCAGGTAGAAGAGACCTATCGCCCAGGACAGCATCGACTGCTCCACCACCTTCGGCATCGCGGCCGGGATGAATACCTTCCTCACCTTCTCTATCGGAGTCAGCTGGAAGACCTCCGAGACCTTGCGAACTCCTTCGGCATCGTCCTGATGGCCTCGTAGGCGCCGAAGCCTATGTTCCATACCATGCTCGTGAATATGAGGAAGATCACCGCAGCGTTTATGCCTATGATCCCCGGCAGCGTCGCAACTACGATGTATATCACAAACGGGAAGAAGGCAAGGATGGGCAGCGTCTGGAGTATGTCGAATAGCGGCAGCAGTACCTTCTCGGCCGCCTGCGAACGGTTCGCAAGTATACCCATCGCAAGCCCCACCACTATCGAGAAGAAAAGGGCTATGAACATCCTGATCCAGGACATCGAGGTGTCGAGAATCAGCGCCAGCAGGAGCGCGACTATGCCGAGCATAAGGAGCATGA
>CAVXBR010000032.1:0-3996 GCA_963760035.1 uncultured Microcaldota archaeon | reverse complement strand
ATAGGCAAAGGGCCTGAGATTCAGCTAACCGGCGCAATAGGGAAGGTTTATATATAAGTAGGAACACTAACCATGCAGTCGGTCACCTCACCAGGGGCGGCAGGACGTAATTTTGACAGGAAAGCAAGAGCAACGAAACGAGAATGATAAAATGGCAAGACTAGGAACAATAGCAAAGGAAGAGAAGGCAAAGACAGCGGCAGCACAGGCCTACAGCCCGTTCAGGCACGCGGCAGCGATACACGACAATATAGCTAAGCAGGTCAACCTGCCGCGACCACGCGTTGCACTTGACGTAAAGAGCGACGCAGCGCTATGGCAGACGTTGCTCAGGCATGAGACCGTGCCATCAGAATAGCTAACCGGATTAGATCGCCTCCCCTCCACAATCCCAAAACAGGGGTAATTATATTAAAAAGAGAGAGAACAATGGACGCAAAACATTCCAGAGAGAACGCAACAACTAAGGGATACAGACGCTTCCCTACGATACCGATTGAAAGGATATTACAGAGCGAGGCGGCGGAGCTGCTTAGGAGAGAAAGCAACCCTAGCATGGCATCATCCGGCACGTACTGCGGAACGAAGCGCTGGAGCTGCTCGAGAAAAAGGCAGGCAAACCTGGTCATGGTCAAGATGACTTCATAAGGGGAGAGAGATAGCCCGCGACTCCCACTCCGGCGTCATCCAGCTGGCGGCGCTGCAAAACCCCAACTGGCTAATCAGGCTCCAGGCCTGGGACAACCACAGCAACCTCAAGGGTGCTGTGATAAGGCGAGCCCTCGCCACACAGTCGAAAGAGGACCAGGCAGACGGCAGGATGCAGGAAGAGGTCTCCAGGGCAGTCGCTCGTTACGATAGGATGTACAGGAAAAGGTTCAACCGCCCATGGCACAGGGCCAAAAGCCCTCCTCTAACCATGCACCAGCCCATTCACGAGCAGCCCAGGCCGACCGTCCAAGCCAGCCTATGATCTTTTCAGCGCCAGCCTTATCCTAGCCAGTATTCTACTGCCATTTTCTAGAGAGTCCATGAGCTCAGCGTAGGTGGTGAGGCTGTCAAACTTCACCCACCTGTAACCACTGTGCTCCAAGTTGAGCCTCACCTTCCTGCTCTTCGTCCTCATGATAAAAAGATCGTTTTTCCACGACCGTTTGCCCTCTAGGATGACGATCTTCGAGCTGGAGAAGAGTTTCAGCCCCTCCTCCTCTATGCCCACCTCCTCCCCCGACCTCCCTGTAGGCGTTCTGCAGAGGGCTCTCCCGTCCCTTCCTTGCCCCGCCGATGAAGTACCAGATGCCAGGATGGCTTAGGAAGGGAAGGCTGATGCGCTTCAGTAGCAGTATACCTCCCCCTGTTCAGCAGCACCACTGGAACTCCTGGTCTGCTGACCATAACATAACCTTTTCCTACCATCGATTCGCCGCTAACAACTCTCAAAAACGCATTATAAAACCTCCCTTTCCGACGTCTCTTTCGTCAATGGACGTAGGGAGAGTGGCTCCTTTTATATAGGCAGCAACCTACTCTTGGTGAGGCTCTCACCAGAGCCTAGATGCCCTATGTCAACTACAACAACTAGGATGCAACCCATTGTTAGGCAAGCCTTCGGCACGATAGCAAACATACCGCCTGTCGTCAGGCTATTCGAATGGGCCACTGTCCAGAAGATCGCATTTTCGCCCAAGACCCAGCGGCTCCAGGGCGCTGTCATGTCGCTTCCGCAGCTCAGTCAGATACTTGACCTTCGGCCTGTGAAGCTGGCAGGCCGCTACATCGAGATACTCGCAGCCATCTGCCGTCCCGCAGGACCAGAGGCATAAGATTGTCATGGTGGGCCTGCAGGGCAAGGGAGGGGCATTCCACCTGCTCAGGAGACATCCCCAGGATACCTACGAGGCAGGCAGGCTAGACAACGTTACCGGCCACGTCCACAACGGCGAGGCCTTCGAAGATACGATGCACAGGGAGATGATGGAGGAGACATCCCTGCCATCTGAGGATATGATAAGGCAGCGGGCTGCCTCTGTGCAGGATCTCGGCCACTTCGGCTGGCTCATGCACCTCAGGACCCCTGACGGCAGGCGCGTTCCGTCAATTGTATACGGCAAGATGTTCCTGTTCAGGGCGAACGAGATAGAGGCGCGCCACCTGAAGCTGGATCCCAGGGAGCACACAGAGGTTGTGACGCTTAAAACATCTGATATAGCCCGCAACATAAACAAGCTCTGCGTCTTCGACCAGCTCTTCTACAACACCAACCTCCCTCTGCTTGGGGGTTCAGCAACCGCGAATAGATAGCCACTTAACCTTTGGGTTCTGTAAATACCTGATCCGATGAAGAAGCTTTATCTGGTCAAGCTCGGCGGCAGCGTCATAACAGACATAGATCATCCCAACATAGCCAGACTAACAGTAATAGACAGGCTGATGGGTGAGGTGAAGCGGGCCCAGAGAAAAAACGAGATAATACTGGGCCATGGAGCCGGCTCGTTCGGCCACGTGGTCGCCCACAGGTTCAGCATAGTCGAGGGATTGAGGAACAGCAGCAGCCGAAGGGGCGCCGCGATGACCCAGTTCTCGGCGTCAGAGCTGCATGCGATTGTGATGAAGCGGGCGCTTAAAGCAGGGATACCCGCGCTCTCATTCTCGCCATCGACGGGAGTGATAGCGAGGAAGAGGAAGATCGTCTCCTGGGACGTGACACCCATAAGGAAGGTATTGGACTATGGATTCATACCAATAGGCTACGGCGACCTGGTGATAGACGAGGCTCAGGGCGTCTCGGTAGCATCAACGGAGGAGATCATAAGGCACCTGGCGACGAAGCTCAAGCCCGACAGGATAATAGTCGGAACTGACGTCGACGGCATATTCACCGCGGACCCGAAGTCCGACAGCAGCGCAAGTCTGATAAAGAGGATAAACAGCAGCAACATAAAAGCGGTGCTGAAGATGGTCGGCGGGTCAAAGAAGATCGATGTCACCGGAGGCATGAAAGGGAAGCTGGAGCACCTCTACAACATAGCAAAGGAAACGGGCACTGTCTGCCAGATCGTCAACGCCTCCAGGAAGGGGGTATTATACAAAGCCCTCTCGGGCAAAAATCTTGGTACCACGATCAGCGCAAGGTAGCTGTTTAACCCGTTGGATAATATCGGCCCTCAGCCGAGCCCAGACCGGCAGGTACCTTTGGCGAATTTGACGTCGAAGCACGCCAAGATAGTTATATATATTTGAAACGACGGAATTACAACTACTGGCAAACGTGATCAAATGACAAACACAACAAGGACAAAAAATAGCCTGTTGAGAAGCACTGTGGTCGCGGTGGGTTTGGGAGTGATGGCAGCTGCCAATTCAGGATGCGTGATGTACCAAGGTCCGCCAACCGCCATGCTACGAACCTACCCCAACGGGCAGACTGTAGTTGTTGAACAACCTCAGCCCGTATACGTTGCTCCGGCCTTCCCTGTGTTCTGGCCCCCGTTTGACATATTCCTTAGGATGAATGGACACGGAGGGGAAAGGAGATAAGCCGATCAGCCAATATATCCAGATGAGTGTTTGTTTTAATGATGAAGCCTGTCCACAAGAGCGAATTGACGTCACAGCTACCTACGGGCTCCCCGCAGGACTCTCTTGCTTGGCGTAAGGATATAACTTTGTCACCAATGAGCGAACTAATGGACCGGTTAAGGGAGGCTAAGATATTGGGATCTACCCCGCTGAGGGACATGTTCTACGAGAGCTTCCTGAGAGACATAACCAGCAGGCCCATGACGCCTTCCTATTTGGCCATGGCCTGGACTCCAAAAGAGGCTGTTCTTTTTCCCCAACTTTCTGCCTTCAGTCGATGCAGTTGAGGCAAAATTCGAACAAATAGTGAAGCTAATAGTATCGGATCCTGAAGGGGCGAGTGCCGCCATAGACTTCGAACAGCGATTGAATAGTGCTTCAACTACCCCTTTAACATTTGAACCGAGCCGCTAGATT
>CAVXBR010000031.1:0-8069 GCA_963760035.1 uncultured Microcaldota archaeon | reverse complement strand
GTTATGTACTCATTGAGCGTATTGCTATGACAAAGTTGTACTGGCCGGAGAGGATGTTCCCGATTATTCATCTGGTTATGAATTCGCAGCAGCCCGGATCAACCTTGGGGAAAATCTTCATGGGACAGTCTATGCAGGGAATCTTCCCGTAATCCAGGGAAGGGCTATTCTGTTCAGCTGGGATAGTACGGGAAATAATGTGGCTTCTTTAGACACATGTTTAGTAGATACAGGATATTACCATTTTGACAATGTCGCACCCGAACGAGCCAGCCCCGTGGCCCAGTATTATGTCGTTGGTCTTCAGGGCGCGCTTAACCTCACTCATGAGTCTGTCAATCACGATGGTCCTGGCTATGTTAGGGTGCTTTATGTCTGTTCTTACGCTGCCGCCTAGCTTGACCAGGTAGAGCCTCTTCATCAGGATCAGATATTTACAGAACCCAAGGTCTAAGTGGCTATCTGTTTGCCGCTGCCATGCCTTCGAGCAGCGGCAGATTCACGTTGTAGAAGAGCTGGTCGAAGACGCAGAGCTGGCGCAGGTTGCGCGCTATTTCGGATGTTTTCATCGTCACCACCTCTGTATGCTCCTTCGGGTCCAGCTTGAGGTGGTGCCCCTCTATATCGTCCGCCTTGAATAGGAACATCTTGCCGTATACGATGGACGGCACATGACTGCCATCGGGTTTCCTGAGGTGCATGAGCCAGCCGAAATGGCCCAGGTCACGCACGGTCGCCGACCGTTGCCTTACCATCTCTTCCGACTGGAGCGCGGTCTCTTCCCCTATCTCCCTGTGCATTGTATCCTCGAAGCTTTCGCCGTTGTGGACGTGGCCTGTCACGTTGTCCAGGCGGCCCGGCTCGTTGTCGTCCTGCGGATGCCTCCTGAGCAGGTGGAATGCCCCTCCCTTGCCCTGAAGGCCCACCATGACGATCTTGTGCCTCGTCTCCTGCGGAGCCGCCATGGCCGCGAACATCTCGATGTAGTGGCTGGCCAGCTTCACGGGCTTGAGATTAAGTATCTGGTTGAGCTGTGGAAGCGCCATGACAGCGCCCTGCAGCCTCTGGGCCTTGGGCGAAAATGCGAGCTTCTGAACAGTGGGAAATTCGAACAGCCTGATGACAGGGGGCGTGTTTGCTATCGTGCCGAAGGCCTGCCTAACGATGGGCTGTATCCTAGCTGTTGTAACGGTCATAGGGCATCTTGGCTCTGGTCAGAGCCTTACCAAGAGTAGGCTGCTGCCTATATAAAAGGGTGCCACTCCCCCTACGTTTATTGACGAAAGAGACGTCGAAAGGCAAGGTTTTATAATGCGTTTTTGAGAGTTGTTAGCGGCGAATCGATGGCCGGAAAAGGTTATGCAATGGTCAGCAGGCCAGGAGTCACAGTGGTGCTGCTGAACAGGGGGAGGATACTGCTGTTGAAGCGCATCAGCCTTCCATTCATAAGCCATCCGGGCATCTGGTATTTCGTAGGCGGGGCAAGGAAGGGCCGGGAGAGCCCGCTGCAGAACGCCTACAGGGAGGTTGAGGAGGAGGTGGGCATCACAAAGGATGAGCTGAAGCCCCTATCGAGATCAAAGATTGTAGTTATAGACCGCGGGAAGGGGTGGGAGAATAATCTATTCATCATGGAAGCCAAGAATAGGGTGGTAAGGCTGAACTTCGAGCACACTGGCTACAGGTGGGTGACATTCGGCAGGCTCGGCAGCTACGCCGAGCTCGTCAACTCTTTGGAAAAGAAGGGCAGGGTGCTGGCGATGATAAGGTTGGCACTGAAGAGATTATGATTAGGCCTGTGCCGTCGGCCTTGGCTGTTCGACAGAGGGCAGCTGTGCCGCGGACATGCGAGTTTTGGGCCTGTGCCAGACCGGGTTGAACTTCTTCTTGTGCATTCTCTCGTAATGGGCGATAGACAGGTTTATCTCCGCCTGTATTACCCTGTCGGCCTGGTCCTCCTTAGATTGGCTGGCTAGCGCACGCCTTATTACAGGCACCTTCAGGCCCGCGTGGTTGTCCCAGGCCTGGAGCCTGATGAACCTGTTTGGGTTCTGCAGCGCCGCAAGCTGGACGACGCCAAGTTGGGTGTCCCGAGCAACGTTTCTGGCCTTCACGAACTCTGTATCTGTGTGACCAGGTAGGCCCACCCTCCGTAGCAGCTCAAGCGCCTCGTTCCTGAGGGCCCTCCTCACTATCGACTTGATTGGGGTGACGTTCGGGCGAAGGTATCCTCTGCCAGATCCCTTGCCCTGTTCGTTGCTATCTTTTGATTTCATCTTCCAGTTCACCGTGTCCTTGCTTTTTAGTACCAATCCTGCATGGCGCGCAGCGCCATCAGGCAGACGGCGGTAGGTTCTGCCTAAGCAGCGCCTTCCATAGCAGGGCCTCGCTCTCCACAGTTAGGCGGAGGGGCACTGTCACCTGCCTGTTGGCAATGGAGGCTGCATTGCTGTGTATCGCTGCTGCATGCCTGAACGGGTTGTAGGCCTTTGCCTGGGCTATCGTTGCCTTCTGTTGCTGCTTCGTTGTTCCTAGTCTTACCATTTTATCACTCTTGTTTCGTTACTCACGCTTTCCTGTCTAAATTACGTCCCGCCACCCCTGGTGAGGTGACCGACTGCATTGTTACTGTTCCTGCTTATATATAAACCTTCCCTATTGCTTAGCGCGCCTTTCTTGCTGGAGTTGGTTATGCTGCCTCTTCGTCATCATTCAGCGCCTCCGGCTGCGGGGGCGGTTGCGTCTGATTCTGGATTCTCTTGCTGGAGGTGTCGAGCTTCTCCAACGCTTCCGACATCTGCTTCACCTGGCTTTTCAGGTTTTCCAGCTCGGCAGTCGCTGTCGCCTGCTCCTCCTGCTGATCTTCCATAGGGTTCTTTCTGCCCCTGAACCTGTCGAATAAGCCCGCGCCGGCCATCGTGATAGCGAGGGACTCTGCTTTCTTTTCGTAATCTTCAGTCTTCTTGATACTTCTCCTATCAGCGGCATCCTTCCTGTCCGCTACCGATGCCGCCAGCGCGGAGGCGGTCAGTGCAGCCTCTGCCTTGGTATTCTCAGCGTCTCTTTCCAATGCCGCTGCTGCCCTCCTCTTTGCCGAAGCCTTCTTTTCCGCCACCGATGTTGCCAACGCTGCTGCAGTCAATGCTGCTTCTGCCCTGGTGTTCTGGGCATCTTCCACTGCCGTGGCCTTCCTCCTCCTCTTCGCGGATGCCCTCTTCTCTGCTATAACCGCTGCCACTGCGGCTGCGGTCAGTGCTGCTTCTGCCTTGGTGTGCTCGGCATCTTTTTCCATTGAGGCTGATGCCCTCTTTCTTGCTGAGGCCCTCTTTTCTGCCACCACTGCTGCCGATGCGGCTGCGGCCAGTGCCGCTTCTGCCCTCTCGTGCTCGGCAGCGGCTGCCGCTGCCTCGTCATTCTGATCGTTGTTCCTGCCGAGTAGCAACAGCAGCGCGAGTATGATGAGCAGCAGCACTATCATTAGTATAAACAGGCTTGTCGTGAGCGACGGAGGTGTTAGCCCTGAACCCGGAGCGAGCTTGCCCACGGTTAGCGTCGTTGACTTTGGGGTTCCTGACTGGTTTGAAGATGTCTGAGTTGTCGTGTTGATTATGCCCACCTGTGCTATTGTGGTCGTTGGGATTGTGGTGGTTGTCGGGATAGTTGTAGTAACCGTGCTTGGCGGCAGTCCGCCTCCTGATCCAGTGACGCAGGCTCCGCATCCGCCACCCCCGCCGCCACCGCCAGGTGCGACGGTCGTTGTGGTTGGTTGCGCCGATACTGTTATTGTTCCCTGGGCAGTGACCCTCTGGCTGGTTAAAAGGGTCGCTGCCGGGGAGCGTGGCAGATTATCGGCGCAACCAACCACAACGACCGTGAGCATCTGGCGGTGGCGGGGTGGCGGATGCGGAGCCTGCGTCACTGAATAGGAGGCGGCTGCCCCGGCCAAGAAGCACGGTTACTACAGTTATTCCGACAACCACCACAATCCCAACGACCACAATAGCACAGGTGGGCATAATCAACACGACAACTGTCTCATCTTCAAACCAGTCAGGAACCCCAAAGTCAACGACGCTAAGCATGGGCAAGCTCGCTCCGGGTCCGGGCTACACCTCAGTCGCTCACGACCTGCTTATCTAATGATAGTGCTGCTGCTCATCATACTCGCGCTGCTGTTGCTACTGGCAGGAACAACAATCGGAAGTGACGAGGCAGCGGCAGCCGCTGCCGAGCGAGAGGGCGGCACTAGCAGCAGCCACATCGGCAGCAGTGGTCAAAGAAGGCCCCTCGAGCAAGAAAGAGGGCATCAGCTCGATGAAAAGATGCCGAGCACACCAAGGCAGAGGCGGCACACTGGGCCCCCCGCAGCCGCAGCGGCAGCGGTTATAGCAGAGAAGAGGGCATCCGCGAAGAGGTGGAGGAAGGCCACGGCAGTGGAAGATGCCCAGAACACCAGGGCAGAAGCGGCATTGACTGCAGCAGCGTTGGCAACATCGGTAGGCGGAAAAGAAGGCTTCGGCAAAGAGGAGGGCAGCAGCAGCATTGGAAAGAGACGCTGAAATACCAAGGCAGAGGCTGCACTGACCGCCTCCGCGCTGGCGGCATCGGTAGCGGACAGGAAGGATGCCGCTGATAGGAGAAGTATCAAGAAGACTGAAGATTACGAAAAGAAAGCAGAGTCCCTCGCTATCACGATGGCCGGCGCGGGCTCATTCGACAGGTTCAGGAGCAGAAAGAACCCTATGGAAGATCAGCAGGAGGAGCAGGCGACAGCGACTGCCGAGCTGGAAAACCTGAAAAGCCAGGTGAAGCAGATGTCGGAAGCTTGGAGAAGCTCGACACCTCCAGCAAGAGAATCCAGAATCAGACGCAACCGCCCCCGCAGCCGGAGGCGCTGAATGATGACGAAGAGGCAGCATAACCAACTCCAGCAAGAAAGGCGCGCTAAGCAATAGGGAAGGTTTATATATAAGCAGGAACAGTAACAATGCAGTCGGTCACCTCACCAGGGGTGGCGGGACGTAATTTAGACAGGAAAGCGTGAGTAACGAAACAAGAGTGATAAAATGGTAAGACTAGGAACAACGAAGCAGCAACAGAAGGCAACGATAGCCCAGGCAAAGGCCTACAACCCGTTCAGGCATGCAGCAGCGATACACAGCAATGCAGCCTCCATTGCCAACAGGCAGGTGACAGTGCCCCTCCGCCTAACTGTGGAGAGCGAGGCCCTGCTATGGAAGGCGCTGCTTAGGCAGAACCTACCGCCGTCTGCCTGATGGCGCTGCGCGCCATGCAGGATTGGTACTAAAAAGCAAGGACACGGTGAACTGGAAGATGAAATCAAAAGATAGCAACGAACAGGGCAAGGGATCTGGCAGAGGATACCTTCGCCCGAACGTCACCCCAATCAAGTCGATAGTGAGGAGGGCCCTCAGGAACGAGGCGCTTGAGCTGCTACGGAGGGTGGGCCTACCTGGTCACACAGATACAGAGTTCGTGAAGGCCAGAAACGTTGCTCGGGACACCCAACTTGGCGTCGTCCAGCTTGCGGCGCTGCAGAACCCAAACAGGTTCATCAGGCTCCAGGCCTGGGACAACCACGCGGGCCTGAAGGTGCCTGTAATAAGGCGTGCGCTAGCCAGCCAATCTAAGGAGGACCAGGCCGACAGGGTAATACAGGCGGAGATAAACCTGTCTATCGCCCATTACGAGAGAATGCACAAGAAGAAGTTCAACCCGGTCTGGCACAGGCCCAAAACTCGCATGTCCGCGGCACAGCTGCCCTCTGTCGAACAGCCAAGGCCGACGGCACAGGCCTAATCATAATCTCTTCAGTGCCAACCTTATCATCGCCAGCACCCTGCCCTTCTTTTCCAAAGAGTTGACGAGCTCGGCGTAGCTGCCGAGCCTGCCGAATGTCACCCACCTGTAGCCAGTGTGCTCGAAGTTCAGCCTTACCACCCTATTCTTGGCTTCCATGATGAATAGAATCATTCTCCCACCCCTTCCCGCGGTCTATAACTACAATCTTTGATCTCGATAGGGGCTTCAGCTCATCCTTTGTGATGCCCACCTCCTCCTCAACCTCCCTGTAGGCGTTCTGCAGCGGGCTCTCCCGGCCCTTCCTTGCCCCGCCTACGAAATACCAGATGCCCGGATGGCTTATGAATGGAAGGCTGATGCGCTTCAACAGCAGTATCCTCCCCCTGTTCAGCAGCACCACTGTGACTCCTGGCCTGCTGACCATTGCATAACCTTTTCCGGCCATCGATTCACCGCTAACAACTCTCAAAAACGCATTATAAAACCTTGCCTTTCGACGTCTCTTTCGTCAATAAACGTAGGGGGAGTGGCACCCTTTTATATAGGCAGCAGCCTACTCTTGGTAAGGCTCTGACCAGAGCCAAGATGCCCTATGACCGTTACAACAGCTAGGATACAGCCCATCGTTAGGCAGGCCTTCGGCACGATAGCAAACACGCCCCCTGTCATCAGGCTGTTCGAATTTCCCACTGTTCAGAAGCTCGCATTTTCGCCCAAGGCCCAGAGGCTGCAGGGCGCTGTCATGGCGCTTCCACAGCTCAACCAGATACTTAATCTCAAGCCCGTGAAGCTGGCCAGCCACTATATCGAGATGTTCGCGGCCATGGCGGCTCCGCAGGAGACGAGGCACAAGATCGTCATGGTGGGCCTTCAGGGCAAGGGAGGGGCATTCCACCTGCTCAGGAGGCATCCGCAGGACGACAACGAGCCGGGCCGCCTGGACAACGTGACAGGCCACGTCCACAACGGCGAAAGCTTCGAGGATACAATGCACAGGGAGATAGGGGAAGAGACCGCGCTCCAGTCGGAAGAGATGGTAAGGCAACGGTCGGCGACCGTGCGTGACCTGGGCCATTTCGGCTGGCTCATGCACCTCAGGAAACCCGATGGCAGTCATGTGCCGTCCATCGTATACGGCAAGATGTTCCTATTCAAGGCGGACGATATAGAGGGGCACCACCTCAAGCTGGACCCGAAGGAGCATACAGAGGTGGTGACGATGAAAACATCCGAAATAGCGCGCAACCTGCGCCAGCTCTGCGTCTTCGACCAGCTCTTCTACAACGTGAATCTGCCGCTGCTCGAAGGCATGGCAGCGGCAAACAGATAGCCACTTAGACCTTGGGTTCTGTAAATATCTGATCCTATGAAGAGGCTCTACCTGGTCAAGCTAGGCGGCAGCGTAATAACAGACATAAAGCACCCTAACATAGCCAGGACCATCGTGATTGACAGACTCATGAGTGAGGTTAAGCGCGCCCTGAAGACCAACGACATAATACTGGGCCACGGGGCTGGCTCGTTCGGTCACGTGATTGCCCACAAATTCAAGGTGATAGAAGGGCTCAGGAATAGGAACAGCAGGAGGGGCGCCGCGCTAACCCAGTTCTCGGCCTCGGAACTGCACGCGATCGTGATGAGGCGCGCCCTCAAGGCAGGGATTCCCGCGCTGTCATTCTCGCCGTCGACAGGAGTGATCTCGAGGAAGAGGCGCATAATCTCCTGGGACGTGAAGCCCATAAGGAAGGTACTGGACTACGGCTTCGTGCCGATAGGCTACGGCGATCTTGTAATCGACGAGGCACAGGGCGTATCGGTCGCTTCGACCGAGGAGATCATAAGGCACCTGGCCATGAAGCTTAAACCTGACCGGATAATCGTCGGAACTGATGTAGACGGCATTTTCACTGCGGACCCGAAGTCAGACCGGAATGCAAGGCTGATAAAGAGGGTAGACAGCCACAACATAAAGGAAGTGCTGAAGATGGTCGGCGGGTCGAAGAAGATTGACGTCACCGGAGGGATGAAGGGGAAGCTGGAGCACCTATACAGCATATCAAAGGAGACGGGAACAGTCTGCCAGATAGTCAATGCCTCGAGGAAAGGAGTTCTCTATAGTGCCCTCACCGGCGAAAAGACCGGAACGATAATCAGCGCGAAATAGCACTGCAAACCAACCGATCCGGCCGATGCTTTCTCGTCGTAATTTTAGAAGTCTGTATATAGCTGAACCAAGCCATTAGGAT
>CAVXBR010000030.1:0-6506 GCA_963760035.1 uncultured Microcaldota archaeon | reverse complement strand
CGACTGGGCCGTATATCTCAGCTCGGGCGCCCCCGGCGTGGGCGGGACCTGGACGAGGCACCCTCCGGTACCACCACGCGGCGGGCGGCCATCGTTGACGGCTCTGGCATCGGTGCCATCATCGCTGACAGCAACGGCAGCGTCGGCGGCTCGGGAACTGGCATCGGCGGCGGCACCTTCACGCAGAACGGCAATAGCGGCTGGATTCAGGCGTTCACGATCGGCCTGGCACCCCCCGTGGCAGCGGCAGGACCCCAGCCGCCTCCGCCGCTGCTGATCCCGCCGTGCCTCCTCCTCGCCGCCTCATCGCCCTCTCCGATATTGCACGCCTGACGGCCTTTGACCTTTCCTGCCTTACGAGTTTAATGCCGTGTCGGAAAATCTAAGTACATCATGCCGGAGGCCGCGGCCCAGTATGCAAAAGAGGAGCCGCAGCTTGCACAGGCGCGAAAGGATCACGTGTGCGGCCCGGACATTGTCGCCCTGATGGCTCGGGGCGCTGGTAGCGCGGGTGTGGTCGAGGTGACGGGGAGTCGCGTTGAGCCTCATTTGAGTGAAATACCCATCCCCATCGTCCGTTTGGTTCGAGACTTCGAACTGACCAGTGACTGGAAAACCGGCGAAAGCCACGAACTCCTGATTCTTGACCCCAACACCAACCGGGCCGTGACCGTTCTTCCTCCCGAGGTGCGCCTTGGCAATCGGTTTATTATGCTCGCCGAATCTGGATTCCATTACCGCTGGGTGGAAACATACGATTGCGGCACCGTCCCGCTGAATCCCGCGAATCTGGAACTCGTGCGCGATGCCATCGCGGGCAACCTTCCTCCCGCGAAGCCCTAGCACGTGTCGCCCTCCCGGCTTTGACGGGACAGGCGTCGGGCGCCTCTACAAAAGCCGGCGCGGCGCTCGGCTTTGACTTCTCGGCCTTTCCACTTTGCCTTTCGACTTGTTCTTATAGATTCCACCCCGCTGCGCTACGGTTGCTCTCTAACGCACAGAGTCCATGCGCCCTGGGGCATGCGACTGGCGATGAAAATGCGCGAAGCGCCTTGGACTCGCCAAGGCTGATCTCTATTATGTCGCCCTTGAGCGTTGAAGATAGGACGTCATGCTCCTTCTTCGTCAAGTTTCGGGGGGCAAAGATAAGATCGTCCGTGGCGGTGCAGAATACGCCGGTGTAGTCGCTTCCCTTCAATCTGAGCCTGGCCGCATCCATGGCCACCAGCTACTTCTTTGCCGCAGCAGGCTGCTTTGCCTCTGCCTTAGCCGGCGTCTTGGCAACAGCCGCCTTCTTCTCTGTCTTAGTAGCAGTTGTCGAAGCCTGCGCCTTCCCTTCCGGCTTCTTCGCCGGAACAGCGGCCGCAGCCGCCTTGGCCATTGCGAAGGGGCTCACCGTTGCGATCCCGTTCTCAATCTTGACATTTACCTTGAGGGGAAGCATGGACTTTGAGTGCCTCTTTATCATTAGTATGTTGAGGTCCCCCGTAAGCTTGACATTCTCCTCGTCTACCTTCATGTAGTGGGATACCCGTCCGCGCACGTACCTGGAGATCCTCATGTGCCTCCTCCTTACAGGCTGCTTCACCAGGTAGTTCCTCAAGTTTATCGTCAGTAGTTTGTCAACCATATAATCACTTCTCGTCTATCTTCTTAATCTTCTTGTGCCTCCAATCTCTGCTGAACATGTTGAACTGCAGCCTCCTGTGGGTCCTTATCGTGGCCAGGACAGGCATCCTCCTGTTCTGCTTGTTCTTCTTCCCAAGCCTTCTCTTCTCGTAGGCTGTCTTCTTCGTCATAAGATCATCATTTGTGCTTGAACTCTATCGTTGTCTCCTCCTTCTGCGTCAGCCTCTCCAGGAGTTGCCTGAACTGCTGCTCATTTACCTTGCCCTGTATCCTGTTCTGCTGGGCGAGCGACAGCAGCATCTGAACCAGCTGCTTGTAGAGCTCAGGGTTTGACGTCTTTATGTTCGTCAACCGCTCGTAGGCAGCAGCATCAAGGAGGCGCTTAGCGATCTCAGCCATCTGCTGCTCCACCTGCGCCCTCTTAACTGCGTCCGCATACCTCTTCTGCAGCCTCTTCTTGTACTGCTCCTCCTCATTTTCCATCATGCACCACGCTGCTGGCCTAGGAGTTCGTTTGATATCTTATCAAGGAACGACTTGCCCTGCGGTGTTATGACCCTTCCTTCCTTAGTGTTCTTGACGAGCTTGAGCTTCTCCAGCTCTATGAGCGAGTCCCTGATTATGCTCCCGCCCGCCCTCATGTGATGATGCCTGTGAACGACATGCTCCTTCCTGCCTCCATACCTCGTCCTAAGCTTCGATACGCCGATGGGCCCGTTCAGGTATACCTGCCTAAGTATGGATGCACTTCTTGTGAACCAAAAGTCCCTCTCATGAGGAACGCGCTCCTTGCTGGGCCCTGACTTGACGAAGTCGATATAGCCTGGCTTCTTGAGGTTCTTCTCCTTGAGCCTCTGCGAAGCTAACTTTACCAAGTCCGCAGCCTTTACCTCGTATACATTAGCCATTGAAATCTCCTTCTGAAAAGAAGCAGAACTGTATCTATTCAGTCGCAAATGTATTAATACCTTACCTAGGCACTCATTACCGGTATTATGACCACAATCCTGGTGTTTGGAGACAGCATAGCCTATGGGGCCTGGGACACAGAGGGCGGATGGGTAGCGAGGCTCAGGAACTACCTTGACAAGAAGAACCTCGGTGACGGGGCCACATACTATGTGGTATATAACCTAGGGATAAGCGGAGACACGACCAGGGAGGTGCTGGAGAGATTCGATGCAGAGACAAAGGCGAGGGCCAAAGAGGCCGAAAGCCCATCGGACCTAATAATAATCTTCGCGATAGGGATCAACGACTCGGGTATGCTGAATGCAAAGGACATGGTGCCTCCTGCGGAATTCAAGAAGTCACTGGAGCGACTGCTCGACAGGTCAAGGTCGCTGACCTCTAATGTCATTTTCATGGGAGCTTCGCTAGTCGACGAGGAGAAGACACACCCAGTAAGCTGGGAGGCAGGACTCCATTACGACAACGCGAGTATCGAGAGGGACAACAGGATAATCGAGGGTGTATGCGCGGAGAACAGGACCATGTTCATTGACGTCGCAAAGCAATTCGGCTCCACTTACAAGAACCTACTTAATGACGGCGTACACCCCAACTCAGAGGGTCACAAGCTGATATACCGGACGGTTAAGTCCTTCCTCCTAAAGAAGAAGGTAATAAAGTAGCTATCGCCGCCTGCATCTCCAAAGCTCCAAATACAGAACATTTTTCGCCCTTCAAGGCTTCTCTATATTGTTGTAGAGAGGAGTCATTGACTATTACCAAGACTTTGACGTATTCGGTCATTCTCCCCTTTATCATTCCAACACTCTCCTCAAGGTTTTTGCTTCCTGTTTCGTACTCTATCGCAGTTTTGCCATCCTTTCCGTAGGCGACCAGATCAGGACCATTGGCGCGGTCGTGGATGTAGACACCAATTCCTGCATCCTTGACCATCCTGTACAGCTTCTCCACCATGACCTCGTGCTCTGCGCTCAGGTTCGGCCTGCTCTTCACGACCCATCTCTCCTTTCCGTCGTCAAAAGAGTCCAGCCCCCCACTGACTATCAGTTCGTCAAGCCGTCTTCCATCGACCCCTGCCTTTGCGCAAAACTGGTCGGCCATGACTGGCCGTTCAGGAAGCTGGATATCACCGGTATTTTCCATGGATCTGTAGATGCTAACCCTCCTGTGAAGCCCAACAGTTGCCACTACCTTCGGCATCCGTTCGTTGCCGCTCACAACCAGGGCCTCCCCGTCCCTCAACCCAGCCATCTTTGACCTCACCGCCTGTTCGGCATCGAAGTTTGAGCTCATCACCTTGGCTACGTAGGAGGCTTCCGAGGGCTCCCTGGAGTAGAAGGCCATGAAGGTCGCGGCGTTTGCCACTATCTGCCTGTTGAGCCGCGAGGCCATATGGGTCACGATTATAACGCCCCTCCCGTACTTCCTCCCCTCCTCTATGAACTTCGTTATTATGCCACTGCACTCCTCTGACTCGTTGATGAGGACCTGTGACTCGTCTATCATTATGTACTGCCTAATTCGCCCGTCCTTTGGATCGTCCTTCATTCTCGAATAGACGCGTTCCAGCAGCTCCACAAGATAGATCAGTCTTGCCTCCTTGCTCATCCTCTCTGCGACAGAGAATGAGTGTATGCCTCTCTTCAGATCTGATCCGTCGGCTAGGCTCCTGTTGAAGGCCGGAGTGTTGAGGTTCGAGATCTTGCTCTGCAGGTGCACCAGGGTTGCCTTCTCGCTCGCTGTCTTGGCATTCCTTATGAACACGGATATCTCGAAGAGAAGGTCGCCCACTCTGGGCTCCTTCTGGAGGGAGCTGTCGTTGGCGCCGCGGGCGCCGAACCTCCTGTAGGTATAGTGCAGGCACTGGCCCAGCTTTGTAGACTGTATATGGCCCAGGTGGTAGACGTTGGTCAGGATCGAGACGAGCGCAGCTGTCCGATTTCCAACGGTCTCACCGTCAAGCGAAAGAAGGTTGATGCCCCCGTTTCTCGAATTGTAGGCGGCTCCGCCCAGCCCCCTGACAACCTGCTCGTGCTCGTTGTGGCCGTCGAATACGATGCAGGAGACGCCGGCCTTAGCCACGTCCATGAGCACGGACTTGAAGAACATGCTCTTGCCGAAGCCGCTCATCCCCGAAACCAGAATATGGGGATTTGGTTCTTTTGCCGGAAGCAGCACGGCCCTCCTTTTGCATTTGTTCCATCTGTAACCTCCTCCGTACGTCCTCATGTAGGGTCCGTGTCCTCTGATCAGACTTCCTCCCCTTTTCAAAACGCTGTTTATGGTGCCGAACTCTATCTGGAGGCCGACCGGTCTCCTTTCTCTGCCCAAAAATTCAAATATTTTATCAAATATCACGAACTCACCAAAAAAGAAGTGTTTTTAGCCACAAGTAACACAAATGTATCACTGCCGGGGTTGCGGAATCCGGTTAACGCGCCGGTCTTGAAATGTGGCATCATTTCAAGAGCTGATCTGTGATGCTAACAAGGCAACCGGTTCCTTCGGGAATTTAGGGTTCAAATCCCTACCCCGGCGCCATTTGAGCTGAGCGAATGAAATACGCCATCGTCGTAACGACAACAGACAAGAAAGAAATAGCTGCCAAAATAGCAAACGCCCTGATAAGGAAAAAGCTTGCCGCCTGCGTCCAGATGTGGCCGATAACCTCCACCTTCTCCTGGAAGGGAAAAGTTATGACGGGAAAAGAGTGGATAATGCTCATAAAGGCAAAGGCGGTGGACTACAAAAAGATCGAGAAGGAGATAAAACTAATTCACAACTACGAGCTGCCAGAGATAATTGCGGTTCCGATAGCGAATGGCAGCAAGGAATATCTCAACTGGATCGAAAAGACCACCAGATAGCAACTCAACCAAACCAGCGCCTGAAGTAAGCACTTATCTTAGAGAAGAACGAATTGACATAATATCTCCATCCTCTTTCAACCTCCTCTACCTTTGGCTCTAGAGCCGCAGGCTCTGGTTCCGTAACCTCTGGAGTCTCGATCACTGTAGCTTTTAGACCCTCGGCATGTACTTCGGCAATCTCCAGATTTGCCTTACTTTCTATTCTAAGCGTCTCAAATAATGGACCTTCCTCATTCAGCTTCGGCCTAAAGGACCTTCCCTTTATCTGTACGAACCTATTGATGGGCTTCTTCTCCTTTTCCTTAATCGGCTTACGGAGACGATCATATTGTTCAAACAGTGAAGGAGTCTCATTTCCCAAGCCCTCCTGTACATCCTCCCTATCCATCAATCTTTCAATTTGCAACTGCCCTATGGTGGTCTGCCCCGCCTTCTCCTTTTTGAAATGGTCTTCCTGAGATCTGTCTCCGCTCTCCCGCTGCATCCCTACATAGATAAGGAACATAATGCCTCGATCGATCTTTTCTTTGCTTGAATAGCCCAACTTCAAATCCCCAAGGTGCGGCTTTATCCGCTCCCTATAAAACACTCCAGCAGGGGCGAAATGGATGAATTTACCCGGTTCAGACTGCTTTATCTCATCCACATAGTTGAAAAGAAGATTATAGGTCAAGACCTGCACCTGGGAGAATGTCATCCCTGCCTCCAGCAGCTCATACAAAGCATTGTCAATCCCTTTGTGGTATGTTTTATCGACGTCCCACCTCTTCATACTGGTTCTGGTATACGCATTCTCCTGCGACGCGAAGCCCCTGAAGGTGTCAAAAACCTCCGGCCAGGTGTATACCGCTGCAAACAGGCGTGCCCAGGCCCGCATCCTCGGGGCATCAAATTCGCTGGCCTCCTCGCTCTCCTTGCACTCTTCCTTCGCATAGGCGGTTGAAAGCTCCCAGGCCTTGCGGACTGCTGTATCGAAGATTAGTTTCCTGGTCTCTAAAGTTAGTTTTTGTGTCAGACGGGGTTTTGGTCTGACAT
>CAVXBR010000029.1:0-15381 GCA_963760035.1 uncultured Microcaldota archaeon | reverse complement strand
CGATCAGGTCGGCTATCTGAAACGCCGCGGCTTGCTGGCGACGCTGGAAGAGGCGCTTGCGTTTGTGGATGGCAGCGACAAGGATAAGTCGCGGCGCTGCCGCGCGCTGATCACCTTCGACGACGGATACCTGGATAACTACCAGCTTGCTTTTCCGATTCTGCGCGCGCATGGAGCGCAGGGAGTCTTCTTTCTTCCCACCGAAATGGTGGGTTCCTCGCTGGTTCCCTGGTGGGATCGCATCGCCGATCTGTAATACGGACCGGACGCCGGCCGCGGTTCTCGCTCCAGTACCCAGGCGAACTGCATGTGGATATGGAGCAGGATGGGTTGGCGGTGAGTCTGCAGCGGGTGCTGGGACTCTACAAGAGGCCAGAGAACACCGAGCCGGAGAGGTTCCTGCGCGAGCTGGCCTGCGCGGTGGAAGGCGATGAACCGGCCGGCGTGGAGCGGCGCTTTCTGAGCTGGGACGAAGCCCGGGGGATGCTTCGCGGCGGGATGGCGATCGGATCGCACACGGTTTCGCACCGGGTGCTGAGCCAATTGGATGCCGGCCGGCAGTTGGAAGAGCTGGCCTCGTCGCGGGCGATTCTGACCGCGCAGCTTGGCATGGCCGTCGAGGTGCTGGCCCATTCGGTTGGGCAAGAGCAGACCTTCCACCGAAGAAACCATGAAGATAGCCCAGCAGTCGGGCTATCGGGCAGCATTCTCTTATCACGGGGGAACCAACTTCCGTGGAGAGACTTCGCGCTTCGATTGAAGCGAGTTGGAATCGACAACCAATCGCGGAGCCGGTTTCGGGTTCAAACCGAGTCGCCGTTAATCATGTCACTTTCGAGAATGTTTTTTTCTGATAAAAATGCCATGCCTATAGTTTCGCCCTTATTCTCAAATATGGCGACCTGGTCCACGGCCTGGAATGTGACCGTGGTGCCTATCACAACAGATGCTTTGCCATTGAGAAGTGCGACGGGCAACGAAGTAGCCCCGGGCGGGATGGCAGCAGCATAATAACTTGAAAGAGCCGCATAATCTGAGATTCCTGGAATTGCCCCGTCGAAGCAACCCACTATCATTACGACTGGATAGGTGATGAGATTTGGTATGCTTCCGGAAGCTATTATTGTATTCTTCCAATTAGGATCGCCGCATGAGAAGCCAGAACCATGGCAGTTGTAAATTTGGAGGTCATATGCTTGCTGTGCTGCCAAAAGGGAAGAGTATCTATTTATCGAGTTGTGCGGCATGGTGCACAATGGGGACGACGAACTGAGGCAGAATGGTGGTGCAAGATAGCAATCCAAATTTAGGAGGCAGCTGGTGCCGGTAAGTGAGGTGGAAAACCTTTGGCCCTGGGTTAACATATTGAGATCGGGTTCGATTGAAGTGTCTGTAAAGATTCCAAGAGCGGCATTCGTATTCTTCCGTTCATTTATGTCATCCTGGAGAAACTGGTTTATTTGGGCTGTGCTACTGCCAGGTATCCTGCCGACTGCTATCGTTGGTCTATATAGAATTTCGCCAGGGGCGGGCGGTCCTACCAGTACGGGATCAAGGCTACCATAGGGATCGTCGGTAGGAATCAGATTTGGCGCACCGATATCTTTTAAACCAGTAATCGTAGTTGCTCCGTTTGGGACAACGTCAGGCATGGGAATCACAGTGGCATCACCTAGTATTACCAAATATTGTGCACCAGAGCCCGCCTCAAGGGTATTTATCTCCGTCTTTATACTCTGCCAGCTTCCGACTGATGGAAGCTGACCTGTCAAATTAGTGTACATGTCATCGTCGAGGTCGACGCAGAGTGGCGTTCCTAACCCTTGCTTTACCAATACGGAGTTGTAGGACTGCATCACCGCCGAGTTGCACATGCCGTCGCTCTTGCCCATCGCCACCACCAAAACTGATGCCTTGGGTATGGTTGGTGTGTATACCTGCACGGAGATGGCGACCTGGGTCTCCCAGTAGAGGGTCGCGGTTGAGTTAGCGCAAGCGTACATTTGATAGTAGTCCATTCCGGGCGGACACGTGCTGGGGGCAAGAGGATACTGGAGCTCCTGCGGTATTTCGGTAATGGTGTACAGACCAGGTGCGGGGTTGGTGATGTTTTTTATGCTTGCGGATCCGGATGCGCACGATGTTATACCGCACGCCTCACTTATCACCACGAAGTCATCATGGTTGGGGACGTTGTACGTTACCGATATGGGTGTAAGCGGTGGAGGAGTATACGGAGGCGGACTGAAGGCGATTCCAGGGATCATGGTATTAGAATAGGAAGTCATGCCGTACAGCTTTGAATTTATGATTATGTTAGCTACCGTCAGAGTTGCAGGGACCTCTGTTATGGGATTGTCATAGTCGTCATACCATCCTGGGTTGCCCATCGCGGCTTGCTCAATGTAGTATTTCTGATTTACACTACGCCAAAAGTACCAGGGTCCGAGTTCAAGAACAAGAGGGGAGACAGGCGGTGCGAATGATATGTAATCTTGGTCGGTTCTGGGGTCATATACAAGGTATTCAAGCTGCTTGTAGGGAGGATTCTGTATGTTCCACGCCGCTGCCGCCATCGTGTCGGCCGATCCGGTTGTGACGCTCTGGCCCGAACTTAAGGAAACCGAGCCGGAAGAAACCACGTAGGGGCCGAGATAGGCTCCTGCGGATGCTGATAGGGAGATCATCATGCCGAGTGCAAGGAACGCAAGCAGTGGCAGCCGTTTCATGTGATCTCTATCCACCAAGTTTACGTTGTTCATTTAATCAGTCGTTGTAACATTCAATACGCTTCCTGCGGCGTTGATGTCTGCCTCTATCAGGCAGGGCGGCGACGACGCGCTGGGCGCGCAGTTGACCACCGCCGCCTCCACGCTGGAGCTGCCGTACCAGGTGTCCACAAGGCCAGCCATGGTGTAGTTATCTATGGTCGCATTTGCGGTGCTGCCGAAACCGACAAATACGGCGTTCAACACGGCCGACGAGGGAAGGTTCAGGCAGGTCTGGCTGGTGCCGGTATAATAATTGTAGATTGTTCCGGATCCCCCGCAGCCAATCACCGCCGGAAGATTGGATATCGGCGAATTCACCGGAAAGCCTGCCCTGTAGTAAACAGAAGCCGACACGCCAGCCGGGACCGCCACGGAGGAGTTTATTAAAATAATATTGTAAGACTGGCCCCCACTGTTATATTTGACCAGATAGGGGAGGTACCCCAGGCCGTTGAAGTTGAAGGCGGCCGGCGAGAATTGGTAGTTTCCGGGGGCGGCAGTGAAGCTGAGGAGCGGCTGCTGGAGGATGCCATTTTTGGATATTACATTGGCGGACAATGCCTGCGAGGCATAGGTTGCGCTGAACATGCCGCCTGCAGTCAGGCCCTGGGCCGTGAAGTTGGTGTAGGAATAATAGGGGATTGTTGTGGTGCTTACTGTCGTGGTGGTTGATGTTGTTGAAGAGGTGATGGTTATTGTATTGGACGCCTGGGGCGGGAAGACGTAGGCCCCAAGGGTGTTATTCTGGCCTCCGACAAGGTAGGCATTATAGGTGCCCGCCGCCTGGTTTTGGCATACTGCCACATGGACGCTTTCATTGCCATCCGCTGTGATGGGCCTGGCACTGCCCGCTGCGGCAGTGCAGTTCGAGGGAAGCTTGAAACCATAGCACGAAAAGGCCGCACACGCCGCCATTATCACGACAAAGGAGCGCGGAGTCGATACCGTATAGGTCAATCTTGAGGATCCCTGGGCTGCGGGATAGAACTGGTATCCCGAAACCCCGTTTAATCCTACCTCGACAGATGCAAGGCCTCCATAGGTGGTGTGCGCTGAGCATCCGTTGAAGGACTGGTGGCCTATGGCGGCAACGTCAAGGCCCGGCGAAGCGTTGTACACATCCGGAGGCGAATAGCTCAGGCCGGTCAATTGCATGGCATTCCCTACATTCTCTCCCTCTGCCGCAGCGCAAAGGTAGAGGCCGTATTGGTTTCCCGGGGCAGCGTTTATATAATTCCCGGAAGAGCCGGAAAAGGCGGCGTTCACCGTATACGTCCCCTTAGACCCTATGGGGTCTATGGAGTTGACTATGGCATAGGTAGGGTTTCTAACACTGAGGGCCGTGGCCACCATTGATTGCCCGCCGAAGAGCAGTAGCACATTCGCTGAAATTGTATTGGAGAAGTTGGCAAAGACCCTCACAAGACCCGGTGTTGCTCCCCATATGTAGCTAAGGGCCTTCCCGGTCGCATTGGTCGAGGCGTATTTTGGAGAGACCTGATAGACAGACGGGGTGTTGGAGCTGAAGTTCACGGTGATCCCGCGGAGCGGATTCCCGAAGAGGGTTACGGTAGCTATTAGCTGATCCTTCTGGTTGTTGGTTGGCGGATCCGCATTAGCTGCGGTAAGTGTTATTCCAATGCCGAGGGTCGGGGATAGGTACTGCGATGTCGCGGAGAACGACCCTGCATAGATCTGGTTGGCCGTCTGCTGGCAGCTTCCCGGGTTCGAGAAGGCGCAATTCTGCGCGGAGAAGTAGAGCGTTCCGGTCATCGTCTCGGCGACGTTCGACTTGGTGGTGAGGTTTATTATGCAGAGTATCGAGCCGCCGGCCCTGACATAGTTCGGGCTGCAGGCGAACGAGGTACTGTTTGTGCCTTTTACGCTTACCAGGATATGCGGCGACTTAAGATAACTGGTGCCTGCGTTACTCAGGAGCACAACGATTGCCGTGTTGGAAGTCACGGAGTTGGTGCCAAGTATTATTTCGCCGCAAGTCACGCCGCCCGCAAAGTTGCAGGTGTTGTATATCTTTGATGAAGGCGACGCAAATACAGAATACAGTACGGTTATCACGACCGCGAGTATCAGGAATGCAATCCCGTATATTACGAGAAGTTCGGTGGCGGACTGAAGCCTGCCGCTTCTGCCTGCTTTTGCCTGTGACATCGGAAGATAATTGCTGACAAGGATTTTATACCTTCCTATCTTTCTGTTTCGTCTCCTAACTTCTTCGGATGAATGAAACCAGCCCAGTCATCCTAAGTTTTTACCTGCCAGCAGACTTAACCGCCCTACCACACATTTCGATTACAGCTTCGGCTTCATCTGCATATTTGTCATATTTTACCTTCAGGTCCTTGAGGCTGGACTTCGTTTCGAATATGTAGCCGCTGATCGGCCTTAGTGCAGCAAGCGAGTTGAAGAGACCAACAATTTTGTCAACATTCTGCGCCAACTCTTTAGGAAGGCGCTTGTTATCCCTGACAGACTCTATTACAAGGTCGCCGATGGAGTGGGTCCTGGGAACCTCTATGCCTAGCGACAGGAGAAGCGCTTTGAGCGCAATCTCGACAGACATCTCCAGGCTGTAGAGTGCGGCATCGTAGCTCCCTGCACTGGCGTTTATACGTGCAGAGTTGAGCCACCTCCTGGAGCTCTCGATCGCATCTTTCCCTATTTCTTTATCTTCCATTTCACCACAACGGAGTTGCCGACCACGCTCCTTTCATAGTCAACGTCCCTTCTTATATCATTCAGAAAATTAAAGAGCGTATCGTTCCTCTCAAATAGGACTATGCCATCCTCCATGATATTCAGATAGATTGGGCGGAAGCTCTGAAGTTCGCTATTGGAGAGAATCAGAGGGCGTATGCGGAGGTAAAGGCCGGAGGCAACGATCGGCTTCCTGACGCTTTCTACCCTATTAATAATGTCATTTATTCCGTCAAATCTATCCATGACCTTTCCTTCCACTATCACCAATAGGTCAATGTCGCTGTCATTTCTGAAGTTATTCCTTGCAACAGAGCCGAAGAGCATGACTCCAAGAACCTTCCGATCAAGTACAGCTTCGCTCACAAAGGCATTTATGTAGTCCCGGACTTCCTTCTTAAGCGTCAAGAAGCGCATCCTCCTACCTAACAATTCGTCTATGGCACCCTTTGAACTGATGCGCCTGCCGCTAAGCGAGCTCAAAATCCTCTTGGCAGTCACGATGTCAGCATGCGTCTTTTTGTCTACCAGCATCTGCCGATACTCTGAAGCCATGATTATATGTATACTAACTATATATATAAATCTTATGTATACTAATGCTGAAAGCAAGTTTTAAGTATTTAGACGAACCTCATCCTATCGGAGATAAAATGGGAGTTCCTTACCTTTCAAAACTAAGTCCCTTTCTCAAGCCGGAGCAAATCGAAAAGCTAAGGGAAGCTAGGCGGGCCGCGCAAAAGAACACCTCGTTACCTATCTCAAAAATTCTCAGAAAAGCAAGAGAAGAAGAACACCTGCTTAGGGGACCTGGTGGCGACTGGCCAGCTCCTGTAATTGACGAACCACGCTCCTAACTATCACTTATTTAGTGCCAAAATCTGCTCCAATGAAAGCTCTGCAGCCGAAACTGGCTCCTCAAGCCCAAAGTTCTGTAGTATTTTCGGATGGATCTCTCCAAATATTCCCACCGGTTTGTCCGATACAAAGACGAAGGCGCACCTGCCCTCTATGAAGGCGGATCCCGTGCCCTCCTTTATGGTGAACTTCACCCCCAAGCTCTGCATCAGTGAGAAAACTGCCGCTTTGATCTCTGAGAAATTGGATCTGGAGTGCTCTATCACTAAAGAGAGATTTCTGCTTTCGGTGACCTTCCCTCCCTCCACCCTGAAGACGTTTCCGATCTCGAATAGCCTCTGTGGCATAGTTGCCTGCATAGAAGCAGAGAGGTTGCCCAGCAGCGATGGTATTATCGAGTCCCTTAGCACAGAAACCGACTCGGTCTTGGCGTAGGCGACCTTCACTGTAGAGGCCTTGTCGAACTTCCTGCCGACCATCTCGAAGCACTGCGCCTCATTTGTCAGATAATTATTGAATGCCTCGCTGAATCCCATTCCCAGAAGCGCGGAGCAGGCGGACTCTGAGTCCTCGGTCAGCTCGTCCGGGACGCCGACAGACGCCCCGAATATCTGTACTGGATGTATCCTGTCGTAGCCCAGGGCTATGGCCACATCCTCGATTATGTCCCTGTCGCTTATGATGTCTGTCCTGTAGGGCGGCACAATGAAGAAGAGCCTGCTCCCTACGCTCGCCGCGATGAGCCCCATCCTGTTAGCCAGTGCTATTATCTGCTCTGTGGTGAACTGAACACCCAATGTTCTGTCGACCTTGGGGTAGACCATCTTGAACTCCTTGTAGGCCATTGTCGGGGTGATCGCGGCTTTGCCTCCCTTGACCTCGCAGGGCAGAACTGCTGCCCCTGCATCGACAAAGAGGCAGGCAAGTATGTTTGCCGTGTCATTGACTGTCTGCCAGGAGGTCCCGGTGACATCGATGAACAGGTTCTTTGTCTTTTCAGAAACCCTGGTGTTCTCTGAATTCAGGACAGGGACCAAAACAAGCACCTTCTTGCTGTCCTTCAAGTAAGGATAAGTCTTGTAGCCCTTTATTATCGCATCGCAATCGCTGTTGTTGGCGAACTCCATGACCTTCTGGAAGCTCATCGCCTTCTTCCCGCCAAGCGGAATCATCGTGCCCTCCTTTGCGGCGTCATAGGTTATGTCACCTTCTATCTGGTCGAGGTCATGTATGCCTATCGCCATCTTCTTTCTCTTCCTCCCGTAGGTCTCATGCAGCTTCTCCTGGAAGTTCATGAGCTCCTTTATCCTGTTTCCCTTGAGGTCGGCGCCCTTCACCACGAATCCTGCGATGAATGGCCTATTGTTCTTGACTCCTTTCCCAACTGTTATCTTCAGCGCCGGTTTTCCCTTGATGGCGTAGTGGTTCTCCTTTGGTATTATCTTGCCTTCGAGCATCTTCAACGCCCTGCAGAGCCCGTTGACCTCCAGCAGGTCCGGCCTGTCCGGCGTTATCTCTATCACGATCTCCTTCGCATCCATCTTCTCGACCGACATGCCCAGCCTGTCGACAAGCTTCGGGAGCAGCACCTTCGCTATGCCCCTCGACGTTATCCCATCCAATGCTAGTGTTATGGTCGGCATTCCTACACCTTCAGCGGCGGTCTGTTCCTCAGCCAGCCTATGTCGTTCTTGTAAAGCTCTGTGATGTTTTTGATTCCCAGCTTGTGCATCATCAGCCTGTCTATGCTGAGCCCCCATGCCAGCACGGTCTTGTCGGTGCCCATCGCCTTGGTTATCTCCTCCCTTATGATTCCGCCTCCTCCTATCTCTATCTCCTCCCCTTTCTCCTCATCGTAGTACTGTATCTCGAGGCTTGGCTCTGTGAATGGGAAGTACGAGGGCTTGAACCTCACGTTGTCCATGCCGAGCTGCGAATAGAACTTCTTGAGGGTGTCGATCAGGTTGGACATGCTGAGGTTTCCTCCTATGATTATGCCGTCTGTCTGGTAAAACTCTGCAAGGTGCTTGTAGTCGATGGTCTCGTTCCTGAACACCCTGCCCACTGAGAAAAGCCTGAGCGGATAGTTCTCCTCCAGCGCCTTGGCAAACTTGTGTATTCCCCTTACCGTCACGCTGGTGGTGTGGGTTCGCAGCACCGCCTGCCTCGACAGCTCATCGTTAAATTCTTGTCCCCAGCCCTCCTTATGCATCTTCCTGACCCTGCTGAGCAGTTCAACGTCCTCGATGTCAAGGAGCTTCGGGTTGGAAAGGAAGAAGGTGTCCTGCATCTCCCTTGTCGGGTGATCCTGGGGGGAGAAGAGTGCATCAAAGTTCCAGAACGACGACTCGACTATCGGGCCTGCCGACTCAACGAATCCCATCCTAAGCCAGGCGCTCCTTATCTCGTTTATCATCTCGTGAAGAGGATGCAGCCTCGCCAGGTCTGGCTTTTCGTAGGGCGCATTTATGTCGTAGGCCCTCATCTTCTCATTCTTCCAGATTCCCGAAACCAGCACATTCCTAGTTATGGCGCCTATGCCCCCTTTCTCCGGCTCGGCGGTGGCGCCTTTCGGGGTTATCGTTACCGTTACGGAACCTAATTTGGTGACCGACCTGACAAGGCTCCTCTTCAACAGCGTATCGAGAAGCTCCTTTGCAGGCACAACGCCCTCCTTTACCTGCTGGAGCGCCGCTCTTTGAATGTAGTCCTTTGCTGAATCCGCCTTCCATTTGGGCGTGGTGGTAACCTTGCCGTCATTGATCTCTATCCACCCGTTCTTCTTCGCCCACAGCAGGGCGACCTTGTTTACCGAGTCGTCAATCTTTATCGACTTCTCCTCTGCCGACTTTGCCAGCCTCTCCTCGGGCATCAAATGAAGGTATCCCAACCCCTCCTCTGTTAGCGTGTTCTTGGTCTCCTCTTTCTTGTCGATCTCTACGAATCCCCCCGCCTTCAGGTTCTCCAGGGCCCACATGAGCTTGTCCCTGTCGATCCCAAGCTCCTTTTCCAGGACTTCCAGTCCGGCCTTCCTCTCCTTCTTAAGGAGCTTGAGCGCGGCGATTTCGTACTCGTGCAATAGACCACTATTTGCTAGCCCTGTAGTAGACGTAAAGAACGAAGAGCACTATTATGGCGGCTATTATCACGTAGGAGTATACACCCAGGCTCTGGTAGACTGCTGAAAAGAAGAGTCCCACTTCCTCGCGTATGCTCTGGTTGACCACGAAGACCAGCGAGAACTTTGACAGAGGCTCACCAGAGAACCAGGATACCGAGCTCACGTTGACGTAGTTGTTCGTCAGGCCATAGACAGGCCAGTCCGGTACAGGATAAATTGATTTTATCTTAGCCCCCGAAGGTATGGTTATATTGAGTGTAGTGTTCGAGCTCAGCACCTCACCGCTGGCCCCATGCTGGAAGTTGAATATGGTGGATTTGAGCGTGTATACGAAGACCCTCGGACTCGTCTGGTTGACTGTGGTGACATTGTTGACGTCATAACTAAGCACTATGTATGCCCTGTAGGATGACCCGCTCTGAACGATGGGGCCGGGAAGGAGGACAAAGTTGTATATGCTCCCCTTGGGGTTTATGATGTGCTCCGTAACCTGCGAGCCAACGAGCGCCTGCCACTGGCTGATTGTCAAATTCAACGCGATCCTGTTGGTCTGGTACTGCTTCACCGACTGGTTGGTTATCGCCAGCTGTATCGTCTCGTTTATGTGGGCGCTGGTGTTCGGGTTGAGGAAGACGTCGACCCTTATGTTCGTCACGTTGTAGGAGGCGTTGGCCAGGCCGAGCAGCGGCACTAGGGCAAGCACAACAATTAGAAGCGATAGGGCCCTCATAAAAGCACTTGATTACTATTCAAGGGCTATTTATAAAAGCCTTCCCCGCCCCCGCCGAAGATATTTTATACCTGCAAAGCCAAAGGCAGAGCATGAGGATCTACCTTGTGAGGCACGGCGAGACAACCGGGGACCTGGAGGACCGTTTCGGTGGCGACTACGACGACCATCTCACGCCACGTGGCCTGAAAGAGTCGGAGGAGCTGGCCAAAAAGCTCAAGGGCAAACTGATCGGCGAGATTTATTCGAGCCCGAGGATACGTGCCCTGGAGACGGCGGCCATCCTGGCCGAAGCGACAGGAGCAGAGATAAACGTGGTCAATGACCTCAGGGAGCGCAACCACTACGGAGTGCTTACTGGCATGGTAAAGTCAGAGGCAAAGGATAAGCATCCGGAGCACGTGGCAGAGCTCCAAAAGGGCCTGAACCACAACCTCAAGGGATCAGAAAGCTACCCTGACTTCAAAAAGAGGGTGGCCAAGGCATGGAGCGAGATAATGGCGGAGGGTGAGTCGCCGATTGCGGTGGTGACGCACGGCGGAGTGATAAAGTGCATAGTCAGGGAAATATTGAAACGTGGCGAGTTCGAGACTCTAGGAGACTGCGCCATCCTTACGATAGAGAGAGATTCAAACTCATTATCATTAAAGGAACTGGAGGGTGCCAAGCTCAAGGAGGGCTGACTTTGCATTCGCTGTACATCTTCCCTTTGCCTATGCAGTCGATCGCCTGCCTTACATAAGGTATGACGCTTTTTGGCAGTTTTCTCATATCGAACCACTCGAACCCAGCGCACTTCCCAGGTTCAAGGTTCTGCGGCTCTTCCACAGTGTCGGAGGAGACAAAGAAGTCTACGTACTCCCTGTCGATGTCCTGCCTGTGGAGAATATGGACAACCTTGAGCTCCCTCGGTTCCAAGGCAAGCCCAGCCTCCTCCCTGGCCTCCCTTACCATCGCATCAAAAACGGTTTCTTCGTCCTCCAGATGGCCGGCTATCATCGAGTACTCACCGTCATGGAAGCCGGTGTTTGCTCTTCTCGATAAAAGGATCCTCCCGTTCCTGATAAGTACAAGATAGCATGCGAGGAACGCCTTGGGTTGCCTTTTCTCAACGGCCAACTGATCACTAAACTAATACATATGCTCAAGCTTGTCGATCCTGTCCTGTATGGGAGGGTGCGTCGAGAACAGATTTGAGATGCTCTTCACGCTGAGCGGGTTCGCGAAGTATATGGAGGCGGTTATGTCATTGGCGTGCATAACCGGCTTTGCCTGCGGGCTCTTTCCGTAGTCCCTTATCTTCTCCAGAGCGCTGGCGAGCGCCTGCGGGTCTCTTATCAGCCTGCTGCCGTTTGCATCAGCCATGTACTCCCTCTTCCTCGATATGGCCAGCCTGAGCAGCAGCGCGAACAGTGGCGCCAGCAACCCTATCACCAGTGCGATGATTACTATGATACCGCCATTTCTCCCCCTGACCTCGCCGAGTCCCCCGAAGAAGAACATCATCCTTACCATCGCCGCCACAAGTCCGATGACGCCAGCAAATACAACCGCAATCATGAGATAGAGTATGTCATTGTCGGCTATGTGGGACATCTCGTGGGCTATCACTCCCTGCAGCTCCCTCTTGTTCATCATGGCCAAAAGTCCTACTGTCACCGCGATCGAGGCGTGCTTCTTGTTCCTGCCCGTCGCGAAGGCGTTAGGATTAGGATCGCTTATGATGTAGACATCAGGCTTTGGTATCTGAGAGGCGAGCGCAAGCCCCTCCACAATGTCATAAAGGTAGTGGTACTGCTTCTCATCTGCCTTCTGGGCGCCTGATATCTTCAGTATCATCGCACTGCCGCCAAAGTAGGAGAAGGCTGCATAGACCGCGATCAGGATGACGCATACGATCATGGCGAGCGGACCCCCGCCAAGCGCCAGAACCACTATGAACATAACAACGGCGAAAAGTGCGAAGAAGAGAGCCATCAGTAGTATGGACCGTAGCTTGTTCCTCGCTATCTCGTCAAAGAAGCTTGCCATTCAAAGCTACCCGATCAGCTTCCCTTCTGCTTCTTGGCTTTCCCCTTCGGAGTGGCAGAAGCCGCCGGAGCGTCGTCCGGCGCACTCAGATCGCTGAAGTCCACCTTGACCGGATCGGTCTGCCCTGCAGGTGCCGCGAAGAAGGTCGCAGGCTTAAAGTGAAACCAGTTGGCGAAGACGTTGCCCGGGAAGGTCTGGAGCGAGTTGTTGTAGTCGAGCACGTAGTCGTTGAATGAGGACCTGACATAGGATATCTTGTCTTCTGTTCCTTCGAGTTGCTCCTGAAGATCCTTGAAGTTGTTTGACGCCTGTAGTTGCGGGTAGTTCTCGGCGACAGCGAATATGCTCTTGAGCGCTCCGCTGAGCTGGTCGTTGGCCTTAAGTCTATCATCAACAGAACCAGTGACTATGGAAGCCCTGAGCCTCGTCACCTGTGTCAGCACGCTCTTCTCGTACTTGGCGTAGCCGCTAACGGTGGCGATCAGGTTAGGAATCAGGTCATACCTTCTCTTCAGCTGCACGTCTATCTGGGCGTAGGCATCCTGCACCCTGTTCCTCTTGCCTATGAATCCGTTGTAGATTCCGACTACCACGATTGCCACGACCACCACGACGCCTATTCCAAGCCAAACAAGCAATGCTACCATAAAACCACGTTTAACAAATATGATACGAGTTCAAACTCTTTAAGACTTTTGCTATGGTTCGGGCAGAAGCGCTACTGCATTACCGTAGGCGAGCCTTGCATGCCACCCACTATGTTTATCTGCTGCTTCTTCGATATGCCGAACTCGAGCAGCGGCATAAGCATCTTCACTCCAACAAACCACATTATCGGCCCCTGTCCTCCCCCCATTTCTCCCAGTGCAGCGAATATCTTCCCGGCGGTTCCTTGCGGCTGGGCGGTCCCAACTATACCGAGGGGAGCATCAAGCGAGATCTTGTAGGCCTTGGGCGACTCGGTCTTCAGGTAAGTCCTCTCACCGTCCAGATTGGCCGCGAACTTGTATACGACAACAGTCCTCCTCTGAATCTGTCCATTCATCGCCCTGCTGGTCTCTACCCGCTCCCCCCAGATCTCCGCGACTACTCCCTTGCCCTTCACGTCCTGGTTCAACGTCAGTGTAGCTGTACCCTCTATCTTGCTCCCAGGGGAGAACTCCGTCCCATTAAGCTTAAGATCGAACTTGCCATCGCCGATTCCAAGGAAACCCATGCGCACACCGGTTATAAAACGACAGTTAAAGCTAAAAAACCGAGACTAGGGAGCTACACCAGCGCACTTATCTGGTCTGCGATTGCGGCTGTGGGCACAATGCTGTTGGTTGGCTTCAGCAACGACACGATCACGATGTAGTTGGCTTTGCATCCCACAAGACTCAGCGAGTAGTAGGGGCCAATCGTCCCGTTAATGTACGAGTAAGCGAAACCGTTTGCAATATTGATGAGATGGACATCCGATAGCTGACCTGCAGCGCTGAGGCTGCTGGCATAGCTACTGCAGAAGTCGGCGGTGTTGGAGCTGCTCTCAAGCACCTGTTGCTGGAAGGCCTCCTTCGTGGTCGCATTTGCGGTGCTGTTGTAGGAGAGGAACCAACCCCTAGTTATGCCGCTTGTTGTGTTGGCCGGCAGGGAGTTGAACACAGTTGCAAGGTTAGGGTGAGCGCTCTTTATTGAAGCAAGGCCGGTTTCAAGGCTTACATTAAATAGGGCATTGCTTGCGTAGGCCTTCGAATCGTTCAGCAGCGTCTGCACCTGCCCCTCTTTCAGGCACGGGCAGCCAGAGCTGCTATTGCTTGCGGAGACATTGGTGATAGTGGTCGAAGCTACAGTAGTCGTCCTATTTGGCACAGCGGCAATGGTACTGGATGCGGTTGTGGTTGTAGTTGGGACAGGCTTGGTCGTTATAAGGAAGTAGCCGCCAATTAGCACAACGATTATCAGTAGAAGTGGTATGATCACGAAAGCCTTGCTGTTCTGGAAGGATTTGTGCTCGGGCTTCTTGGCCACCTGAGGCTGTGGTGGGGCAGGAGGAGCAGGCAGGGTAGGGGCTGCAGAAGCCGCTGCGGCCGCCTTGGCTAGAGCAGGATCAGCCGCAACAGCCGAGCCCTGGGGCGCAACGCTTTGCGAAGAGGCAGCAGCCGGATTGGCAGGAAGATCATCCATGGCGTTTATTCGTCCCCTTTCTATAAATAACTTGCTGTCTCCACCCGATGCAAACCTACCCTCTAGTGGCAGCTCAAGCAAACCCTTCATTCGAATCCGAGGAAATGGAGACCGCCCACGGGTTGGGCACACGCACCGCCGAGCCTATACCAGCGTGCTTATCTGGCTCGCGATATCTGCCGTGGCGGAAACACCTTTGTTTCCAGTAATCAAGGAGGCAAGAACTATGTAGTCACCTTTGCACCCCACAAGACTCAGCGCGTGATAGGGTCCAAGCGCTGTTTCTATGTCGGAATACTCAAAGCCGTTTGCACTCTGGTTGAAATGGGAGCCGGGCACATTGGCCGCGGTGACGCCGATGGCCTTGGCATAGCCGGCACAGAATCCGGCCGTGCTGGAGCTGCTTTCAAGCACCTGCTCCTGGAAGGCCTCCTTCGTGGTCGCATTCGCATTGCTGTTGTAGGAAAGGAACCAACCCCTTGTTATGCCGCTTGTCACATTGGCCGGTAGCTTGCTGAAGATAGAGGCCAAGTTCTGATTAGCGCTTGTTATTGAAGGCCGACTCCCTTCATAGCTTAAGTTGATAGTCGCATGGCTTTTGTAGGTAGCCGAGTCATTAAGAATCGTCTGTATCTGGTGCTCGCTGAGGCATGGACAGGAAGGATTGCTACCGCTGACGGTAGTACTGGCATTGCCCGGTCCTGCTGGTACGTGGGTTGTTGTCGAATACGATGAGGTGAGGCTAGGCCTATTCAGCATCAAGTAGGCGCCGCCCACCCCGACTATGACTATCACTGCGAGGATGATGACTAGGAAGGGCTTGCTGTGCCTGAACGATCTGCGCAGGGGCATTGGACCGAACGGGGGAAGAGGCGGAAAGGACGATCCAGAAGAGGCTGAGGACCCAAGCGTACTCTGGGGTGTCCCACCTTGCCCAGGAGTAGCTACCGGACTGGCATGCATTTCATCCATGGCTTTTATTCACTGTA
>CAVXBR010000028.1:0-32030 GCA_963760035.1 uncultured Microcaldota archaeon | reverse complement strand
GCAAGGACTCGAATACGTCGTCGGTGTAGTCGACAGGCAGGTGGGTCGAGTTGGTGTAGAACGGCTCTGCCCCGCTCTCCTTGAAGGCCGCCTCGTTGGCGCAGACGATGCTCCTGTAGAGCTCCTTGTCCTTCTTCGCCAGTCTATATGAGGTGCTCTCTGCCGGGGTCGCCTCGAGGTTGTAGTTGTTGCCCGTCTGCTTCTGAAATCAGTCATCCTCTCCCTCATGTGGTCCATGGCCTTCAGCGCGAACTTCCTTCCCTTCTCGCTGAACGTTCCCTCCTTGTCTCCGAGCAGGTTGATGCAGGCCTCGTTCATGCCCACAATGCCTATGGTTGAGAAGTGGTTTTTCCAGTACTCGCCGAACCTGCATCTTTATGTCCCTGAGGTAGAACTTGGTGTAGGGATAAAGGTCAGCGTCCGTAAGCTTCTCGAGCACCTTCCTCTTTATCTCGAGGCTCTCCTTCGCCAGCTCCATCATCTTGTCGAGCTGGAGCATAAACTCCTCCTCGCTCTTGGAGTTGTATCCAATCCTGGCAAGGTTTATCGTGACCACGCCAATCGAGCCGGTTAGCGGGTTCGCCCCGAAGAGTCCGCCTCCCCTGCTCTCCAGCTTGCTGGTGTCCAGTCTAAGCCTGCAGCACATAGACCTAGTATCCTCAGGGTCCATGTTGGAGTTGACGAAGTTTGAGAAGTAAGGTATACCGTACTTCGCCGTCACCTGGAAGAGAAGGTCCAGTTTTGGATCATCCCAGTCGAAGTCCTTGGTTATGTTGTATGTCGGAATGGGGAATGTGAATACCCTGCCGGCCGCGTCGCCCGCCAGCATCACCTCCAGGAAGGCACGGTTAAACATGTCCATCTCCTTCTGGAATGCGCTGTATGTTAAGTTTTGCAGCTTCCCACCTATGATGACGCTCTTGTTGGCGTAGTGCTTTGGCACATTCAGGTCGAGTGTCACGTTTGTGAAGGGGGTTTGGAAGCCCACCCTCGTTGGCACGTTGACGTTGAATACAAACTCCTGCATCGCTTGCTTCACCTCCTCGTAGCTAAGTCCGTCATACCTTATGAACGGAGCCAACAGGGTGTCGAAGTTCGAGAGCGCCTGCGCTCCCGCCGCTTCGCCTTGAAGGGTGTAGAAGAAGTTGGCCACGTGCCCCAGCGCCGTCCTGAAGTGGCGTGCCGGAGCGCTCTCCGACTTGCCCCTTGCCCCCCTGAAGCCGCTCATGAGCAGGTCGTTGAGGTCCCATCCAACGCAGTAGACCGAGAGCGTATTAAGGTCGTGGATGTGGAAGTCGGCATTTATCTGCGCCTCCTTTATCTCCTTCGGGTATATCTTGTTGAGCCAATAAATTTTGCTTATCTCCGAGGCAACGTAGTTGTTCAGCCCTTGCAGTGAATAGCCCATGTTGCTGTTCTCGTTGACCTGCCAATCAAGCCTGTCAAGGTACTGGGCCATGAGGTCCACGCTGGCCAGATTCATGATCTCTCTCATGTTCGAGTGCTGCCTCCTATAGAGTATGTAGGCCTTGGCCGTCCTGTGGTACTGGCTAGCTATCAGTATGTCCTCTACAGCGTCCTGTGCCTCCTCCACAGTGGGTATCTCGTTCTTGGCGGTCGCCACCAGGAGCGCCACCGACTTGAGCGAGAGCTCGTCGGCCATCTCATCCCCGAACTCCTTGGTTGCGGCGCCTGCCTTGGCCACTGCCTCGGTTATCTTCGACCTGTCGAACTCGACGATCTGCCCATCCCTCTTGACTATAGACTTGAAGCCTATCCCCTCTACATTTCCAGCGGTCATCTTCCCACCTGAAGCTTTTCGCTGGAAGCTAATTTAAAGAACTAAGTATCCACAAGGGTATCCTAAAGGTCAACTTGGGAACTACCCCCCATTTCGAGATCAAAATCAGCTTGATTTGAGCATCGGGCAGAGGTGGCACTGGCGGTTCACGCAGTAGTCATTGGTGTTGTAGATGCATATGCCGAGCTGCTTTGCCGCCTTCACCAGGTTTTCCACGTCCTTGCCCTGGGATGTAAGCGAGTATTCCGTATATCTGACACCCTTGTTCCTGATCTCCACCCTTCTCACTATCTTGGCATCGGCCAACTCCTTGAGGCTCCTGCTCAGGTTCTTAGGGGTTATATCAACAAGAAGGTGCTGCATCTCGTTGAACTGGAGGGGATTTGCCGAAGGAAGGAGGAGCTCTACTATGGGCACTGTCCACTTCTTTCCTAGGACATGAATGAGTGAAAGCGTCGGGCAGGATGTCGATTTCTTTGCCATGTAACCATCTTACATTGATTAGTGTAGCATCAATTATATAAAACCACTACCCAACAGGCGATTACCTCTTGGTTTGTCGTCAGCTTGGTAGTATCCAAGCGGATAGCATAGATATTTATTACCCATGAGCCCCAACTCTCACTATGGCCAAAAAGAGGCTGAAGATAGGATGGTTCTCCTTCACCTGCTGCGAGGACAGCACCATGGTATGGATAGAGATGATGAACCAGAGGTTCTTCGAGTGGAAAAAGCTGCTTGACATAAGATACGCCAAGGTGCTCAAGGACGACAACAAGTTGAAGGGACTGGATGTCGCATTCGTGGAGGGCGCAATAACCAACGACAAGGACGCCAAGGAGCTGATAAACATAAGGAAGAACTGCAAGCGATTGGTCGCCATAGGGGCCTGCGCGGTAAACGCGATGCCGGCGGGGCAAAGAAATACATTCGACCCACAAACAAAGGCGGACATAGAGTTCATACTCAAGAGGTTCAAGCAGGCCGAGAAGGTGCTGATGGTGAAGGAGGTAGTCAAAATAGACGACGAGGTGCCGGGATGCCCAATGGAGGAGAACGTCTTCCTCAACGTGTTGGACAAGTACCTCAAGGAGTTTGGTGTTGTTAATGCATAGATTCGAGGAGAGCGAAGAGGTCGGCGGAAGCGGGACAACAGAGCACATCCACGTAGACCACATGTCGAAGATGGAAGGGCATGGAAGCATAGACATAAAGCTGAAGGGAGGAAAGGTCGCCTACGCAAAGCTGAAGATTACAGAGAGCAAGAGGTTTTACACGCAGGCGATAGTGAACAAGTTCGCGCTCTCGCTGCCGCTCATGACATCGAGGATATGCGGGACCTGCAGCATAGCCCACCTCACGGCCTGCTCGGAGGCGGTGGAGAACGCGCTGGGCTACACGCCCTCGGACCAGACGCTGCTGCTGAGGAAGCTCTCCCTCTATGGGATGATGATAAGGGACCACGCGCTTCATCTCTTCATGTTTTGCCTGCCGGACCTGTTCGGGAAGGACTCGATAATGGACTTCGACGAAAGCCAGGATGAGCTGGTCAAGAAGGCCTTCGCCATAAAGAGCGCAGGCAACGAGCTCTCAAAGGCCGTTGCAGGTAGGGCGGTCCATGCGACATTCGCAGAGGTGGGACGATTCTCACACCTGCCGGATCCGGAGGCGATAAAGAAGGTGATAGCGGAGCTGAAGGCTGCGAGGCCTTACGCTATCGACGCCATAGAGATATTCTACAACTGCACATTCAAGCTGGAGCGCGACACTGACTTTGTGGCGCTTGCGACAAAAGACTTCTCGTTCTCGGGAGGATCGATACTAAACTCGAAGGGCCTCACAACAACGAAGGAGATGTACTGGGACTACCTGGAGAGGGTGATAGTACCGTATTCGTCGGCGACCAGCTACAAGTTTGAGGGCAAGGAGTTCATGGTGGGCGCGCTCTCCAGGATCAACTTAAACAGGGGGGCGCTGCACCGGCAGACCCAGCAGGACGCGGCGAAGTACCTGGCCGCATTTCCATCAAAAAACATATACCACAACAACCTCGCCCAGGCGATAGAGATACTGCACTGCATTGATCACTCCATCGAGCTCCTGGAGTCGAACCAGTTCAAGGAGGAGGTGCACCAGCCGGTCGCAATAAAGGCGGGCGACGGGGTGGGGCTGATAGAGGCGCCAAGGGGCACGCTCTACTACATGCTATCGATAGACAAGACCGGCAAGGTAAACTACGGCAACATAATCGTGCCGACACAGCAGAACCAGATAATAATGGAGAAGAGCATCGGCCAGCTGGTTGAGGAGAACATCAGCATGGACCGGCATCTGCTGGAGCACGAGATAGAGAAGCTGATAAGGGCCTATGACCCCTGCATGAGCTGCGCAAGCCACTTCCTCAAGGTAAACTGGAAGCAGTGAGACGATATTGGACCATCTGTTATCGCTCTTCAGGCTTGTTCCTGGCGCAGATCCGTTATTTCTTCTGGGGGCCTAGACTGCAGCCCTGATAATCAAGCTGTCTGGTCACCAATCCTGCTAATTCCACGAACGAAAGACTTTTCCTTTTCCTTGCACAATAACCTTTATTCAAAGGCAAATCCCATAACTTCCTCCGAGCAATCTCTGCGACTCCGTCAACGGTTGCGTTACCTGTTTTAATCGGAACGTCCTCAAGAGAATCAAATGCGAGTTTTATTCCACGGGCTACCTCATTTCGCGGCAGGCATGGCTTAACACGCATCCTACCGTCCCTTAGCTGACGTGCCCAATAAATCGCAGACGAACCTGCCCTATCCAGCCAACCGCTATTCAATTTTTCAGGCCTAATTAAACCAGTCCCTGAACTAACAGCCAGCAACCACCTGGGATCTACTTCGGTCCTTGCATACCCTGAAAGCTGCTCCCTGGTAAACCGTCTCGCCAATTGTTCTTCATTACCACTTGGAACCGATGTTCTTCTTTGTGTTGATGCCAGGCTTAACATTTTCTCACGCTGTAATCGCGTAGCTCCAAATATATAACCCTTTCCAAGTCCCGTTAGACGACAAACCGGGCTATTACGTTTAGCTCACTGTTGATGCTTTTCGGATGCCTCGATGAGGCCGCACAGCTGCTCCAGCGCATCCTTCTCCGAGACCCTCATCGGGATCCCGTATATCCGTACGCTGTCTATGAGCTTCAGCTTCTTCAGCAGCCCGAGCGAGTAGCCGAGGTCAAAGTCGTGCATCGAGATTCTCGGAGACGGCTGGATCGAGTCGATGTCTGTAATAAGCACGACCTTCTTGATTCCCTGCACGCTGTCGATGATGTTAAGGTCCCTGCCCTCCCTCTCCAGGTTCTCATTGGGGTCGAACTCCCTGAACTCAATCTCTGGGAATCTCTCGCGAAGCTTCCCTATCAGCTTTAGCGGCAGGCTGTCCCTCGCCACCACCGGGTTGCCGAAGACCAGGAATTTACGCCCTTTTTCTGTTCCCACTTTTTACACCAATCACAAAGTACGCGCCTATCAGTATGACGGCCGATCCGGCCAACTGGAGAATCGGAGCAGGCTCGCCGAAAATTAAGACGCCGCCTATTAACGATAGGATTGGCGCCAGCAGCAGCAATGATGTGGCCTTGGAGACGTTGATGTACCTAAGGCTCCAGTACCAGCAGAGCGTGTATGCGAACAAAAGCAGGGTTGATGCCCCTATCTTCATCCACTGCAGAGCGGATAGCTTTAGCAGGACTGCAACGTTCCCGGTAATGATGACGAAACCGAAAAGTATGAGCCCACCGAAGAACATCCTGGCGAACGAGACGACAAAGTTGGTCTCGCCCATCTTCATGACCTTCCTCGAGATGACGTACTCTATCGCCCAGAGTATCGCCGCCACGACTATGAGCAGGTCCCCGAGCGACGGATTGGACCAGAGCTGTGATGGTGAAACCTGCGAGACGTAGAGGATCACCGTCCCGATCAGCATCACTACCAGCGCAGCCACCATCTTCCTCCCCATCCTCTCGCTCAGGAAGACAGCTGCCAGCACGACAGTGGCAACCGTAAGTATCGAGTGGTAGAGGAATGCCGCCCTGCCAGCTGTAGTAAGCTGGAGCCCTGTAAAGTAGATAAGGAAGGCGGCCGCTCCGCCGATGACGGCTATCGCTAGCAGGTAGGACCATGGGACAACCTTGAACTTCCTGGCGTGCTTCCTCGCCTGGTAGGAGACGATGGCGAAGAAGACGGACCCTATTATGACGGCCCGGACGGCAGTGAAGATGGCAGGGGCAAGATTGACTATGAAGAACTTGTTGGCAGGGATTGAGATGCCACTCACGATCGCGGCGAGCAGCGCGAGAACTATACCTTTTGTCTCGTTTTTCACAGGACCTTCCCGCGTTTCTCCATCTCGTCAAGGGCCCTCTTCTCGCTCGCAACATCGGTGGGGAGCCTCTCCACAACGAAGTCGAAGTGCACAACCACGTCCTCTCCTTCCTTCAGGTCCCTGACGAATGGCGTCCTGTACCTCTTCCGTCCCAGGATGGTTTCCACAACGGCGGACTCCCCTGCCATATCAACCACCTTCCCTGCATAGGTCCTGCAATCCACCGGGTTGAAGTCCTTCATCAGCTCGAACCTGTCGTCTACAACCTTCGAGTGCTCAAAAAGGAAGTACCTCCTTATCACCTCCGCGTCAACTGATGGTTTTCTCATCCTATCGGCGACGCTGTCGCACATGGCGTTGGCCACCTTGAACATCTGTTCCGCATTCTCTGTTGGCGGTATTCCCTCTGCGACCATCCCCACCAGGCTGTCTATGTACTCCTTTGAAACGTTGCCCCGTTTCACCAGTGTGCCTGCGCAGGGAAGCGCGTACCTCAGGAAGAGGAGCCTGTCCTCACCGCTCTCAATCTTCATTTCATATCTCCCAGAATTGCTTCAGCCTCCTCCCTGTCTATCTTGTCAATTGCAATGTCGGTAGAGAAGGTGACGTAGTCGCCGCTGCCCACGTTTGGGATCCTAGACCGCAACTCCCTCGTCTTGCCATTGTACTCTACGGTGAGCGTACCCTCACCCACACCTACCACCTTGCCCACCGGAGCCTGGCACATATAATCTATAATGGTTGCGCATAACCTCTATTTATTATTTTCTTTTCGTTCACCGCAGCAGGATTCACATTCGGTCGTAGCCCATATCCTTCATCGGCTCCCCCAGCCTCAGATCCCTGGCGAACCTCCTCGTCCTCTCTTCCTCCGCCCTGTTGTTCCTCGGTAGCTTTACCTCGAGGATGCTGCCAAGCGGCTTTATGACCGGGCTTCCGCCATCCATCTTGACCTGCACCTTTGACACCAATCGGTCGTAGGTCACAAGGAGGTTGTGCCTGGAGAGGAGGAAATCCCTGTCCTTGAGCACGACAACCGGGTCCTTGAAGTAGATCGCCGCCAGCTGGTCGCCGGTCTCCTTGTCTATCTCGAAGCTGAAGCTGTAGGCCCCCTCTGCGCGTGTAAGCCTGTAGGAAAGTATAACCCTGTCGCTGCCCTGCTTCCTGATCCTTATCTTCTCCTCTGCCCCATCCTCGCCGATGCTGCCGTGCGAGATGTAATGGTCCTCCTGCTTCACCGTAGCGATCCTGATCGTGTCATCACGAAGCGCCCTTATCGTGTCGTCACTCAACTCCCCGTACTTCCTCTGCAACTCGTTCCTGCTGCCAGGGTTCGCGAAGACCCTGCAGCGGGCTATCTCTCCAACGGGGTTTTTATCCTGCTCTGTGAATGCGGTGTATACCGGTTTTAAGGAGTCGAATATGTGCCTGAAGGTGTCGAGCTGCAGCTGGTCTGCGCTAAGGGCGCCGCCGTAACTTTGGGCCGCCTCTCCAAGCAGCCCCATCACCACCGCGCCGTTGGACTTCCTCACCGCCTCGAAGGTCGAGGGGGCCTGGTTGGCCCTTGCTATGAGGGCAAGCGTGTGGTAGAGCGGATTGCCCTTTATGGGCTTCAGCTCCCATCCCGACCTGTCGAACTCTGCGCCGTGCGAGAGGTTGATCTCTGCAGTGGTGAGCTCCTCCCCCACCCCAATATAAGAGTTGATGTGGACCTTCCTCGTGCCCTGGCGCACCATGTACCCTATCTTCTCAAGCCTGCAACCGCGGGCCGCGGCCCAGAGCCTCCTGAACTGCTCCTCGCCCAGCTCGAGCCTGCCTCCCCGGAGAAAGTTATCTTTGCCCTCAACTTCCCCCTTGTAGGTCGCGGCCTCCTTCCTTAGGGTGATCTGCGCCCCGTCGGCCAAAACTACATAGGTAGGAACGAGGCTTTTGGGCGGAACCTTATCCTGCCTGGCAAACTCAGGCAGCCCATGGACTAGGAACTCGGTGGCCGTACGCCGTTTGCTGCTGATGCCGCTGGACGAGACAGTGATGGACTACTTGAACGTCGTGCTAAGCAAGATAGAGGAAAAGCTTGCGGCAGCGGGCAAGGCCGGCAGAGAGAAGAGGAATGCCTGAAAGAGGATTCTAAATCAGTTCGGGAATGCCGGCGGATACAAAGTTGTCGTGGCATTTGTTGCCGGCAAAGGCGGCGGAGTTAGGATGGTACTGGTGGAAGCAGTGCTGTTCGTGCTCTGCAAGTTTATCCTAGCCCACTGCTGTGATGAACGGTTTGAGGTTTCTAAAACCGACAGATTCAATTGCATCCCGCCCGAACTAATAATTCCTGAGCTCCCTGGGGCTAACGTGCTTTGGTTCGTGAGCGTACCTTTGTTGTATATGCTAAGTGTCGCTAGGCTTATCCCGTTTGAAGGTACAAGGCCGCTAAGTACCACTGTTACATTACCTACCGTGATACTGTTGCCCAGGTATATCCGTGTTCCTGCGCCGCTATGACCGAACAGGCTGCCGCGATATAAGTAAACCATAGACACTATTGCGACTATGATGATTGCACCAACAACATATCTCGCCACTACCGGGTCTATGATGTTCTCGTTTACCTTGTATATCTTAAGCTTCTTGAAATGCTCGTTGTCAATTCTCTCTATCGCCCCCATCTCCTGAAGCTCTGCGATGTGCTGGCCGGTGGTCTGGGTTGAAAGATTGAGTTCCTGGCTCAACTCTGTGACCGTCATGTTCTTTTCTTTGAGTAAGCTTAGTATCCTCTTTTTTGTCTCGAATGTCTTACTCAATTCAATCACGATGGGCCAAAATAAACTTCCTAGCTATTATAATACTACCTTTAGACCATTAAGCCTTTTGTAGTTCAGGGATATGCGTCAGCTTGGGAATGGTGGCGGAGATGACGGAGCTGTGATGGTTGAACTATTTACCTGTGTTTGAACTATAGTGGTGCCGGAAGGTGGTATATTGGAATGTCCGCTATGCTGCTGGGTGCTATAATACCAGTAGGTCACAACCAAGGCAATCAATATGACCACTACGGCTATGATTGCCGCAATCTTAACACCTGATTTTCTTGAATTTGCTTCAGAGGCCATCTAATCACGTTCAATGCGCACTTGAAGGCGGTGCCGGAGGCGACAGCTGCTGCGTCTGCAACTGGCACGCACTTGCAACCTTTATTATCATTGAATCACCTACTTCGGTGGATGTTGCCGTCTGAGTTCCAAGGTGTGCCATGACACTGCTTTCTCCTCCAATCCATCCGTTATTGCTGTAGCTGTACACCTCCTTGACATTGCAGCCGGAAAATACGCTCGAATAGCTCTGGTTTAGCATCCATGGCATCACGGTGAAGAAGTTCCAGCCGCTTGTGAGCTGGGTTGGGGGATTGTTATTGACTAGCGTGTCTGCAAGTGAATATTGCAGTTCGCAGTTCACTGGCGAGTAAAACCACCCAGAGTAGCCGTTTATGTAGGGATCTGCAGATGGGCTGGAACCGGCATTGTACCAGAAGGCACCGGTGAGGGTGGTATACCTACCTGTAGTGCTGTTGTATAAGAAGATTGAATTAGTTAGGGTGGCGACATTTGGCTGGCAGCTGCCCAGGCTATCCTCTGTAACTCCGTATATCGGAACGATGTTCCAGCCCTTTGATACCTGAACCGTGTATTCCGGAGCGGTAGACGAGATTGTTGTTGAGGAGGCACCAGTTGAGGTGTTGTTTGCCAGGTCCATTGTAACTATGTTTGTCAATTGCGCAGTATTTATTGGGACATCGCTGACCGCTACTGCAAATCTGTTACCGATCCAAGCGGCCATGAAAATGGTTCCTTGTGCATTGAAAAGCGAATATGTCGCCCCATTTTCGGTTCCTTGGGCAACGATATAGCTTTTGGAGATCGAGGCCGTCACATTGAAGTATGCTTGCTGGGCCTGATTGGTCAGTGCCACGGATTCTAGGGCCAGGGAATTTGATCCGCCCGGTTCGGGTATCCTAGATGGGCTTAGAATTGCCATTGACACGCCTGCGTTGACATTTATGCCATCGCTTTCAAGTTCTGCACCGATGTCGCTTCCGCCGATACGTAGTCCAGAGGTTACGTTATAACCATATCCCGTTACGTTGTATCCCAATGGATCAATGTAAGTACCTTTGTATTTGGCGAACAGCTGAGCGGCCTGGCTTTGACTTATGTAGGCATTGGCAAGAACAGAAGAATATGGAATGCCGGATGGAGTTACAATCTTTATTGGAGCAACTGGTGTCAAGTTATTGATAGCGACTACGGGAGAGGTTGCACTATAATTATTCAGTGTATCAGTTACCTCATAGCATACATACATAGTCTTGCCATGGCCTGGCATCGCGTTTGTATTTATCCCTTCCTTGGCTGTGCCAAGGCCTATGAATGATCCGGATGCACTGCCCATGGAAGTGTGATTTCCTTGGAGGCATGTGCTTGATGCACTGCTGTACCACCATGTCAAATTGTACGCCTTAAAGGCGCTACCCTGTATGCCGTTTCCCTTGTCCCCCCAAGTGGCACTTATGTTAACAAAAGTGCTATTTAATTTGGTCACTGTGAGGGTTAAGTTGTACAAGCCGTTGAACTTGGTGGCATTAGTTGTAACAGTTATGTATGTAGAATTGGAATATTCCCCATATCCGCTATTATCGGTGACAAATAGGCAGTAATATCCTGACGAAGTGGGTGTAGCATTTATACCGATGCTTGTTCCAGATACAACCTCTTTGTTAAATATGCTAGGCATGCCTTGGGAAGGACATACCTGTTGGCCTGAATAAAGCACAGAGATACCATATGGCGGCGTTCCGCTAGTCCAGCTGGCTAAGAAGCGAGCTGATGTTCTATTGGTCACGGATGGTGTAGTTGTAGTAAAAATAAGGTTTGTTGGTGCAAGGCCAATCGCCTGGACATATACAGCGGATGAATGGATGTCATATCCGGTACTGTCTCCAACTACCAAGCAGTAATATCCCGATGATATAGGGTTAATAGTTATCCCCACGCTTGTTCCTAATAATGTACCGCCATTGGATGATACGACAGTGAAATTCGGGTTATTATTGGAACAAGAATCTGCTTTTCCAGAATATAATGCGAAGCTGTATGGCGATTTTCCTCCATTCCAGAATGCGGTAAAATTAGCGTCGGCTCCCGGAATTATTGATTGGACAGTTGGATATAATACAAGATTTGATAGGGGAAATGCGGAGAGATTTATGGCTGTACTTAATACTGGCGAATATGCAGAATGACCTGCAGAATCGACTATTTTGTAACAAATGTACGCTCTGCTTGGCGAGGAAGTATTAACAACAACCCAGTTAGAGAAGGATTGAGACGTGTACAAGTTACTTGATACAAATATAGGATAGGAACTACAGTTTGCTGCACTTGCAGAATGCGGATTTGAGAGAGCAGACCCGGAGTATAGAGAAATGGTGTATGGAGCGACCCCGCCCGTCCAAGAACCATCGAAATATGTAGAGTTATGGATAGATCCAACTGTGGGGGGATTTGTAGCAAGCGTTATATTTGCAAGAGGTTGACTTGCGGCAACAACATTAAGACCAAATCCTATAATCCCAAGAATCATTATCAGACCAAACATAGTACGTCTTGCATTGTTCATCTACTCACTGCACAATACAGTGGAAAGGATAATATAAATAGATTGCTGCGAACGAAGGTTTTTGTAAGGTTTTTACGCCGACTAATATGGCATACGAAATCACATCCACTTAGCAGAATGAAGCGGCAGTGCTGGTATAACAAAGAGACCCAACGTTTTTTCCCGAATAAGACACGGTTATATTTTTGGTAACCGTGATGGTGACGTTTTTACCTTGCTGTACGGCATTGGTAAAAACAAGGAAATATATGCCGTCAGGATAAGCCAGCAAATCAGAACCACTAGCGTTAAATGTGTCGTTAGTTCTGTATGGGCTATTTGAAACCAGAACGTAACCTCTGCTACTTCCTTGTGCAAGCCAACTCGCTGGAAAGCCCGTTAATGTGAGAGTCGAGTCCATCTCAAAAGAATTGCCTTGACCTACTGAAACCCCAATTCCATGCGAGGCTGGTAAACCTACTCCTCCACGCCCGTTATAGGAAGGTATGTATAGGGACCCTTGGCCAAAATTAAAAATATTGGGAAAGTTGGATATCGGATGTATTATCTGATACATTGAAAGTTCGTAATACTCCGAATCGGGTATTATGTTTATGATTTGAGTCGAGGCATTGGAATTTGAAGATATATACGCTCCTGTTATACTTACAGATTGTACGCCAGGCGGCAGATAAAATTCAGCTATCGGATAGCTGCTATTAGCCACTATTGTAAAGTTTACTCCCGAAGTTAAGATTACCTGCCTAAATGTAGTATTGGCCAAGTCATTAAGTGCATTTTGGTCGGATACATGCTGATTGTAGAAGGGAGTTACATATAGGAGTCTGGCCGACTGTGTCGACGAATAATAAGAGACGGCAATCAGGGCTATTGCAAGTATCGCTATAACAATATAGAGTGCTCTGTCTTTTCCTTTTGCCATAATATCATCTAAACATGTATCAAGAACTTATAAATCATTTATTGAGCTTCGCCTCCACGTTCTCGTCCCAAAGCTCCAACGGTGTTTTGCCCTCCTTGTTCTTGGCCTGAGGATTTGCGCCACGCACCATTAGGAGCATAAAAACATCCCTCTCCCCGTACTGACCTGCTAAGTGCAACGGCGTGTCACCATTAACATCTTTAGCTCGGATATCCGCTCCCTTTTCTATAAGTACCCTCAAGGCCGAAACCTCACCGCTGAAAATCGAGAGATAATGGAGTGGCGTGCACCCATTGTTATCCCTTGCGTTCACGTTCGCGCCTTCGGATATAAGGTATTTCACGAAAGCCGTTGTCTCTCTTTTCGGATTGCGTTTGTTCTGATAAGGATTTTTCATAAGGGCCATCAGGGGAGTGCGTCCATTGTCGTCCCTCGAGTTGACATCGGCACCTTTTTTTACCAAAGCCTTGGCATCTGCGAGTGATCCGGCTTCTTCCCCGCATGTTTTTATTAGCTCAAGATTCAATTGCCTCTGTTTTGGACTCTGGCTTTTTGTTGCCATATATACCATCATAGAAGCTACAACGCAAGAGATATTTAAAAGTATTGCGCTAGTGGCCTGTCCCGCCTTTTCCGAGGTCAGACCTTCGTAGCTACCTGTTCCATCGGCCTCTGCCTTTGCAGATAGTTTTCCTGGTCAGGGCACAAGCACCCAACCCACGCCCCGCTCTCCACGTCGTAGCTCCTGTGCTCCGGCTGCTGCTTTCCCTTGTACATGTTCCAGGCGTCGTCGATCGCCGGAATGGTATTACTCATATATGTGTCAAGGGTGTTACTGTCTATGTTGTACTGCTGAAGTATCGCATTGCTTTGCTTTTGCAGGTACCTCAACTGCGCACCTACTACTTTGCAAATCCCTCCATAGTTATCCGAGTTTTCCAGCGCAACCGCGTAGGCGGAGAGCTGTATCTTATAGGTAGGCGTCAGGCCCTGTATCCACCTCGGGCTGCTGGGGTATTTATCGTCTATCACTATACCTGTATTCTTACCCTTTTCAGTAAAGCCAGTCATGTGGAGCTGGTCTATCCTCCCGCAGATGTGCGTCTTTTCGTCGTATACGGGAAGCTCTCTTACCTGAATCGGATGCATTACTTTGATCTCCCTGATTATGTCTTCCTTGGTTATCTTCGGTAGCGCATCTGCCACCTTCTCATGCGCCACGCTGCCGGCCTTCATCGCCCTGGTTTGCTTCTTTCTGCCCTCTATTGCCTCCATGAACTTGGTTTCGCATGCCCCCAGCATGCTGATGGAACTTATTGAGAGATATTTTCTCTTGTATTCGCCCTGCTCCATTGTCTCACCCAAATATCACTTATATATTGCGATGATTCCTTTGGTCAGTAATTTGCCGTTATGGACGTAGAACCATCTTTCCTCAAACCATTTTATGTTGTATTTCATAATTCTCCCAAAATGAGGGTCTGCAAGATAGACATTGCTTTTATCGAATCCGCAAGCGGCAGAATAGTGCCCTGCCTCTTCTGGGGAGAACCAACAAACAATGACTGCTATCCTTTTAGAAACCAAGTGCCTTAGCTCTTTGATCGAAGAATTATGTTTGATATAACCTTTTAGTCCAAGTTTCCTTGAAGCACCGAGCATATTCAGAGGCAAACAACCCTTCGTTCTGGTGGCCTTTGTTAACCTTGCCAATTCCTTTTCTGATTTGTCTATTCCGTAAGCCGAAAGCGCCATCTTTAGCGAAGCAGGACCGCAATAACCCTTTGATTGCTTAAACGGTTTTATCTTTATCACCAATATCACTTCAAACGTAACGACATCCTGATTTCGTCGAAGTATTTGTTGCCCCTTTTCATGTGCCTTGACATCACGGCACAGGTCTTGAAGCCGGCTCCCTCATATAGCCGTATTGCTGCCTTGTTGTTTGAGAATATCCCTGTCGCTTCGAGAATTTCGTACCTCTCTCTGGCCTTCTTTATTATTTCCCTCACCAAAGCCTTGCCTATCCCTATGTTCCTTCCCTCCTTGACTATAGTTATCCCCAGCTCTCCGACATGTTCGGTCTCGTAGCCGTAGCCCACCTTGTCAACAGAGCATAAGGCCATTACTCTGCCATTCAGTACCGCCACTAGGTCAATAGATTCTCCTTTGCTGCTTGTCCTCAGGCACTTAGTAAACCATTTCCTCAACTCTGAAATTGTTGGGCGTTTCTTTTCAAGTATCTGCCCAAAATTGACGTCATTCTTGGCTTCATCAAAGATGGAAAGCTCGTTAGCAATCAAGTCATTTCTGTCGCTGGACCTAAGGTTGCGTATCTCGAATTTGCTTTTTGTTTTGGCCATATAATCACTCACTTTTTCCTTTCCTTCCTCCTCCTGACGATGTAATTACGCGTCCCTCTCCTTACCTCCTCATTTCCGCCATAGCCGCCCGAAGCCTCTGCTGCGGCCTTCCTCATCTCCTCTATCTTATACGCAGTGGCAACGTCCATGTAACCTCCGCACTTGGAGCAGTATATGGCGGTCGCGGAGTTTGGATCCCTGCACTTGGGGCAGGGGACTACCTTCAGCTTGGGTTCCTGCAACTCAGGAACCTTCATCCCATTGGCCTGCATTACGCCGTTATCGATGTCCCTGCCGCTCAAATGGACGTAGGTAGAAGCTTGATGGCTGTCTGATGTCCAGCCGAAGAACATCTTCAGCTGCTGCTCCGTGAGCCTGTTGGCGTAATACGTTGCACGGGCGTGCCTGAAGCTATGGGGATTGACCCTCTTGGTTATCTTCGCCCTGTAGGCCGCTATCTGCAGCACCTTTGCTATGCCCGACCTGTCTATCGCCCTGTTATGATTGGAAAGGGTGCCCCTCATGATCCATAGCGGATCATCTGGCTGCTTGTCCTTGTGCAGATTCAAATATGCCGTAAGGTAGGGAACGCTGAACATTATCGGCAGCTGGCGCGATCCCGTCTTGCCGGTCACCTGTATGTGCACCGGCTCGCTGTGCAGATCGACATTCTTCAACTTCATGCTGAGCATCTCCCCTACCCTTATCCCGGAATCGAACAAAACAGCGATAATCGCCCTGTCCCGGGGGTCGGTGGTCTCGTTGAGCATTGCCATGACGTCCTCCTCGCTGAGTATGTCCTGCGGCAGTATCCTCTTGTGCTCCGCTATGGACGTCTTGATCCATCTCACCTGCTGCGGGTAGATCTCGTCGTCTCCCAGCAGGTGCTTGTAAAATGCCTTGACCGATATCTTGATGTTCTGCTTGGTCTTGACTGAGTACTTGGTCTTCTCTATCGCGGCCATGGAGTGCATCAGGTCATCCTTGGTAAGCGTCTTCAGGTCCTTCGTCCCGACGGTCTTGAGGAACACGGCCATGCAGTACATGTTCTTGCTTATCGTCCTGTCGCTCAGTCCGCGCGCCCGCATGAAGTCCATGTAGCCTTCCATGCACTTCTTGGTTGGCTTCGGGATCGTAGGATCAGCGGCTATGATCTTCACAAGCCTCTCGGCCTGTTTTCCCGCTTCGTCAATGTAGGCCATATTAGTGTTTTTACCTACTAATATAAATAACTTTGCCGAGCCCCAATTTAGGGGCCTCGACGGCAAGCAAAATTGGGGAGTAGGAGATTTGAACTCCTATCTCCAGCGCCCAAGGCTGGAAGTCTGCCAGGTTAGCGTAACTCCCCATTAGAAGAAAGCTGTATATCTTATCCCTAAAAAGGTTAATAAAGCACTCATGTCACGATAATAGATCTCTTCAGTAAATCAACTACTTGACGTAGTCTTGGCAAACGTTTAAATATCTATTATCCCACAATTTATGTGGGATTAAATGGAGATGCTTACAGTAGACCAGAAAGGGCGTGTCCAGCTCACAAAAAGGATTAGAAGGATCCTCAAACTTAGATCCAAGCAGCCTCTGGTCGCAAAGATAAGTAGGAATGGCCTAAGTTTGTCAAAGCCCTCCATAGTCCCCTCAGAAAATGATACGGTGTTGAACGACATGAAAGAACGGCCACTCCGACTTGAAAAGGGGAGGTTGACAAAGAAGCTTCTGGACAGCCTAGAAGAAGAAGCGTGGTCAGTGTGATAATAATTGACTCGAACATATGGATATTCGGCGAGGTATCAAATTCGCCGGAGCATCAAGCCGCTGTTAGAGGCTACGAAGCTGCTCTCAAACGTGAAACAATAGGGATAAATGCCATTATACTTTCCGAGGTTTTCCACAAGCTATCGCGTCTTTTTGACACCGATACTGCATACTCCAGGGTTTCAAACATACTCCAAAATCCCTCTATTGAATGGCTGGACATAGATAGGACGACAGCCGCAACGGCCATAAGATTAACAAAAAGTTACGGTATTAGGATAAATGACGCCCTAATAGCGGCTCAGGCGTTGGATTATGGGATAAAAGTATTCACTGATGACGGTGATTTCGTCAGGATAAAGGGTTTAGAAGTCATGCCTTTAAGATAGCTCAGCAAATTCTAAACCAATCGTGCAAAAGTTATTAAAGCTCCTTTACATACTAGTATCACTACTTGTTTTGTGGTTCTAATGATTGATCTCCCGTGGACAGAGAAATACAGGCCGAAAGCCCTCGCTGACGTGATCGGCCAGAAGCTGATTGTCGACAGACTTAAGTCCTTCGTCGAGCGCGGCAACTTCCCAAACATGATATTCGCAGGCTCGCCTGGAATAGGGAAGACGGCAGCCGCAGTTGCCCTCGCTCACGACCTCTACGGAGAGGAATTGGACGGCGCCTTCAAGGAGCTCAACGCATCTGACGATCGTGGCATCGATGTCATAAGGGGCAAGGTCAAGGACTTCGCCAAGACCGTTTCCATACGCAAGGTACCCATCAAGATAATCTTCCTCGACGAGGCCGACGCACTAACTGCCGACGCCCAGCACGCCCTGAGGCGTACCATGGAGATGTTTGCTTCGGAGACCCGCTTCATACTCAACGCAAACTACGCCAGCAAGATAATCGAGCCGATACAGAGCAGATGCGTCGTCTTCCGCTTCAAGCACCTCAACGAGGACGAGATGAAACTTTACATAAAGCGCATCGAGAAGGGGGAGAAGCTGAAAATAGAAGCCAAGGCGATCGACGCCTTGATATACATAAGCGACGGCGACCTGCGTAAGCTTACGAACACGCTCCAGAGTGCGGCCCTATCCAACGTTGAAATAACCGAGCAGTCCATCTACAACGTCGCAGCTCGGGCGAGGCCGAAAGAAATCGTGTCTATGCTAAACTTCGCCGTAACCAACAGCTTCGACCAGGCAAGGGGCGAGCTGGACAACCTGATACTGAAGCACGGAATGAACGCCGAAGACATACTGACACAGTGCTACCGCGAGGTCCAAACAATGACGATACCGGAGCGCACCAAGCTTGAAATAATGAGGGAACTCGGGGACTGCAACTTCAGGATCGTGGAGGGCGCCAACGAGAGGATACAGATGGAGGCGATGCTGGCCGGGATAGCCCTCCTAGGGATGAAGAAATGAGGGCTAGACAGCTCGCAATAGTTGCCGTGATCATGCTCGCGGCCATGATTATCATTCCAAATCTGCCTTCGGCCCAGCAGATAACGAACTTCACCACCCCTACACTCAATGTAACCTACCATCCCGGCCGCTTATTCATGAGGGCAAACTGGAACAGCACACAGTTCTGGCTCTACACGGTGAGTCTCTACGTCGGGGGCTCCCAGACCTGTGCACACGACACCATGTTCGTAAAGTCAGAGGTAGGCTACCCCGACCTGCCGCCCGCTCCCGGGGCAAGCGAACAGGTTAACACCCCCTCCGAGTCCTTCCCGTTTGTCTTTCCGGCTAACCAGCTTCCTGACTTTTCACCCCTTTACTACTGCGTCTACATAAATGACTCCTATAGCGAAACGTTGAACAGCACCGCTGTGCTCGTCGATCCCAACTTGATACCGACCACCACATCCATCGTCTCTACAAGTACAACCTCGATATACTACAGCTCGACAGTCAACTACACCACCTCAATTACGCTTCCTGCCACGACCACTGGAGAATACTGCGCATCCGGTCATATCTGCGGAAACCCCGACCAAGGCTGCGCCGCTCCTGGAGCAATATACAACTGCCCCAATATGCCAGTAACCACGACCGTAGCTGCCACCACAACCACCTTGACCTCCCCAACTATTATCTACCCTGTTACAACAGTGAAGGAAACCCCCTCCCAGTCCCTGATAGATACTTTGACTAATGCGGCGCGGCCGCCCAACCAGCCGACGCTCAGGGGTGCAATTCAAAATATGATAGACGTCTTCAGATGGCTTTTCGGGTTCCGCTGAAATTCAAGAAACAGTTATCTCAAGATCCCCTGAATAGCTCTGGTCCGGTGCCTGTATGTAGAAACCCATTATGTAGCCGTTGGGCGTGTCCAGCTTCACAGGAAGCCTGGGATCCGTGCTGACCACCTTGAAGGGGAATGCCGCCTCCGCCCTGCTCAAGGTGTCGCCAAAGGACATCGCCTTGTAGAGCTGTACGTTCTCCACTATTATGCCGTTCTTCTGCACGTTGAGCATGCGGGCCGAGGACTCTATCTCTGTCTTCTTGCCCCCGTAGTTCAATATTGTTCTGGCGATCTCGATATGGACAACCTCGTCGGTCGCGGCCTCAAAGCTTATGGTAAGCGGGCCGGAGTAGTTGTGCGCAGGCGCGTTGAGCGATATCCTGAACTCTACCGCCTCATCCGATTTTATCTCCAGTGGGGCCTTCGGCTCGAGGGAAACTATGGTGAATGGGTCAGAGACCTTCACCTCTTTTATCGCTATGGGCTTGCCCTTCACGGACTTGAAGACCCCCGCATCGGTGAGCATGTCACTGTGCACCTTGTTCTTGAAGGGTATTTTGAGCTCTATGATCTTCTCGCTAGAGCTTACTCCTTCAATCTGATGCACGTGGCCCTGCAGGCGTATATTTATGGCCGTTATGTTTGTTTTGGCCTTCTTCCCGAAACGTCCGAACATGATTACCGCATCTATGAGGGCGGCAAGTTATTTATAGTTTCCAAGTGGAAAGGAGGTTGGTGTAATCATGTTAAACGAAGGCTCGAAGGCGCCGGACTTCTCGCTCAAGGGATCTGACGGAAAGGAACACGGGCTGTCCGATTTCAAGGGAAAGGATGTAATCCTATACTTCTACCCGAAGGATGACACGCCGGGCTGCACGATCGAGGCGAAGGAGTTCAACAAATCCCTGGACGAGATCGAAAAGAAGGGAGCCGTGGTGATCGGTGTCAGCAATGACGACCTGGAGTCGCACGAGAGGTTCAGGAAGAAGTATGGGCTGGAGTTTCTGCTCCTCTCGGATCCGGAGTTCAAGGTGATAAAGCTTTACGACTCCTATGGGGACAAGGGGGTCTTCGGCATGGGTACCCTCAGAAGGACATTTATAATCGGGAAGGATGGGACGATATCGAAGATATTCAACAAGGTGAAGCCACTCGGCCACAGCGGAGAAGTGCTATCCTGCATCCCCTGACTACATGTATCCTAGCTCCTTCAGCCTTTTCTTGACGGTCTCGGTCTCGTAGTCGGCCTTGGCGTTGCCTCCCTCGCTGAGTATGTTCCTCAGGATGAAGGCCACGTAGCCTGACACCGAAGGGAATCCCGTCCCCTCTATGTGCTTCTCAACCTTCTTGAAGAGCGTGGTGGGCAGAGATATGCTGGTGAATTCTATCTTCTTACTTCTTTTTACCTTCATAACACCATCACTATCTTATCAAGGGCAAGGTTTATATAGATAATTATACATAATGTTTCTGTAATTATAGATAATTGGTGCTAATATGGCGAAGAAACCCACTGTAAAGACTCCCTCAAAGGGGAAGACAGACCTGATAGCGCAGCTCGCGGCGAACCCGAGCGAGGAAAACTGGAAGAAGGCTCGGGCCAAGACCCTAAAGGAGGGCAAGTACTACTACGCCTTCTACCCTAAGGGCATACAGGGCGCGATGAGCCTGAAGGGCGCCTATGTGGTCATCTACGACAAGAAGTACAAGAGCATTTACAACGTCCCGATATTCAAGAGAGTAGGAAAGGGGATTGAGGGCGCGACCTGGTACCTCAAGGGACTTGGGATAAACAGGCGGATCATAAAACAGTGATACTATGATGGAACAAGACATAACGAAGCTGGAGGAGAAGGCAATCTACATACTTAGGGAGGCGAAGTCGAAGTTCAAGAACGTTGCAGCGCTATGGAGCATGGGCAAGGACTCGACCGCAATGCTTGGTCTCACAAGAAAGGCATTCCTCGGCCGGGTGCCCTTCCCAGTAATTCATATCGACAACGGCATCGACTTCCCCGAATCCTATGAGTTCAGGGACTCGCTGGCAGAGAAGTGGGGGATGGACCTAATCGTATCGAAGAGCGAAATCAGGGAAGAGATGTCAGGCTTCAGCTGCTGCGGAGCCAACAAAACAGACGCACTGAAAAGGACGATGAAGGAGTACGGCTTCGACGCACTTATCGTATCAATCAGGAGAGATGAGCACGGCATCAGGGCGAAGGAGAGATACTTCTCGCCGAGAAAGAAGGACTTCACATGGGACTACAAGAACCAGCCCGAAGAGTTGTGGAACAACTATAGCTCTAAGGAGGCAAAGTCATCGCACCTCAGGATTCATCCACTGCTTGACTTCAATGAGGTCGACGTATGGAACTTCATAAAGGTAAACAAGATACCTATGAACCCGCTCTACTTTGCAAAGGAGGGATATAGATATAGAAGCCTTGGCTGCACCCACTGCACTGTGCCGCTCAAGTCTGATGCTGACACGCTCGACAAGATAATGGCTGAGTTAAGAGGTACAAAGGTCGAGGAGAGGAGTGGAAGGCAGCAGGACAAGGAAAAGGCCTACGTCATGGAGAAGCTGCGCGCGCTAGGCTATATGTGATACAATGGACAAGCACATAATCACAATGCTGGGGGAGAAGGATCACGGAAAGTCCACTCTGATAGGAAGCCTTCTCATAGCAACCGGCGCTGCAACCGAGCATAGGATCAACGAGGCGAAGAAATACTCAAAGAAAGGCAGATTCGAGCCCGGCTACATACTCGACAGCTTTGAGGAGGAGAGGGCGCAGGAGATGACTATTGACACCACCAGAGCCGAACTAGTATACAAAGGAGCCATGTTCGAGTTCATTGACGTACCTGGCCACCTAGAACTGATAAAGAACATGATGAGCGGTGCATCACACGGAGAGACGGCCATACTCATGGTCTCCATGAAGAAGGGAGAAGGGCTTCAGCCGCAGACCAAGCGCCATGTCTACATAGCCAACATGCTCGGGATCAAGGCACTCATAGTCGCGGTAAACAAGATGGATCTGGTCAAGTACGACAGGAAGGCCTTCGACGATGTAAAGGCAAGCATCTCAGACTATCTCACGGCGATAGGCTTCAACAAGCCTGTATACTATGTTCCTGTATCCGCCTATGACTCGGAAAACCTTGTGAAGGGCTCGAAGAAGATGCCCTGGTACAGGGGCAGGTCGCTTGTCGACGAGTTGGCCTACTCGGTTGCCCACAAGAAGGGCGGCAACGAGAAGAACGGGCTAAGGGCGATAGTACAGGACGTTGTCGACCATGAAAGCAAGGAGATGCTCTTCTGCCTGCTCAACAGTGGCTCGATAAAGGTGGACCAACAGGTCCAGCTGGAGCCCCTAGGCTCAAAGGCTAAGGTGCTGGAGATATACCTGAAGGGCAAGAAGACCAGATCTGCAGGAGCTGGGTCAAACATCGCGATTGTGATTGATGGAAAGGCGAAGGCCCAGAGGGGCTTCGTTGTGGTGGGCGCGAACGACAAGCCGCATACTTCAAAGTCCTTCGAATCGGTAACCTTCTTCATAAAGGGGGTATCGGCGGGCTCCAACTTCGAAATCAAGATAAACAACAACTCGGTCCCCGCTAAGGTTAGCGAAGTCAAGGAGCTTATCTCCACCGAGACGGGCCTTGCAAGGAAAGGAACTGCAAAGATACCATCGGAGAGCGCCGCAAGGATAATTGTGGAGCTGAAGCACAAATATCCGATTGAAAGGTTCGCCGACTACAATGAGCTCGGCAGGTTCGCCCTCTACTCAGGCGGCAAGTTCTGCGGCATCGGGATTGTTGTATAACAACAGTACTTATTCTGCATTCTTCCTCATGAGGTCAGCGATTGACCCGACCAATAGTGGGATATCCGAAGTGACAGTGTAGATCTCCAATTTGTCTCCGTCGACCTTGGCTATCTGCTGGTCATCCGCTGGTTTGCCATCAACCATATAGGAGGTCGTAGTAAGGAGCGTCAACGTCTTGCCTATCAATATCCGCCCATCAATCCGGTGCCTATGCCCTCTTATAAGAAGTTCCAGCCCATTCTTTTGAAGAAACGAGTTTGCGATATCCGGTCCGAAGTGCTTGATGCCCCCTGTATACGACCGTCCGCTAGTCTCGGAACCCTCAGTATCCTTGGGATCGTTCCATAGCATCTGGTAGAATATCCTATTTTCATGCCTCGGGTCTTTTACCTTTGGCAACTCCAGTTCGCTGAGTTGCGGAATCTCTACAGGTACCCCACCATGAACGAGGAAGTACCTATTGTTTAAGACTACGCCCATGGAAAGCAAGGGAAAGAGTTCGTCGTACACTTTAGCTCGAATCTCCTCGCTTCCCATCTTACTCATAAATTCTTCCGGGAACTGTTGCGGACGCAACTGCCCTATACCGGAGGCTTCGTGGTCGCCCCTCAGCATTGTAAACCCGTCGCCGTAAAGGAGCTTGTAGGCCAGAAGGAGCGCCAGCAACTCTGTTGAGCTTTTTCCCCTATCCACGTAGTCTCCAAGAAGGAAATAGTCGTATTCCTCTAACGGATAAGACCTTACAATCTTTGTGAATGTCTCCAGGTCTCCATGGAGATCACCGATTATTACGGCCTTGTCGGACCAGGCACGTATTATCGCTGGCTTCGCCCTGAAAGCCGATATGGCCGCATCGAGATAGTCACGATAAATTTTCCTATAGGATTCCGGCGAGCCTCTGGACAACTCCGGCAGCATGTATTGGAGGGCACCTCTTTCATGACTCTGCCTACGCGCTTCCAGAATACTTACTGTAGCCATTCCCTCAAAGTTTTTACCTTCATCCAAATATATATGCGCTTCGGGGATAGTTTGAGCCAACCCTAATCCAATACAGCATGAAAGGAGTTTGCACTCTACTAATTAGGAAAGTTCTGCTGGATTAGAATCGTAATCTAGGCAGTAATACAACTAAATGGCCCAGCTGGTGTTGCTCCCGCTGTCACTCTTCTCTGCTCTCTTCTCCTTTCTCCTAAGCGAGCCGAGCGCCCTTGTTATCGCCGTTCTCTCCGGGCAGCGGGGCAGCTCATCGCGCCCCCTCACAATCAGTGGGATCGCCCACCCTAATTCGGTCAACACCCTTGCTTTATCCTTTTCTACTCTTGCCATTCCATCACCATTAGCTTATTTTTACCAGCGCCGGCACGGCCCATATCGCCGTCACGACGGTCAATATGCCCAGTATCACGACTACTACCGCGAACACGATCTTCGCATTCTTGCCGCTTACCTTCTTCGTTATCTTTGGCCCGAGCTGGGAGCCGACCAGTGCCCCAACCGTGAGGAATACCGGCAGCTGGAAGCTCGTTATCGATTTAGACATCAGGTACAGCGCGAAGGCCACCACGTTTATCACCGCTACGGTAAAAAGCGCTATCCCGACCGAATTCTTAATCGGATGCCCGGATACAATGAGCCCCGTAGTCGCCACCGGTCCGTATCCGCCTCCTGAGATGGCCTTGTTGAATCCGCTAATCACGCTGACGATGCCGACCTTGGTCCACGAGAAGACAGTCTTCGCGTTTAGCACCATTATGGCACCCATCGTAATGACGAGAAGTCCGATGTAGGTGTTGAGGTATATCTTAGGTATGCTGAGCGCCACGAATACAGCGATTATGGTACCCACGATCCCGAAGGCAACCAGAACCATCGCGATCTTGGCGTCTCCGGACTCCACATGCCAGAGGTCGACGTTCTTGTACCTGTGGTGCAAAAGGAAGCCAAAAAATGCCGATACGGCCTGCGCTATCAGTATGGACGGAACCGCAATCTTTGACGAGAGCCCGATTATGAGCAGTATCGGTGTCCCCAGCGTCCCAAATCCCATCCCGAAGGCGGTATCAACCAGCGCAAGCGCCAACCCGAAAGCCGCTATCACCAAAAGCCCAGGGCTCAGCGGCTGGTGCAGGTACAGCGTATAGAACGCGATAAGCCCCAGTATCAGCAGCACGGCCGCCAATGGCACGATAAACCTAGTTTTGTCTCCCATCTGCACACACCATTAATTATATATAATTACAATAATTATGTATAATTAGTATTAAAAGCCTTTCCCTTGGAGCGCTATTCTGATGGAAAGCCAGTCGGGTATATCTTATTTAGCTTGCAATCTTAGGAAAGTGATACAGTGGGGCTGATCCTGCTCATAGACATGGATTCATTCTTCGCCGCCTGCGAGCAGCTAAGGCATCCGGAGCTGAAGGACAAGGCCTTCGTTGTCGGTACCTCAGACGAGTCGAGGAAGGGGAAGGCGGTTGTGCAGACAGCCAGCTATGCCGCGAGGAAGTTCGGGGTGCACAGTGCCATGCCCTTTGCCATGGCATTGAAGCTGAAGCCCGACCTGATCTATCTTCCTTCTGACGACAAGTTCTACGAGCAGACATCAGAGAAAATAGTGAAGCTGCTCGGCACCTACAAGCTGCGGATGGAGGTCATGAGCATAGACGAGATGGCGCTCGACTCCACCTTGGAAGACTATGACGAGGCATTCAGGCTTGCCGAGACGATAAGAAGCAGGATAAACCGCGATATCGGACTGCCCTGCACCATAGGGATCAGCACCTCAAAGATCTACGCCAAGATGGCCTGCGACGCATTCAAGCCCGACAAGGTCGGGATGGTGAGGAAGGATGAGCTGAAGAAGTTCCTGTCTGACAAGGACGTGATCGAGATAATAGGCGTAGGGGAAAAGACAAAGGAAAAGCTAAACAAAATGAAGATAAACAAGATATCAGAGCTCGCCAAGGCAAATCCAACTGTTCTCATCGAAGCTTTCGGCAAATTTGGATCCGAGCTGAGCAAGATCGCTAAAGGTGAAGACGAGTCCGGAGTTGAGGAGAGCGGCCCGCAGGTTTCAATCGGAAGAGAGACCACATTGGAGAAAGATAGCAATGATACCGAAGAGATAGCATCTGTTATGGAAAGGCTTACTAAAGAGGCAATCGACGACCTCAGCAAGAGGAAGCTTTGGTACAGGAACGTTGCATCAAAGGTCAGGTACTCCGATTTTACAGTAAGGACCAAGGCGAAAGGGCTTTCAAACTACACGGACTCCTACGACACTGCTCTTGCCATATCAATGGAGCTCATCAAGGAGCTTCTTGCGAACGGAAAGGCAAGGAAGGTCGGGATAAGACTATCGGACTTCTCCAAGCAGGCCGGCCAGGCGAAACTCGGATAAGGCAACTCTAATATATTTGAAAAATTACAAGCTTTTCTGATAAAATGACCCAAAATGCTTCTAGCGTACCAAAATCAGTACCTGCCGAAAAAACAAGGCCGAAGATAGTCTCTTTCATAGGATTAAGGCGAAGCGGCAAAACCACCATCGCCCAGCTGGTCGCCAAAAAACTTAATCTGCCGTTCTTCGATACCGACCAGATATTCGCGCAGCAATACAATACCACTGTAGACGCCTTTGTGAACAGCACAAAGGTGCCGAATTGGGAGGGGTTCAGGAGGGTGGAGAACGGCATAATCATGGACCTCTACGCCCAGATTAAGGATGGAGTAGTGGGGCTAGGTGGGGGTGCAGTGGCCCACGAATTCCCCTACTACAGAAATCTCAATATTACTACTATAAGAGCGGCAGGTCCTGTGGTATACCTTCGCCCCTATCCGAGCGATGAAGAGAGTGCAAGGATCCTTGCAGAAAGGGAGTTGAAAGATCCAAGCAATCCAAACCGACCGCCACTGGGCCAGGAAGACCCCAATGCCAAGTCAGTCCATGAAAAGACCCTGAAGCTGCTGCAGCAGAGGCACCCATTCTACCAGCTAGCATCAAACGGCCTGGTGGTATATGAATACGAAGTTGACGGATCCTATGACGAGGCTTTGGCGCGCAGGGCCGATGAAGTTATAATGACTGTAACTCTTCTGCTAAGGAGACGAGCTTAAACCAGCTTTACCTGATACGGATAAGACCAGCCTTCCAGATACGGATAAGACCAGCCTTCCATATAGTGTCCTTTGGTATGGTTTGGTATAGCGTTATCACCTTTTAATAGGTAATATCTACATACAGAAGCATACGCATCTCACAAAATTCTAATTAGGTGTAACAAATATTATCAAATATGATAATAGACGATACACAAAGTATATATATCTTAATGTATGCTATATAATCATGAAAAGCCGGGAGTTCAATGACTTTCTGTCAAGCAACAAAATCACGGTATTCAGGCTAGCAGATGCAGCAAAAATAATTGGGAAGGAAAGGGGCTACGCCGCGCTTTTCCTTTCGCGTAACCCTAACATAAAGGGTGCAGTGGGTGGCATCTACTACACCAAAGAAGCGACCGAGTATGAGGTCGCGTCAAGGATAGTCTACCCCTCCTATGTTAGCCTTATCTCCGCGCTCCGCTTCCACAACCTCACCGAGCAGATGCCGCGGATAATATATGTACTGTCGCATAAGAGGCACAGGCCCATCCCAGACCTGAACGGTTTCAAGGTAGAGTTTAAAAGGATAAAAAAAGAAATGATGTACGGTTATAGAAGGGTGGACGACGTCTTCGTGGCCGATCCGGAAAAGGCGGTGATAGACATGCTTTACCTTAATGAATTTGTCGAGTACGCCGAGGAGGCGATAGAGCTGGGAAAGCTGGACTACAACCTCCTCGAGGACTACGCCACGAGATCGGGGGTCAAGGCGCTCGAACACCGGGTGAAAGAGCTGATACGCCGAAGGCCGCCAATTTGGTGATCGCATGATGGACAAAACAGAGCTGATAAAGTACGAAACCTATAGGGATCCCTACCAGATAGAGAAAGACTACCTGCAGGACCTCATGCTGCATACGATATACGCGAAGAGCGAGGCCCAGATGGTGTTCAAGGGCGGCACCGCGCTCTCCAAGTTCTACTACTCTAACAGATTCTCTGAGGATCTGGACTTTACTGCGCGTCAGATTGACGGGGAGCCTCTGGACTACGTAAAAGGGCTGCTCGACGCCGTCATAAAGAACATGGACTATCCGACATCCTATGAAGATGAGCCAAGGCAGAACCGGTTCAAGACGATAAGCGCGCGAATCGCCGTCGAAGGGCCAAGATACTATACGGGAAGGAAGAGCACTGTGCAGCATGTAAGATTCGAGATAAACACCACAGGCTCCACGATCTTTCCGCCTGTTATCCTTTCCCGGCAGCCCAAATACCGCGATGCGGATCTTTACATCGCCCCAGTCATGGACATGCGGGACATACTTGCCGAAAAGGTAAGAGCCCTGATGAGCAAGGGAAGAAGGCACAAGGAGCGCGACCTGTACGACATGAGCTTCATGCTTTCCAAGGGCGGCGAGCTGAAGAGGGAATACGCAATGAAAAAGCTGGAAGAGTCAGGACTGGTATACTCTCAGGAGGCGTTATCAAAGAGCATCGATGCGATCGGATCCTCTTGGGATGACCTAAAGCCGCTTCTGCCGAACCAGTTGATGGAGTACAAAGAGGCAAAAGGCCTAGTCGGATATGGGCTCAAAAAGGCAGGCCTGCTGTAGTCAGACCAGCTTTACCTGGTAAAGATAGGACCTTGCCTCCATCGCGGCCTTTGCACCGCTACCTGCCGCTGTAACGGCCTGCCTGTATACATGGTCAACAACGTCGCCGGCGGCGAAGACTCCAGGTATGGCGGTCTTGACCTCATCGGTGGTTATTATGTAGCCCTTCTGGTCCAGCTCGAGTTGCCCGCCGAGGAATGAGGTGTTGGGCGAGTGGCCTATGGCAACAAATACCCCGTCAACCTTCATGTCGGCCTTCGCCCCTGTCTTGACATCGCTGAGCCTTACCCCTTCCACCTTATCTTTGCCAAGCACCTCGTCGACCATGCAGTTCCAGAGTATCTTTATCTTCGGGTTCTGCATCACCTTCTCCTGCATTATCTTGGACGCCCTGAAGGTGTCCTTCCTGTGTACGAGCGTGACGCTGCTGGCGAACTTCGTCAGGAAGAGAGCCTCCTCCATGGCGCTGTCCCCCCCACCAACAACGACGACCTCCTTGTTCTTCATGAAGAAGGCGTCACAATTATGAACTATGCTATTTGTCGTAACATACGTATTGTTTCCTTCTACGGCAATATTGAACACTTTTCCAGAATACTGCACGCGCTTTAACTCACTAATTGCAAGCATAGCATAAGTGTCATCAATCCATCCATGATTACAGAAGTGCTTTCTACTGTGTAGTCTAGGATGATCGAAGTCCAATATTTTTGACATTTGTTCAAGCCACGGTCCCCCGACAAGTAGCTGGTAAACATCTTTTTTAAACTCTACTTTTCTACCTTCAATTATGCTATGTCTAAATGTCTTAGGATTCCTCTTTTCTAAGGTGGGCAAAATTCCAAGCCTGAGGAGGATCATTTTTATCTGCTCTGAAAGTTCTCTCGAACTCGTCGTTATAACAAAATCCGTCTTTCGGTCACATCCATCCCCCCTCCACAGACCCTTTACTATTTCCTTCTGCAGATCCCTATCAATTAATATAAATTCATGTGGTAGTTTTTTGCTGTGCGAATACTTACCAAACAAACTTTCGAAAAACTTGCTAAGAATCATAGACCAAACACTGATTCTAATAACATGATTCTCCGTCTTAGTTGACACATCCAAGCCAAAAATATTATGCAACAATGAAACGCAGTCATTAACATATTCAGTCTCATTAGTGTTAAAGGCGAAGGAGACCCCGCGGCTATGACTAAATCCCTCTGATAGATAGTAACCAATCAGCCTACAAAAATCAGAATTTATTTCGACGGTGTCTTTTATTCTATGCGATGAAGAACTCTCATTATCTAATCTTACATACCCATTTTCTGTTTTTAATGACAATTTCTCGCTTATCGTTATAGACTTAAGCTTAAGCTCCGTTCGTGGAATGGGATACAATAATATATGATCTTTTGTAAGTTCATCGGCAGTTATCCAGAATGGCTCTGACCATTCACGTTTTCTATAATTTTTGCCAACATGCCTCGTTAGAGTTCTAACCAGAACTGGATGGTTTGGGGTTAGGGACGTCGTTTCCGACCTAAAAAATCGTGTCTTGAAATTGATTAACTCACCTTCGTAATCTCGCTCCATCAATTCCGAAACAGGATTAAAGGTACCATCATGTGTTAAAACCATAGTTTGAGCCGAAACTGATGTTATGTCGGCTATGGAGGGATTAGTTACTATTAGAGAACCCGGTGGCATGCATGTTGCGCAGCTGCTCACCCCCCTGCCGATGAGCCTCTTCTCCGACTCGAGCCCCATCCAGTTAGACGAGGCGCCAGTGGAGACGATAACTGTTCGAGCGTAATAGGTCTTGTCACCCACCGTCACCTCGAACGGGCTCTTCTTCAAGTCCACGGAGGTCACGTTGTCGTCTATGAAGCGGGTGCCGAACTTCTCGGCCTGTTTTCTCATGAGCTCCATGAGGTCTGGTCCCATGACCCCGTCAGGGAATCCGGGGTAGTTGTCAACTACGGTTGTGAGCATCAGCTGTCCCCCCTTTGGGAATCCACTTATCATGAGGGGCTTGAGGTCCTCCCTTGCCGCATAGAGCGCGGCGGTGTACCCAGAAGGTCCGGAGCCGATTATTACCAGATTCTCAATTTCCATCACCAATTAATTGTATTATAGTTATAAAAACAGTAGCATGGCCGTGCCTGGCCATAAGGCCAATCGTGGCCAGGCCCCTATCTAGAGACCCATGCGGGAAGCATAATGCTTTTAAAGGCGTGCTTTGTAGCTATATGGTGGTCGTGATGTGGAACATACGGAAACTATTGGTCGTAGCATTTGTGCTTTTCCCGCTGTTTGCGGGTCTGTCTGGTGCGACAGGTTCGCTTGTACTAAGCTCTAATACTATTTCAAACACAATAATAGACGTAGGTCAGTATTCCGCTTTTAACGTCGTTATATCTGGCGGTTCAGGAAGCGGTTACACTGCCAACTGGATATGGACCACACCAAACACAGTGTCACCATCAAACACCATCAGAGCCACTGTTTTAGGCGGCTCCAGCTTTAACGCCCCGATGACCATCAATGCGTTTGCTTCCACAAATGTGCTAATAACGTTCAACGGCATTGGCTATACAGTCAACTCCGTCTCGCCCAACACAATCTATGGTACATGGACATTTACTACAGCTGTCCTGGACGGAGGAGCTAACGTCATCACTAACTCCCTCACCCTATCAATAAACCCAACACTTCAATCAACATTATGGACCGCATCAAACACGATAACAGATACGGGCCAAATCGAAACCTACACGGCCAACTGGATCGGAGGAAGTTCTCCATACTCCGCAAACTTCATAGTCTATAATACGCTTGGCGTATGCACCTCTCGGCTCTTCACCGGGATCTCCACAACCTCTCAGATAAGCTCCAATGCAGTGGGAGGAGCATGCGGCACCGGAGCGTTGACGGCGAATATAGTGATAACAGACTCTGCCACCACCAACTCCGTTGTGACCAACACGCTTGCCAGAACGAACAATCTTGCACTTCAGTCAACAGTATGGATCGCGTCGAACACAGTTACTGATACAGGCCAAACAGAAACCTACACGGCCAACTGGATCGGTGGGACATCGCCCTTTAATGCAAACTTCTTAGTCTATAACTCTCTTGGCGTATGCACCTCAAGGCTCTTCACCGGGATCTCCGCCGGACCACAACTCAGCTCCAATGCAGTGGGAGGAGCATGCGGCACCGGAGCGTTGACGGCGAATATAGTGATAACAGACTCTGCCTCCACCAACTCCGTCGTAACAAACACGCTTGCCAGAACGAACAATCTTGCACTTCAGTCAACAATCTGGACTGCATCCAATACGTA
>CAVXBR010000027.1:0-145157 GCA_963760035.1 uncultured Microcaldota archaeon | reverse complement strand
ATAAGTGGTGTGAATGATGGTGATACGCTTGCCCCAGGAGGAAGTGAACAGATTACTGTGATATGTGGTCCGAAAGCTATTGCCTTAACACCTAACGGCACAGCAGCCAAGCTACAAATTACTACGCGAGATACGTCAGGGACCGCCCTTTCGCTCCACGATGTAAGTGTGACACCTAAATAGGCTCCTTCTAATTTTACCAGGGCACTGACTTCAGCTTCAGCTTGTTCGCCCCTATGTTGGTAAGCGGATGCATTACCCCGGTAAGCACCACTATGAATACTATCCCATACCATAGCGGCAGGCTGTCCAGCCAGAAGGCGAATATCAGGGCAAAGGCTATGAAGCCGAACTGATCCATGATGGGGAAGCTCCTTCCGCTTTTGTAGCCCGTCCTCCTCTTTATGAAGCTACCGAGCAGATCGCCGAAAACTGCTCCCAGCGTCAGCATTATTGATATCTTCAGCATGAAAGGAAATGCAAGGCTCTCGATAACTCCTGCCAGTATTCCAATCACTAACGCAGCCGCTGTCCCCCTTATCGTCTTGTGGTCTCCGAATATCCTCTTTCCTCCTATCTTCCTCTTGAAGTCAAGCGGCGCGCCCCCTCCGAACAGAACCGGCGCCCCATTCGCAGCATAGGCTGGGAATATGTAGATTATCGGGTATATGATGAGGTTATAGATTAGGCCCACAACATCACTAGACTATGACAACTGCCCCTGCGGCCACCAGACCTTGCACTGGTCACCGAAGAACTTGCAGGAGTTGCACTTCCATTTTTCCGCTTCCTTTACAGGCTGCGACTCCCTTTCTCCGTTCCAGAACTGCAGGACGTGCTTGATGACCTCCTGCGTCTCCTGCTTATTGTAGTCGAAGCTATATAATCTTATCTCGTCTCCTGTGGTTTTGTCGATGTACCTGACCTTTAGGGTGTCACTCGGTTCCGGTATCTTCGGCAGCTCGTTGAAGTAGGCCCTCGACACCGACTCCACGCTTGCCAATGAGCTGTCCACTCCAGTCATCTTCAGCTGCCTCTTGAACTGGTCGCTCATCAGCATCTTCTCAGGCTGGTATGCCTTGCTGAAGTTCTGGTAGCCATAGCTGCCGCTCCTTGCATCGTCAACCATCTTCCTGTAGGTGAACATCTGTATCCTGTTGGTGAGGACCTGTGCGTCCGAAGGTGGGCTAGGCCCTGTCCTTGTTTTGTCGTCAGATATCACTACCTTTCCGCCCTCGATTTCCAATTGGTCAATCCTTCCAGAGAGCCTGTAACCGTTTATCGAGCCGTACATCTGTATCTCCCTGCCCTTCCCTCTCTTTACCAATCCGGATACGGCGAGGTAGCTGGTGTAGATCATCTTGAACATCTTGTCGGGCCATGTGGTGGGCTCTAGCATTATCGGCACATTCACGTCTTCTTCTAGCTTCTCGTGCACGGCTCTGCCGGCCTTTATCTCTGCTGTGATCTTCTTCCCGAACCTGTAGTTGAGCTCCATCTGGCGCTCGCACCAGTAGGCCGATGCTATGTCAGACACGCTTAGTCCTGTCTTCTTCAGGTCGTTTAGGACGCTCACTAGATCAACATCTCACTTCTTTCGCATCTTCGATGCGGCGATCCTGTATATCACATATAACACTATTGCGAATACCCCTACAGCAGCGAGAATGACAGATGCCCTCTTTGCGGCAAGGGCGTAAAAGCCGAAGGTCACCAGCACGATATCCCAAATCAGGACGCCAGCGAAGGTGTAGCAAAGGAAGCTCTTGAGGTTCATCTTTGCAAATCCGGCCGGGAAGTTTATCACTGTCCTCAATACAGGGATGAATCTTGTGAAAAATACAGCTGCGACTCCGTTATTGGCAAACCATATGTCGAAGTTGTCCAAGGTCTGCTTCTTGACGTGGAAGAGCCGCAGGTGCTTGTAGACCACCGCCTTGCCAAGGTAGTAGCCTATCGCGTAGTCGATTATTGAGCCGATCATGCTTGCCACTGTCGCAACCGCTATGACCAGGTAGAGGTTTAGCGCGCCCTTTGATGCAAGGAAACCTGCTAGCGGGAGTATGACCTCGCTCGGTACGGGGAGGGTCGCACTTTCCATAAGCATGAGCACGAATACGGCCGCGTAGCCGTAGGCAGTGACCCAGGCGGTCGCGGTTGTTGTTATCAGTGAGCTTATTCCACTCACAGAAAGCGCAAGGAGAAAATACATAGGATCGCTATTACTTTCCTGCGCGGCTATAAAAGGTTTTAGCTGTATTCCTACTGAAGTATAGGTATACGATAATTAGTGATCAGAGATGATTTCAAGCAGTGAGCTGAAAAAGAGGTATTTCACCTTCTTCCAGAGCAACGAGCACAAGCCCCTGCCCAACGCCTCTCTGATACCCGAGAATGACCCGAGTGTGCTGTTCACAACCGCAGGAATGCATCCCCTGGTCCCGTTCCTTCTCGGCGAGTCCCACCCCCTAGGGAAGCACCTTTTCAGCGTGCAGAGGTGCATACGCACCGTCGACATAGATGAGGTCGGCGACGCCTGGCACCTGAGCTTCTTCGAGATGCTGGGGAACTGGTCTCTGGGGTCATACTTCAAAAAAGAGGCCATTGCGCTGAGTTTTGAGTTCCTGACCAAGGTGCTCGGAATCCCAAAAAATAGGTTCAGCGTAACATGCTTTGCCGGAGACAGCGATGCCCCACGAGACGAAGAGTCGGCCAAAGCCTGGGAGGCCCAGGGAGTCGACAAGTCGAGGATACACTTCCTGCCGAAGGGCGACAACTGGTGGGGACCAGCTGGCGCCACAGGGCCCTGCGGGCCTGACACCGAGATGTTCTACCACGTAAAGGATGTGCAGGAGAAGAACACTTCCGACTTCCTAAGGCTGCAAAAGGAAGGCGTCTTCTGCGAGATTTGGAACGACGTGCTGATGCAGTACAACAAGGACGCCGATGGCACCTACTCGGAGCTTAAGCAGAAAAATGTAGACACGGGGATGGGGCTAGAGAGGATGGTGGCTGTGCTCAACGGATTTGACAACGTCTACGCCTGCGACACCATTGCACCCATCCTGGACCGGGTTGTAGCAATTTCGGCTGCTGGCACTGACAAGAGGAGTAGGAATGTGCGCATAATCACAGACCATCTTCGCGCCGCTGTCATGCTTTTGGGAGAAGACAAATCAATAGTGCCGAGCAACGTCGATCAGGGTTATGTGCTGCGTCGTTTCATAAGGAGGAGCATAAGGCATGCCAGGATGATAGGCATCAAGGGCGAGTTCTGCAATGAGATCGCCGAGGTGGCTGTCCAACTCATGGGCAAGTCATACCCTGAACTGATAGCCAACAGGGTTAGGATCTTTGAGGAGCTGGCAAAAGAGGAGGCCAAGTTTTCCACGGCGCTTGAGCATGGTACAAGGGTACTTGAAAGGATGCTGCAATCTCTTGTCGGCCAGAAGATCCTTGATGCAAAGAGTGCGTTTGACCTCTTCCAGAGCTACGGCTTCCCATTGGAGATTACAGTTGAGATGTGCAGGGAGAAGGGGTTCTCAGTCGATGAGGCGGGGTTCAACTCCCTAATGAAGGCGCACCAGGAGACCTCGCGCAAGGGGGCAGAGCAGAAGTTCAAGGGAGGCCTTGCGGATCACAGTGAGGAGACTACCAAGCTTCACACCGCGACCCATCTGCTCAATGAGGCGCTCAGACAGGTAGTGGACAGGTCAATACATCAGATGGGCTCCAACATAACCCAGGAAAGGCTGAGGTTCGACTTCAACTGGAATGTGAAGCTAACGGATGAGCAGGTAAAGAAGGTCGAGGATTGGGTAAATGACGTGATAAAGGCAGAGGCGGAAGTCTCGATGGAGATGATGACCGTCGAGGAGGCGAAGAAGGCCGGCGCACAGGGAGAGTTTGAGAAGAAGTACGACGAGAGGGTGAAGGTCTACACGGTCTCGAAGGGCAAGAAGGTCTATTCGAGGGAGATCTGCGGCGGACCGCACGTTAAGAACACGCGCGACCTCGGAAGCTTTAGGATAACAAAGCAGGAAGCGGTCGCAACCGGAGTAAGGCGCATAAAAGCGGTTGTCCGCTAAGCCTCTTTTATATTTGCAGACGTAAAGATGGTGCCATGGATCAGCTTAAGGTATGGAGGAACGAATACAGGACGCGCACCACCTTCGTGAGGATCCATTCTGATATGCCATCGAGACCGGTACCGCGGTTCGCCGGGCTGATCAGAAGAGAGGCCTCCCCATCTGCAGCGATACTAGACATCGGGTGTGGGACGGGGCGCAACAGCATCTACCTGGCAAAGAGGGGCTTCCGAGTATCGGCCTGCGACTTTGTCGATGAAGCCGTAGACACCGCAAAGGCACGCAGCAAAGATCTTAGGATAGACTTCAGGGTTGTTGACCTTGGAGTCAGGTGGCCTTATCCCAACAGCGCTTTCGACGCTGTCCTGGACTGCAACTCCACTGTTAACCTCAGGAAGAATGACAGATCCAATGCGATAAGCGAGGCCCTTCGGGTCCTGAAGCCTGGAGGCCACTACCTATTCTATGGGATGAAGGCAGGCCGTGGTACAGGAAACGATCCGGAGCCCAACAGCTTCCTCGTGAACGGCAAGAAGTTCGAGAAGCACTACTCCAAGGACGAGCTCTTTGAAGCCTACAAAGGATTCAACGTTGTACGTACGGGTAACGTCTATTACGTCAAGGACGTCATTGGCAGCAAGGCCCTGGCAGTGCGGGCGTGGCCATTCTGGGTGGTCGTCTTCCAGAAACCCCGGCGTCAGAAAGTTTAATAAATAGATACAGAGCTAACCTATTGACGACTGGTGGACGCATGCTTTACCTAGACAGTATAGTTGTGCACAACTTCAAATCATTCAAGCACACCAGCGTGAAGTTTAAGACCGGCTTCAACTGCATAGTCGGGCCCAACGGCTCGGGCAAGTCTAACGTCGTAGACGCGATACTCTTCGCCCTAGGCGAGATGTCGCTGCGGAGGATGAGGGTAACCAAGTCGGACCAGCTGATAAACAGCAGTGCTAAGAAAAGGGACGACGGCACCAAGAAGGCCTACGTCAAGCTCGTCTTCTCCGGTGACAGCAACGTAGAGATAACAAGGACCATAAAGTCCAATCATAAAATCGGCTACAAGATAAACGGCAAGAACGCGACCCGCCAGGAGGTGATAGACTTCCTGCGCTCCTACAAGTCCAGCTCCGACGAAACTAACGTCATCGCCCAGGGGGAGATACACAAGATGCAGAACCTCAACCCCAAGGAGAGGCGTGAGCTCATCGACATCGCAGCCGGGATCAGGGAGTTCGACGAGAAGAAGGGCGCATCAATGAAGGAGCTGGACAGAGTTGACCTGAAGATACGGGAGGCCCAGATCGAGCTGGGAATGAAGAAGGGCTTCCTCTCCGAGCTGGAGAAGCAGAAGGAGGACGCCGAATCCTACATTTCGTTCAAGGACTACGTGAACAGGGGGAACTTCACCATACTCAAGACAAGGGAGGTCGAGGTCTCGAACCAGTTCGAGGGCGCCAGCCGCGATATAACAGCAATCGACGAGCGCATCGCCAAGATAAACGGCGAACTTCTAAAACTTGAGTCCGATGTCACTCGGCTCAACCAGGAGAAGGCCGTTCACCTCAAGGAACTGAACGAGAAGAACATTGAAACTGCATCCGCAACCAAGAGGATGGAGGAGGTCGCTAGAGAGATTGCGGTCAAGGAGGCGCAGACAAGGTCGATAAGGGACCATGTCAAGGAGAGGGAGAAGGCCCTTGATGCTCAGATAGGCGCGCTTGGCGACCTTAAGGTCAAGCTCAACCGTGGTGAGGAGGAGATCGCTAAGGTGAAGGAGGTCCTCAAGGCCCGGAAGGCAGACAAGGGTATGGAGAGGATGGCCCAGCTGGCTGCGCAGGGAGGAACTAACGCACTTCTCGAACTCTACAGCAAGACCCAGAAGGAGATGGCCGCGCTGCAGGAAAAGCTGAACTCTGCCTCCTCTGATGCCCTTACGCTGGAGCTGGAGATTCAAGGTTTCGAGAAGGAGCTGCTTACCGTGACAAACGAGCAGAAGATATCAGGTGATGAGACAGAGTTGACCACAGGGAAGCTGGAAGGGCTTAAGGCAGCCTCGACAGCGCACTCGAAGGAGGTGGAGGCGGCCAAGAAGCAGCTGTCTTCCCAACTCAACGCCATGACGTCTTCAAGGAAGAGGATCGACGATATTGATACTAAGGTCCTCCAGTTCAAGGAGCAGCTTGCGATGAGCGGAGCGGGCTCGAACAGGAGGGCCGACGACGAGCTGAAGAAATCACTCAAGACGGGCTTCTACGGAAGGGCCTCCGAACTCTGCACCTATGATGATAAGTATGACCTCGCTGTCAACGCAGCCGCCGCCAGCAGGATGAACTACTTTGTCGTTGACTCGGCAGAGGTCGCCGAGAAGGCGATAGAGACACTGAAGGCCAAGCAGCTCGGCCGCGCGGCATTCATGCCGCTCAATGACATGGTGATCAGCGAGAGGGCTGCCAACAGCAAGCTCGATGCCCTCATATCACACGTTAAGTTCGACGACAGGTTCGCCAAGGCCTTCAGGTACATATTCTCTGACACCTATTTGGTGGAGAGCATAGCTGACGCCAAGAGGGCCGGCTTCGGCAAGGGCAGGTTCGTCACCTACGGCGGCGAACTTGTGGAGGCGAGCGGAGTGATAAGCGGCGGAGACCAGGGAGGCAAGCGCATCAGCGCAACCGTGCTGCAGTCAAAGATAAGGGCGTTGGAGAAAGAGAGAACAGAGGCGGCAGAGCTGCTCAAGAGCTCTGAGTTGGGAGCCGACGCGGCAAAGAAGGCGCTCTCTGGGATCGAGGCGAAGCTGCTTAACAATACATTCGAGAGCCAGAGGGCGGAGGAGTCCTTCAAGAGCCTCGAGACAAAGGTCAAGGATCTCTTGAAGAGGGAGCAGGAGCTAAAGAAGCAGGCCGATCTCGCTGGCGCCAAGAGAAAGCAAAGCCTTGAGGAAAAATCACGGCTTGCCAAGGAGGTCGAGCGGCTAGCGAAGAGCGCAGACGAGACGCTAAGAAGGTCCAAGTCGGCGGAGGGACCCCAGGAGAACAGGGAGAAGGAGATCGCGGAGTACAAGGCGGTGATGGAGGAGATAGAACAGCTCAAAATAAAACTGGCCGAGACCCAGAAGGAGACGGATATGCAGAGCCAGCGTTCCGCCCAGATCGACGGCGAGATAGCAGAGGTGCGGAGTCAAGTTAAAGAGGACCAGCGCAAGCTTGCCATACTGGACGGGGAGATTATGGGCCTCTCCAAGGCTAAGGTCGAACTCAACGAAGAGATAAGGGTGAAGGGCGCTAAGAACGGCGCGCTTCTCTCCAAGATGAAGGTCCTGGACGACGCGATGTCGAAGGCGGCCGAGCATAAGGGGAGGCACACGGCCGAGATGAACAAGGCTGAGCGTGAGGTCTCTGAGATAAACATCAAGAAGGCCCAGGCGCAGCAAAGACTATCGGACATAAGGAACGAGTTGGCGGGCTACCAGAAGGTCGAGCCGATAATAGGGGAGGAGATAAAGCAGATAGAGGAGAGGGTGACCAGGTCGAAGTTCGAGATTGAGAAGCTCGGAGCGGTCAACCTGAAGGCTCCGGAAGTTTACAAGGAGAAGAGCGAAGAGTTGATCAGGGCTGAGGAGAAGATGGGGGTTCTGGGAAGCGAAAAGGAGGCGATTCTTAACCTGATCAAGGAGATAGACTCCAGGAAGCTCAACGTCTTCAAAGATACCTTCAACCAGGTCAACGACAGCTTCAAGCGGCTCCATGAGTACATCTTTGACGGAAAGGCGCAGCTGCAGCTGGACAACCTGAAGGAGCCACTCAATGCCGGGCTCAACATATTGGTCGAGGAGGGGCGTAACAAGAACATGCATGTGGAACAGTTCTCCGGAGGCGAGAAGGCGCTGCTTGTGCTAATCCTGCTCTTCTCAATACAGATGAGGAAACCGCAATCATTCTACCTCTTCGACGAGATAGACGCCGCGCTTGACAAAGAGAACGCGAAGAAGCTCTCCAAGCTGCTCGGCGAGCTCAGCAAGAACTCCCAGCTCATAGTTGTAAGCCATAACGACACTATGATAACCTCCGCCGACACCGCCATCGGCGTGGTCAGGAGGGCGGGGGAGTCGGCCGTGGTGGGCCTGCAGATGAACAGCGGCGGCGCCACCGAATCGGAAGCGGGTGCTTGATTGGCTAAGGCGAGGCCTGCGGAAAAGAAGCCTGCAAGGAAACAGATGAACACCCTACCTCTTTACGTCCTGCTGATAGTTCTTTTTGCCATTTACATAATATATCAGCATGGGTTGATTCTATCCTACATAGTAGGGATCGCCCTCTTCCTAACACTTGTGGCTGTTATCTGCATAGAGACGCTCAACGGCGTCAGGGAGTACGGCTTCAGGCGCAACGCCATGGAGATCATAGTGGTTGTGCTCATTGTGGTTGGAGTGTGGTTCTCCCTCCAGTTCTTCCTGGGCACCAGGTATCCGCTTGATGTGGTACCAAGCTGCAGCATGCTCCCGACCATGCAGAGGGGCGACATGCTCCTGCTCCAGGGGGTTAGGAGCCCTGCCCTGCTGAAGGCCCCGATCATAAATGTCAGCAGCTCCACCTATCAGGGCGTTCTCGGCGAGATTTCCAGGGGTCCAATGTCCTGCGTCGCGTACCTGGAAAGTGGCAATAGCGCCCAGGTGTCGCAGTACATGGAGCCCGGCTACTCAATCGGCCTCTACACGAGCGCCGGCGGAGGGTCGGTGGTCAATGTCGACGGTCAGAGCGGGCCACTGAGATATGAGTGCAGCACTACGACCGACGACTTCAGCAACGGAAGCTCGAGGCAGATAGTCTACACCAGCGGGATAACCCTTGGACCTGAAACCGTGACGGGTGACAGGAACAACAGCGTTGTCGTCTACTCTACGATACCGAAGGACCTCTTCTACAAGGAGGGCGACGGCTACATAGTGCACCGGGTTTACGCGGTGCTTAACGTCTCAGGAAGCTACTATGTGTTGACGAAGGGGGACAACAACCCAGGACTTGACGTCCAGTACTCCAACTATCCGGCAAACCTGACAGCTGTACAGGGCAAGGTGGTGGCGAGCATACCCTATCTGGGATACCTAAAGCTCATACTGTCGAGCCACTTCAGCGAGCCCGCCGGGTGCAACTCCACGATACAGAACTAGCTGAACGCCTTTGTTATCTCGGACTTCCAATACGCCTTCTGCTTCTGGTATTCGGATTTTCCAAGCCCTGTATATTCAGTCAGGTACTCACCTTTGTCCAGGTACTCCAAAAGCACGTCTATGCTGCGCCTTCTGGATATTTTGTGGGCCTTTACGATTGCTTCGAATTCTTTTAGGTTCACGTTCCCGTAGAAGAGGAGGCTTATAACGTCAACTATGTCCTTCCTCAGCTTGACTTCGTCGTTCCTGAAATAGCCCCAGAGTTTCAGAAGCAGTAACATCTCCCTCTTCACCACTTTCATTCTGTCTATCTTCACGAAGTTTTTGAGTATCTCGGATACTGGAACGGGGAGGTCTGGATCAGAAAATTCGCTTATGAATAGGTCGACATGCACATCGTCAACTATAGAATACTTGATGTTTATGCCGCCGTAGTCCTGTATCCCGTACTTCCTAAAGAAGTCCAACTCATCGAATCCTAGGGCGATATCGACGTCCAGGCTTTCCTGCTGATGGGTGTGGAGGTAAACGGCCCAGCCGCCTATGAGTACGAAGTCTAGCTTGCCCGCTAGGCCGTTCAGAACCGAATAGCTCGTTTTTGTCTTCTCCTTATTCCAGAATTGCGTTGGCATAGGCATCATCTATCTTTTTCTTTACTTTTTTCAGAAACTCGTAACTGTACCACTCCTTGCTGTCCCAAAGGTCTACGTAAAGCTGGGGCAGGGAGACTGAAGCCCCTTTCAGCTTCCTTTCAGTTATCATCTTCTCCAGAACGGAATCCGGTTTAAGGATGAACAGGTTGTAGCCTTCAACCGTTCTTGACAGTTTTCTCTCTGGGAATCGTTTCTTTATCTCTTCCAATGCCGAAGCGGTGGCATAGACGTAAACATTTCCATAGTCGGACACATCGTTCTTGAAAATGGCGCAGTAGCCGGAGCAGGAGGTATACGCAACCCCGTCTGGCATGTGTTTTTCCAGCTCCTGGACATTCGAGAACTCTACGTAGGTTCTGTACACCACGTCCCTGTCAAGTCTCCTGCCGACCGCCCAGAGGGCTAGGAGCTTGTCCAGATTGATTACTTCAAAGTGTGCACGATACATGGCCACGGCACCGCTGCGTTTCAATGGCGCTATGGCTAGGCTTACCGTATTCGGTGACACTCCCAACTCTGCAGCTGCTCCTCTTACGACGAACTTAGACTTCCTGTTGGAGAGGACCGTTTCGGCAAGGTACCTATAAACCATTCCAAGTTTCTTCATGCAGACCGTCCTATTTTCTAATCATGTTATTTAAATACTGTACTGTAAATAAAGGACAATATAAATATATAAGCTTTTCTATTTAGGACATGAAGGAAGCGGTGGAGGGGAAGGAGCACTCATATATATTTGGAACAATCCAGTGTTAACCATAAAGGGTAGTTCCATGAATGTTAATCCTAATTTGTATAGGCTGATTTTGACAGCTGTTCTTGCCCTGGGGCTCGTAGGGGTTACGGCAAACGCGGCGTCAAACCCAGGCTTTTATCTCCACTCCCAGCAGAACGTCTCCACTGAAGTGGGGCAGTACTACACCCTATTCGCACAGGCAGGCAGCCATATCATCTCCTATGCACCTTACCCTGTTCCGGTAGTCTACAACTACCAGTGGTATAACACAACGGACGGACATATGGATAAGATAGCCGGGGCCAATTCGAGGACGCTTTCAGGGATCTCCGGCGGTATCGGAACCTATACCTACGAGGTTGTTGCCACTAACCAGCAGGAGGTCTCAGTCTCGAACTCCAGCACGCTCACAGTAACTAACTTGCCCTCCATTAGCCTTTCCGCCGGCAGCATGAAGCTTGACCAGGGGGAGAGCTACCAGTTCAGGAGCTTCTATGCGCCTGGGGCAGGAAATGCTTCCTACATATGGAACGCAACAGGCCTCAAGCTTACGGCCCACTGCCTCTACCCTGCTAACTCTACCTGCACGATATCGACAGAGGGGATCGCACCAGGGGTTTACAACGTGTCGCTTTTGGTCAAGGATGGCACCGAGCAGAGGTACTTGACCTCACCGGTCATGGCACAGGTGCAGGTGAATGCCGCGCCTACAGTCATCGCAACTCCTGATCTCAACCAGGCCTCAAAGGGCAATGTGACCTACATGGTGACAATCGTCAATGGCACAGGACCGTTCAACGTCTCGCTTTACACCACCAATGGGACCAGGGTTGACAATGAGAACATTCCGTATTCCAATGATACGGAGCTGATGTTCTTCGCCGCGCCAAACCAGACTACGTCCTATTACGCTTCCGTAAATGACCTTGGAGTGACGATACCGTATACCTTCAACTCAGTCGTAAGCACCATAATTGTCCCTGTCACACCAGGATCGGCGACCAACTACGTTTTGGTAGGGATCATCGTGGTACTAGTCATCGTCATACTCATAGTGTATGCATACAACAACACAGGCAGATATGTTGGGGAAACAGTCGACTATGGCATTAGCGGCTACGAAGCTCAGCCTCACGAAGACGAGGCGACTGGATATGGGGGTGCAACGGCCGGGCCCTATGAAACACAGTCTAAGCTCGATTCGGACAAGGACGAAACAACAGATGATGAGGAGGATACGGCAAGCGCTGATGAAGAGGAAGAGAAAACCTCTGAATCGGATACTGAAGATGGAGATGGGTCCAAGCCTGATCGGAAGCCAGCTGGAAGGAGGGCAACCAAACCAGCTAAGAAAAAGTAAATAGTACGTAACTAGCTTTTCTGAAGCTGCCGAATTGCAGCGGTTCTGATATCGGGGGACTTGTCATGCCTTCTCAGGCACCTCAATGCAACAATGCTTTGATAGGGGTCAAGCCGGGTGATGGCCAAACGTCTTAATTGTGGTTCTTCTTTGGTGTCAGATGCGACCTTTTCAAAAACCGTCCTGCTACCTACAGGATCCAATGTCTGAAGAGCATACCACCTATCGGTAGGAGTTTTACCGTGAAGGGCGTCGTCTCTCATTTCCTCTTCGGCGCTTGCAAATCCCCCTGCCATGTCATCACTTATGATTACTCTGGATTTTCAAATATAAATATGTTCTAGGGCCTCCTGCGACGTCGGCTCAAGCGCCTGGATAACGGTTATATACCTTTCTGTGATAATAGTATTCGAAATAGGTACAGTAGTCAGGAAATTCTGTGATTTTTATGGCAGATTTGGCGAATGATATACGTCTAGCTGTGGACAGCGGCAAGGCGGTATTCGGAGTGAAGGAGTCGATCGATTCGATCATGGCCAGCACGGCCAAGGTTGTCGTCGTTGCATCCTCGAACAAGAAGGACCGGATAAACGACATCATGCATCTTGCCAAGCTGTCAAACGTCAAGGTCATAGTCTTCAACGGCAACCCGATGGGGTTGGGTGTCGTATGCGGTAAGCCGCATTCCGTATCTGTTCTCTCGATAATGGAGGAAGGGAGCTCCAACATAGCAAAGGAAAATTATTAGGTGTATTTGATTCCAAACGGTGAATTCGCGGCAAGGAAGCTTCTGAGGCAGAGGAAGCACCAGCGCATGCTCAAGAAGTGGCTCAAGAGGAGGAAGCTCAAGCTAAAGGACAAGTACGACGCCATGGGAACAGTGCCCAGGGCGAAGGCCATTGTGCTCTCGAAGTTCGCCGTCGGGCAGAAGCAGCCGCACTCCGGCCAGATAAAGTGCGTAAAGGTGCAGCTGGTCAAGAACGGCTCTGTCGTTGGCGCGTTCGTCCCATGGGACGGCTCGATCGGCCACATAGACGAGCACGACGAGGTCACCATAGAGGGCATGGGAGGCTCCCAGAGGGGCCAGATGGGATGCATACCAGGCATGAAGTACAAGGTCATCGAGCTCAACGGGGTCAACCTGTGGCTCATAAGGGCCGGGAAGAAGGAGAAGCCGAAGAGATGATGTTAATGGCAGATGAGGTTGTAGTTGAGGCAAAACCGGCGGCCGAAGTGGCTGCCCCCATAGCTGCGGCCGAGAAGCCGAAGAGGAGGCGCATCGCAAAGCCAAAGGCCGAGACGGCAGATGTTAACGCCGTCGACATGTCTCAGCCCGGTCAGCCAACAATGCTTTTCAGCAGGTACAGCTACAATGTCGAAGTGAGGGACCTCAGCCTAAAGAATTACATTAATCTTAGACCCATCGCCTATCCTATGACCTACAGGAGGGGAAGCCAGAAGGACTTCTCCAAGGCAAATCTCAACGTTGTCGAGAGGTTGGCCAACGCGCTGATGAGGGGCGGGACAGGAGGCAAGGTAGGCGGCCATGTGATAAGGACGAAGGGCCGCCTGCAGGGCAAGAAGATCAAGACGATAAAGATAATAGAGCAGGCGTTCGCTGCCGTCAACAGGACGACAGGCAAGAACCCGCTCCAAGTTCTAGTGCAGGCGCTCGAGCACAGCGCTCCTATCGAGGACACGACCCGTGTCATATACGGTGGCATCAAGTCAAACGTGGCCGTGGACATAAGCGCCAGCAGGAGGATGGACGTCGCGGTAAGGAACCTTGCCATGTCGGCGATTATAGGCGCTTTCGCCAACAAGAGGACTCTTTCTGAGGCTCTCGCAAGCGAGCTGGTCATGGCGGCTAACTCCGACATCAACAGCTACGCGATAAAGAGGAAGAACGAGATAGAGAGAATGGCGAGAAGCGCCAAGTGATTATGTTGATCCTATGGTCAGGAAAGAGTTCATTGTAGAGGAGATTGCCAAGCTTATGGGTAACCCCGAGCAGATAAGGAACATCGCCATAATCGCCCATGTTCACCACGGGAAGACCACCCTCACTGACTCTCTGCTCGTTCAGGCAGGGCTTATATCGAAGCAGGTGGCAGGTGATGTGCTCTACACTAACTACGAGGCCATCGAGAAGGACAGGAGGATGACGATCAAGTCTGCCAACATATCGCTTGGCTTTACCTACAAAGAACGAGACTACATGATCAACCTCATCGACACTCCGGGCCACGTCGACTTCGGAGGCCACGTCACAAGGTCCATGAGGGCCGTTGACGGAGTTGTCCTGGTGGTGGACCCGGTAGAGGGGATAATGCCGCAGACAGAGACCGTACTGAGGCAGGCACTCAAGGAGAAGTGCAAGCCGGTGCTGTTCGTCAACAAGACAGACAGGCTTCTTTCAGAGTTAAGGCTTACGCCAGAACAGACATTCGAAAGGCTGCTCGAACTAATCAACGCCATAAACAGGCTCATCGACCAGTACGTCCCTGAGATGTTCATGGGAAAATGGAACGTGAGCGTCGAGAACGGAAGCGTCTGCTTCGGTTCCGCCTATGACAAGTGGGCGATTTCAAAGTACATCATGGAGAAGTACAAGATCAACTTCAAGCAGGTATTCCAACTCACGCAGGAGGGGGAGGAGGGGCTCAAGAAGCTACAGGAGGTCGCGCCGATAGACGAGGCGACGCTGGCGATGATAGTTGACCATCTGCCTACCCCGACAGTGGCGCAGGCCTACAGGATACCGCAGATATGGCACGGAAAGATCGATACGCCTGAAGGAAAGGCGATGACGACTGTTGACAAGTCAGCGAAGACAAACATAGTCGTATTCAACATAATGTACGACCAGCACAGCGGCGAGGTCGCTGTGGGAAGAGTATTCTCAGGGGTCGCGAAGAAGGGAGTCGAGCTTAACATCAGCGGGAAGGCAAACCCCCAGAAGATACAGCAGGTCGGCGTATACATGGGCCAGGAGAGGGTCATCGTCGAGCAGATACCGGCCGGGAACATAGCGGCGCTTATAGGACTCAAGGACCTCTCTGTAGGAGACACGCTCAGCGAGGAGAAAATCGAGCCGTTCGAGCAGATAACACACTACTCCAAGCCCGTAGTGACGAAGGCAGTGGAGGCAAAGGATTCGAGGGACACGGCGAAGCTCATAGAGGCGCTCAGAGTACTGTCAAAACAGGACCCGACCATAAAGGTCGAGATAAACCAGGAGACCGGCGAGCACCTGATCAGCGGCATGGGAGAGCTGCACCTTGAGATAATAGAGACGAAGCTGAAGGACGACTTCGGCATCAACATCACGACCAGCGAACCGATAGTAGTTTACCAGGAGACCATCGACAAGGGTCTTGCGGAGCCAATAGAGAGCAAGAGTCCGAACAAGCACACCAAGTTCTGGCTTAAGGTCGAACCACTTATGCAGACAGTCCTTGATGCGCTAGATACCGGCGAGATTAGGGACGGGGCGCCGAAGGGCCAGGTGGCCATAGAGGCGATGATAAAGGCAGGATTAGACAGACCGACCGCCAAGGGGGTCGTATACGTCTCAAACAACTGCATGCTTATCGACGCATCGAAGGGAGTCCAGTACCTCAACGAAGTCATGGAGCTGCTGATAGACGGCTTCGTGGAGGCAGTCAGGGACGGACCGCTGGCAAGGGAGAAGTGCAACGGCGTGATGGTGAGCATAATGGACGCCACGATACACGAGGACCCGGTTCACAGAGGTCCGGCACAGATAATCCCGGCCGCAAGGAGGGGTGTCTATGCAGGCATGCTGCTCTGCGGGGTCAGCCTCAAGGAGCCGAAGCAGATATTCACGATCAGCGTGCCCCAGGAGTACATGTCAGACGTGATAACCTTGCTGCAGAGCAAGAGAGGCGTTGTGCAGAACATACAGCAGGAGAGGGAGGTGATGTCAATCGTTGCCAAGATGCCCGTCTCAGAGGTCATAAAGGGCTTCTCTAACGCAATCAGGAGCACGACCCAGGGAAGGGCGATCTGGTACTATGAGTTCGCCGGCTATGAGAAGCTGCCGACGGACCTGCAGAACAAGATAGTCAAGGAGATCAGGACCAGGAAGGGCCAGCCACCGGAACCGCCGACGGCCGCGCAGTTCATGGATTAAGCTTATATATTTCCTAATTCTGATAGAGTTGTATGGCAGCTAAGCTCAGGCATTTCATCAGGTCCCAGCAGCTGGATAGGCCTTTGATCAATTCGTTGTTCAGAGTCGCTGATGGATTTGATCCTAGCTACAGATCTGATGTCCTCAAAGGGAAGATTGTCTCGACCTTTTTCTACGAGAAGAGCACCAGAACACGATCTAGCTTTGAATCTGCGGCCTTCCGCCTTGGTGCCAACGTAATAAGCAACTCTGACGCCAGAGAGTTCTCATCGGTTGCCAAGGGAGAGTCACTGGAGGACAGCATCAGGATAATGGCAGGATATTCCGATTGCATTGTACTGAGGCACGATGAGGAAGGCGCTGCAAAAAGGGCGGCTTTGGTAAGCCGTGTACCGATAATAAATGCAGGTGACGGGAGAGGGCAGCACCCCTCGCAGGCGCTTTTGGACATCTATACCATACAGAAGGAAATAGGCAGGCTCGACAATTTCAGGATCGTCTTTGTGGGGGATATGGCCTTCGGCAGAACCGTGAGGTCGCTGTGCTATCTTCTCACTAAATTCAATAATGTCGACATCACGTTCGTATCACCGGAAAACCTTAGGATAGGGGAGGACATCAAGGCTTATCTTAGAGACAATGGGGTGAGGTTCAGAGAGATGGAGGACCTGGAAGACGAATTGCCAAAGGCCGATGTCGTTTACTTTACTAGGGTCCAGAAAGAGAGAATGAGCACTGAAGACTACGAAAAGGCGAAGGGCAGGTACGTGATAAACAGGAAGAATTTCGGTCTGATCAGGCCAGACGCTAGGCTCCTTCATCCGCTGCCCCGTATTGACGAAATAATTTTGCCCAAGAGGATGGAGACGCATGACCCCAGGGTAGCGTACTTCAGGCAGGCGGAATATGGCTTGTACATAAGGATGGCGCTACTTGACCATATGTTAAGGTAGTGGCACGGCGCTGCGGTTTCTGTATCGAGATATGTGCCGATTTCCACAAGCCTTAAATAGCTTAAAAAGATGGATTATAACAGGGTTATAGCATGGACGCAGTGGCAGCCACGCAGGGCACCGAGGTAGTCGTAAAGGACGCCGAATACAGGGAACAGTACGGCTTTAACGACAAGTTTGAATACAAGTTCAAGACCGAGAAGGGCCTCTCGGAGGCGATAGTCAGGGAGATATCAGCCATGAAGGAGGAGCCCGAATGGATGCTTGAAAAGAGGCTTGCGGGATACAAGCAGTTCGTTTCGAAGCCGACGCCCCAGTGGGGAGGAGACCTCAATCAGATCGATTACAACGACATTTATTACTACCTTAAGCCTACAGACAAGAAGTCGAGCAACTGGGACGATGTCCCTGATGAGATAAAGAAGACGTTCGACAAGTTGGGGATACCGGAGTCTGAGAGAAAATTCTTTGCGGGAGCAGAGGCCCAATACGACTCTGAGGTGGTATATTCCCACATAAGAGCCGATCTTGAAAAAGAAGGGGTTATATTCGTGAGCACAGACGAGGCAGTGAAAAAGTATCCTGACCTTATGAAGAGGTATTTCGGGACCGTTATACCGCCAACAGACAACAAGTTCGCCGGGCTCAACACCGCTGTGTGGTCGGGCGGCAGCTTCATTTACATTCCGAAGGGGGTTAAACTCAAGCTTCCGCTGCAAGCCTACTTCAGGATAAACACCGAGAAAGCTGGACAGTTCGAAAGAACGCTGATTATCGCCGATGAGGGAGCTGATGTGACCTATATCGAGGGATGCTTACCAGCAGACGAGCTAGTAAGTAGAGGGGATGCATTTGACCAGATAATTAACATAAAAACTAACGATAGCGTAGTCACACATACAGGAGCCATGAAAGATGTTAGTAGAACCTTTGTTCATCGGCATGAAGGTGATATGCTCGAAATTTCAACTCAATCGAGCGGCAACAGCTTTAGGCTTACAGGTGAACATCCAGTTTTGTGCGTAAAAAGAGATCGCGTTATTGTAAAGAGACAGCCTAGAAACAATTGGCTACCTGAAGTTTCCACAATGGCACTCCTTGAAGCAACACCAGAGTTCGTAAAGGCCGATCAATTAGAAGAGGGAGATTTCCTTGTTTATGTGGCACCTAAGTTGACTGAAGATGATGGGGGATTAGACGATGCTATGCTTAAGATACTTGGATTGTATCTTGCGGAGGGATCAGTATCCTCAAACAAAGCTCTGGGAGGCATAAAGAATGTTTCTTTCAGTTTCGGGAAGACAGAAAAAGAGGGAATTCTTGCAACGACTGTAAAAGCGATCTTAGATAAAAAGGGCATCAAAAGCTCGATTGCAAGATCTGCGGGTATGTATTACACGGTGTGCTCTTATGACAAGAAATTGATAGAGCTATGTGAGCTCCATTGTGGAAAAGGTGCCTCGACAAAAAAGCTTTCACAGACAATTATGAAGCTTAGACCCGAGAGACAAAAACTTATGCTGGATTACTATTGGAAGGGAGATGGCAACATCTACAAAAGAAATGGAAGGCTCATGCTTAGGGCGTCAACTGCAAGTAAGATTCTTGCGTTCCAAATACAAGAGATGCTCGCAAGGAATGGGATATTCGCTAATCTGACGGTAAGAAAGGGTTCTGAGGACACCATAAATGGTAGGAAGATAACTCGAAAAGATCAAATGATAATAGAGTACACAGAAAACATCACAATGGGTGCGGTAAGAAGGAAGGATAATGTATTTTTTGTGCCAATAAAGAAGATCGGCAGAAGCCACTTTAGCGGGCCGGTATACAATTTTGCAGTTAAAGGGGATGAGTCTTATCTTGTTAAGGGGTTTGCGGTTCACAACTGCACCGCGCCAATTTACATGAGCTCTTCCTTGCATTCTGCAGTCGTAGAATTGGTGGCGCACAAGAATGCGCACATCAGATATGTCACGATACAGAACTGGTCAAAGAACGTCTACAACCTTGTGACGCAGAGGGCATTCGCATACGAAAATGCCCACGTCGAATGGATTGACGGGAATATAGGCTCTAAGTTGAACATGAAATACCCTTCAGTTTACTTGAAGGAGAGAGGCGCTCGCGGTGAGATAATGTCGATTGCAGTGGCTGGGCCGGGCCAGGTTCAGGACTCCGGCGGAAAGATTTATCACCTCGCGCCTGACACGACATCCCAGATAATATCGAAGAGCGTTTCATCGGGTAATGGCGTTACTACTTACAGAGGACTTTTGCACATAGCGGCTAATGCTTCAAATGTTAAGTCTACGGTTCGTTGTGACGCCCTGCTTTTAGACGAGGAGTCGAAGACCAACACCTTCCCTTACATGGAGGTAAAGAGGGAGGATGCCACGATAACCCACGAGGCAAGCACTGGAAAGGTGGGTGAGGAGCAGCTCTTCTATCTCATGTCGAGGGGCATGAGCGAGGAAGAGTCGCTTACCACCATAGTGCTCGGCTTCCTTGATCCCCTGGCTAGGGCGCTTCCTCTTGAGTACTCAATCGAACTAAGAAGGCTAATCAAGCTTGACATGTCAAATTCAGTAGGTTAAGGTGCTGTTCTTGGGATACTACGACACGTTCGTAAAGGAGGCCACAGAAGGCTACGCCAAGATACCGGAGGAAACAAGCGAGCTTTACAAGAGGCACCATTCTGTGGTCGGGGCGCTCGGATCGTTAGATTCAAACGAGCAAGCAGAGACCATTGCGCTGCAGGACTTCCTTAAAGTAAATAAGGAAAGGCTTGGGATGGAGTTCGATGCGATAATAGGAAGCTCCTGTACGGTTTTGAACAGCAAAAACGTTGCAGTGGCAACGCCACAGAACTCGGAGATGCTTTTCAGGAAGATGATGCACAACAATATCGAAGACAAATATGCGGCGTTTGTCAACGCGTATTCCAAGAGGGCCATATCGATAAACGTTCCGAAAGGCGAAAGCAGGGAGATAAAGCTGTTGTTCCTAAACCATGATCAACCGCTTCTGTCGCATGTATTCATGAACGCCGAGCAGGATGCAAAGACCAAGATTGTGGAGGTCTATGCTTCAATATCGGCCAAGCCTTCCACTATGGCAACGATACATGAGATAACTTCGGGTGACAACTCCAACTTTGAGCTCGACGCGATACATAACGAGGATTCCAATACGACACTGCTCTCATTCTGCAAAAACAGCATAGGCAGCAATGCCAATCTCAAATTCAACACATTCTACAACGGTACTAAGCTCAGCAGGGTGCGGAACGTCATGTCAGCCAGTTCCAGGACGAGTCACATCGAGGTTAACGAGGTCGTCTTTGGATCAAGCTCCCAGAAGTTCGACATTGCAACTCAGATACTCAATATGGGGAAGGATAGCCATGCAAGCCTGGAGTCAAAGGCCGTTCTAATGGACACTTCGTTCTGCCAACTAAAGGGCTACGCCAGAGTATTGAAAGGGGCGGCAGGTGCCAGATCCTTTGTAAGTGAGAGAGGGATACTGCTTGACAAGGGCGCACGGGTAGACGGCCTGCCCGACATGTCGGTAGATGAAAGCGACGTGAAGGCTACGCACTCCTCAGCGACTGCGCCCGTGGACGAGGAGACCGTATTCTACCTCATGTCGAAAGGGATACCGGAGGTCGGGGTCAAGAAGCTGATAGTCTCGGGCTTCCTCAGCGAAAGCATATCTAAGATGCACAATGGGGCGGCAAGAAACCTCGCCATAGAGCTGATAAACCACAAGCTGGAGACGAGGCAGTTCGGAGCGATCCCAGAATCTAACGTGGAGAACGCCTGGATGTTCGGGGAGGAGAGGGAAAAGGACATGTTCGAAGGCCATTACAAGTACAGGTGAAGCTATGCCGACAAACTACGAGATCGCTTACAGCAGCATAATACCTGCCTTCAGGCGAGCGGTGGCGCGGGAGATGTCCAGTCACTATCATTTTAGGCAGGCCGAGATAGCTAGACGGCTGGGGATAACACAAGCTGCGGTAAGCAAGTACCTGAGCTCTGGCAAGGCCACGTCCAGTAGCAAAGAAGTCGTAAAGTTTATAGAGGCCTCAATTAGCAGGAACCACGATGCCGCCAATGGTGCGATGTGCAGGGCGTGCCAGACAGGGAGGAAGTTTGACTGCGCATTCATGTTTAAACGATGATTTTATGGAGTTGGCAATAGAAGACCTTCACGTTTCGATTGAAGGGAAGGAGATAATCAAGGGGCTTAGCCTGAAAATGAGCCAAGGCGAGACGCACGTCATCATGGGGCCCAACGGCTCTGGCAAGTCGACACTCGCCAAGACAATAATGGGCCACCCTAGGTCGACCATAACGAAGGGCGACATCAAGATTGACGGCAAAAGCATAACAGGGATGAAGACGGACGAGCGTGCCAAGCTTGGGCTCTTCCTCCAGTTCCAGAACCCGGTCGAGATAGAAGGAGTTGGATTCGTCAACTTCCTCCATCTGGCGAGCCAGTCGATGGGGACCAAGAAGGGAAGCACCAAAGACTTCATGAAGGAGATAAAGCTGAAGATAAAGGAGCTCAAGATGAACGAGGACTTCATAGGAAGGCCTCTCAACATGGGATTCTCCGGGGGAGAGAAGAAGAAGTCTGAGGTACTCCAGATGAGCGTCCTGAAGCCCAAGATAGCCATACTTGACGAGCCGGACTCCGGCCTCGACATAGACGCAATAAAGCAGGTATCCGAGAGCATAAGCAAAATGGCGGAGGCAGAGAAGATGGGCGTTCTCATAATAACGCACTACAGCCGTATTCTGTCGTTCATGAAGCCCACCTTCGTCCACGTGATGGTGAACGGCAAGATTGTGGAAGAGGGAGGGAAAGAATTAATAGAGAAGCTTGAGAAGCAGGGTTACGACTCGTACCTCAAGGTTTAGACATGTCGGCCCTGAATGTTGAAGAGATACGGAAGGACTTCCCTATCCTGAAGACCAAGATGAACGGCAAGCCGCTGGTCTATCTGGACAGCGCAGCGACGTCCCAGAAGCCAATCCACGTCATCGATGCGATATCCGATTATTACAAGACATACAACGCCAACATCCACAGGGGGCTTTACAAGATATCAGAGGAGGCGACAGAGAGGTATATCGAATCGAAGGGGAAGATGGCGAAGCACATCAGCGCCGAAAAGCCCAGCGACATCATATTCGTTAGGAATGCCACGGAGGCGATAAACCTGGTGTCAAAGGCCTGGGGAGAGAAAAATGTCGGGAAGGGGGACCACATACTGATCTCCGAAATGGAACATCACGCGAACCTGGTGCCCTGGCAGGTCCTTGCAAAAAGGAATGGTGCGGTTCTTGATTACATAAAGCTCGACAGGCCGGCAAGGCACCTCGACATGGCTGACTTCGAGGAGAAGCTTGAGAGAAGCCCCAAGATCGTTGCGGTTACGGAGGTGTCTAACGTTCTCGGGACCATAAACGACGTAAAGACCATAACAAAGAAGGCACACAAGGCCGGCGCAGTGGTACTGATTGACGGTGCACAGTCTGCGCCGCACATGAAGGTAAGCGTGGCCGACATCGGATGCGACTTTTTTGCACTTTCAGGGCACAAGATGCTCGCACCCACAGGTATTGGAGCTTTGTATGGCAGGACAGAGATTCTGGAGGGGATGGATCCCTTTATGGCGGGAGGTGACATGATAAGAAGCGTTACCTATGAGAGGTCAACCTGGAACGAGCTGCCATGGAAGTTCGAGGCCGGAACGCCCAATATCGAAGGAGGGATAGTATTGGGCACTGCACTCGACTATCTTGATCGCTTAGGCATGCAAAATGTGAGAGATCACGAGAAGCAGATAACAAAATATGCACTTGAGGCACTCCAGGAGGTGAAGGGCGTAACAATTTATGGCCCGGAGGCTGGAGACATCGAGAGGCGGGGCGGTGTAATATCATTCGCGCTTGATGGTATTCATCCGCACGACGTCGCCCAGATATTCGACAGCGAGGGCATAGCGATACGGGCAGGCCACCACTGCGCGATGCCGCTTGTCGTGCAAAGGCTCGGCCAACCGGCCGTATCGAGACTCAGCTTCTACATCTACAACAACGAGAAGGAGGTCGACAAGGCGATTGCGGCAATAGGGAAGGTGAAGAAGCTCTTTAACAGGTGAACCGATGAACATCTATGCAGAGGAGATAATAGCACAGTATGAGCATCCGCACAACAAGGGGAGGATAGCCAATGCCAGCACCAGTTTCCATGAATACAATCCCACCTGCGGGGACGACATAACGGTTTACATGAACATAAAGGACGGAAAGGTGAGCGACATAAAGTTCGATGGCAACGGCTGCGCCATAAGCGTCGCCTCTGCTTCAATGCTGACTGACGAGCTGAAGGGCAAGACAGTCGCAGAGGTCGAGAAGCTGGGGGTCCAGGACCTTATCGATCTGATTGGTATTGATCCGGGTCCGGCAAGGCTGAAGTGCGCCACCATATCGCTTAAGGCGGCAAAGAAGGGGCTTTTTCTGTATCAGCACAAGGAAGTTGACGACAGCACGAAGGAGTTGTAATTAGTTTATTACGCAACAAAGGCGTATAATACTTCCACTTGGATCGAAACGGTTAATTTTTTGGACAGAGCCCTTTTATAGATTCGGTTTCGATTTTAATATGGGTGTTGGGTATGGTGGTGAACGTTGAGGTGGCCGTAGGCAAGGCCTATCTAAACCTGCAGAAACAGGGCTTCAAGCTGGCCGGGCAAAGCAACAGATGGCTCAGGCTTATGAAGAACGTTCTCTACAAAGACGAGGAGATAATGCTGTCCGCACGGCAGAGCCGCATTATCAACATATCACCGGCAAAAATATTCGCTACAAAGAGGCGTTTGCTCATAGTGCGCCCTTCTTTCTGGGGCCTTTACACCGGCCACGACATAACCTCGCCGACGCACTACATCATAGTGCCCTACAAATACATAATCGGCGTGACGATCTCAAAGGGGCTTATCTTCGCTTCCATAAAGCTGCATACAAGCAGCGGGGTTGATCCTGATACGAGCATAAAGGGAGAGGACGAGGTAGTCGGGATTGATAAATTTTATTCTACCAGAATGGCGACCTTCATAGACGAGGTAATAGAGCAGGAGGGCTTGGAAAATGAGACGGCGATAGGGACTGCTAAGCACGATCCCTTGGTTTATAGGAACGGGATCGGTATGGGGGTAACGGTGACATACTCCCACCCCTGAAGGGTGTGGGCTTCTTGGTTCCTTGACATAGATTCATTCTGCATCTCCCCAAGCGTTACTTCCTGTCTGCCCGACAGTAGTTGCACGTTGCAATATATTCTGCGCTGCGTTTATGTCCCTGTCCGTGACTGTTCCGCATTTTTCACAATCATAGATTCTTTCTCTCAAGGGCATGTCCTTCTTGTTTCCGCAGACATGGCATCTTTTTGTGGTGTCTCTTGGATTTACAAATACAACCCTGCAACCAGCTTCTTCCGCTTTGTAGCTGAGCATATTTGCAAATCTTCCCCATCCTGCGTCGTTTATCTGTTTTCCGTATTCCTGTTCTGCCATGTTCTGCGATTGCAGTTTTTCCAGTCCTATTGTGGAATATGAATTTACCAATTTGGTTGATTCCTTGTGAAGGAAGTCTGTCCTTGTGTTTTGGATTTTCTCATGGACTTTAGCAACTGCCAATCTTGCTTTATAACTGTTCTTGCTTCGTTTTTCCTTCTTTGACAACTGCCTCTGTTTCCTTGCCAGCATCTTCTCCCATTTTGCAAGATGCCTTGGATTATTGATTTTTGTTCCATCGGACAATGTGGCAAATGTCTTCAGTCCCAAATCAATTCCAATCTGTCCTTTTTGATTAGAGATGAATTCGGTCTGTTCTGTTTCTGAAGTGATGAAGACTGCAAACCATTTTCCTGAAGCTTCTCTTTTTAGAGAAAGGGTTTTTACCTTTCCTTCTATCGTTCTATGTTGGACTATCTTTATCTTTCCGAATGGCGTTACCTTTAGTTTGTTTGATACCATCGAGAATCCTGATTGAGGATAATTTATTGACTTTGCCCTGTCTATGTTCTTGAATCTTGGAAATCCGTATTTCTTTCCCTTCTTCCTTTGTATGAAACAGTTTAGCAGGGATTTATGAAGTCTGTGGGATACTTCCTGTGCCGATTGAGAATACATACCCTTGTTCTTTGTTTCCGATTGCAGTTGCGATTTTGTTGGAAACTTTCCTGTCTTGTTGTAAGTATCTATTGAAAATTCCAGCAGGCAATTCCAAAGAGTCTTGGAGATGTATCGGTGCATGTGGAGTTCCCTCTCCTGTTTTGCCGTTGGATAAATCCTGAATTTGTATGCCCTCATTGCATCCCTTTTTGTTCTGCGATATACTTTTCTATTAGTTTGTCTGAAATATGTCCATGAGTTGAAACAAAATAACTCCTTGTCCAGAGTGTAGGAAGGCGTAGTCGCAGGTCTGCGAACTCCTCTCTTAGTTGATGAGAAGTATACCCCTTTATCTGTCCGATTATGTAGTTCGGCGTTTGAATAGGGTTGCCTTCTATGAACAGATGAACATGGTCTGGCATGACCTCAAGTGCAAGGACTTTGCATCCCAAACGTTCTGCCTTTTCTGTTACCAGTTCTTTTAGTCTTTGTTCCACTTTACCAACCAATACCTTTCTCCTGTATTTTGGACACCATACGAAATGATAACCCATGAAATGAACACTTGTCTCAGAAGCGTTATATCCTTTTGGCACAACTAATATATGAACATACTCCTATATATACCTATCGGCATCATACCCCTCATGACAGCAGTTCGCTCTCATCCCACCGCTAAAGCATGTGGGATTTCCCGCTCACGAGTTAAGACCACGACCTCGTTGCCCCGCTGAGCGAGCCCCAAAACAAACATGAAGTAGTCGGCCCCCTCCTTTAGGTTGTCTACCTCAACCGTGTTGGTGCCGCCTATGCTGCTGCCGATGTTGCTTGGAACCGTGGAGTTGAATGTATAGGTACAGTTGACCCCGTTCAAGCTGGTAATAACCGCCTGGCTGTTGGTGTTCTCAATGCTGGCGCTTGCGTTTGGCGCCACGGCCAAGAGGTTGGTGAATGCGTTTTGCTGGTTTGCTGTGGCATACCACACACCATAGTAGCTCGCTGTGGTATTCGTCGGGGCGTTAAACGAGATCTTCAGGTCGGCCGGCCTTGCCTGAAAGGCCCAGGCGGTCAAGACCAGGGCTGCCGTAGCAACCTTTATCGTGCTGTAACTACTCCAGCTCTTTCTTAGTGTGCTGGCCATCCTATTTACTGGACTGGTTTTTTCCATAAAAGTGCACTTTCCCCTCTCTAAACTACCCAATTATATGGACGTTTCAAATATAAATAGCTTATTTTGATCAGGCAATCTCGATGCTTGACTCCCTGTATGCGCCCGACAATTTACCTTTATCTCGCATTCGCGTAAAGAATTCCTAACGTTCCAAAAGAAGAATAACCCCAGCAACGTGTTTTCCCTGACCATAAAATTACCATTTACGTTTTCGAATCAAAGCTCAGTTCTGGATGTCTGGGGCTTTGCTTCAACAACCTTCTCTTTGCGAATCGGGAAACTTAAATTTAATGATGGCAAATCACTCGCCACGGCATTTGTGGGGTTAGAACTCCACCTAATGTGCAACTTCACTTGCAGAACCTTCAGGCCGGTCGGAGGATCCGGCTGTGAAGGTGAAGTAACACTAAAAGTTAGAGGACTGCAAGGAGGGCTTTCGCCACCGTTGCTAGACACAGCAGTAAAGATGGCCATGTAACTCCCTTCCTGAAGTTGAAGGACCATATTAGTAACTTGAGTTTGAGGAATGGTTGCGTCATTAACCACGACTCTACCCAGGACGGGCAGCACAAATCTTACACTATCAACGCCTCCAGGCTGAACATAAATAGGCACAAAAGTGAACTGGCCACCTACCTGAATCACATTTGTATAATCCAAAATTGTAGTCGGACTGCCGTTTCCAGGGCCATAGTAAAAGTTATACCCTATCACATTATTGATGGTGCCAGGAGGAAAATGTGGATCAAATATTATCTCCACCTGCTTCGCCTCAACTCCAAAGGCGATTCCTGACACGGCGAATGGAATAAGTACGAACTTCTTCACGCGGCCGACCCATTTCCGATTATTCTGCCTCAAATCGATCCCATTTGGCGCCTGACGAGTTTTGACATCACTAGCTGCAGAAACAATCCCCAGAGACCTATTCTTTTCCATAAAGGCATCCATTTCCTCGCGCGGCACTACTAAATGGTCGTTTCAAATATAAATAGCTTATTTTGAGGCGGTGGGCTCTTCTACAGACCCTATTTGATCACATTGGATCATGATCTAAGACTTTTGAGGCGTCACCCTAACTGTCTCTATCCTAAGGCCCGACTTATGGGCGCTCGAATTTGCTACTGACAAATCCATCGTGTCCCCAGACCGAAGCGAAAACCCAGCTCCCCGACCCAACACGTCATACAAAAATGCACCCTCTGCCCTAAGGTAGGTGGGGGGATATAGGGGTTCCGATGGAGAATATTTAACTTCGTTCGAGCGCACAGTTTCAAACAGTTCTCCACTTATTGATTTTACGACCGCGCTCACCGCAAAGAAATAGTCATTTTTATTATGAAGGCCGCCGATAACCACGGTTCTATTGGTGATGTCGTACAGCCAATTCGTATACATCCCACTTGCCGGCCCACAGTACATAATATAACTCACCACCTCATAGGAATGGTTAGTGTCAATATTGTAGGAGTTGTTAGTGCCAGTAGGGCCGTTAGTAGGATTCCATGCTATAAGGCCACCAGGAGGATTCCATACCAACTTCAAGCTAAAATCCTGCGCCTCGGCCTGATAAAAGAGGCTCAGCATAACAACAGAAGCCGCAGCAAACGTTTTCGCCCCTGCAAAAAGCCGCATCCTGCCCTCCTCCCTCCTCAAGGCAATACCATCCGGTGCGGTGCTAAACATCCTCCCATTAATAGATTTGGTCTTTCCCATAAAATTCCCTCAAAGCGGGGCTATTTGTCTCTTAAGCGTTGCATCAAGGCCAACATTACCCGCCCGGAAGCTCAGATTCGATGGCGGCTTATTGAACCGGATACCGATAGGCTCTAGAATATACTTAACATTTATTGCAGTCCCTGCCTTCAGGCCGGTCGGAGCTGCAGGATGGCTCTGGACCCCAAAAGAGATATCCTGCGAAAGCGGGCCGACCTGCATGGCGGTCGTGCCATTTACCCACCAGGTTTTCATGGCGATGTGGTATGCTCCCCCTGCCAGGTTAAGCACAGTATTTGTCATCTGGAAATTACCGACATAGGTCAAATTTGTCGCAACAAAAAAGTTGCCGTTGTTATCCGTTGCCACATTTACCGAGATGGGCAACCCAACACTATTCTTAATCGTCCCAGAATCCCCATCTACCGTCACACCGGCGCAAAAAAGCGGCCATGTCGTTATTTTGATGCAGTCTGTGTAGCCCTGGCCGGCCGGTCCGTAGTATATAAGCACCCCAACCTGCGGGGAGCCCCCTGGAAGGCCCATATACCCTGGCGGTATGTTACACCAGGCCCAATCAAGAGCATTATAATCGACGTTCACTGCTGGTCCTTGCACAGGAGCCCATGATAGCTTCACAGAGACCGCATTCTGCGCATTTGTCGATATAGGACTGACTGCTGCGACAAGGTTTGTTGGCGGGTCGGCTGAAAACTCCCAAGGTGGCGGTGCAGGATGTGCAGTCCCTATGCCTAAGGCACTAAGGTCAATGTTGGTATATGATTGTGCATCCGCCGAGGCGATAGACATGGTAGCAATCAAGGCTCCTACCGCCGTCCTAATACTCCTGCCTAGGCGAATGGTGGGACCTCCTGTCAGGCAGGGCGCAGTTACCGGGCCGCCCTTCCTAAGCGCAACTGCTACGCTGGGCTCGCTATCAGCCTTTGGAGACATGGACCTTTGCATAAGTACTCCTATACCTAATTATTTTGTGCTTTCAAATATAAATAAGCTGTAGATTAGGCCACTTCTATGCTAGACTCCCTGTATCCTATGCTGACCAGCGCCTTCTTGGCCTACTTCGTTGGTATCGTTATCTCCAGATTTGACGGAGGGGAAAGCATGTAAAAAGTGAAATTGGTACTGCCGCACTCGACTCCACTATTCAACACAGTTGCGACTTTAAATTTGTATGTTGTCCCCTCATTGAGTCCTAATTGGACGAGAGTAGCGTTCGTAGGGTTTAAGTTTGGTAAACTGGCGTTGTAGGAAAGCAAACACATGGGAGCCACCAGCACCACGGTACCATTCGTAGGTGCCAAGTTTGGCACATAAAGGAAGTTGCTGTTATCCACGCCGTCTGCAACAACATCTACGTATATATTAAGACCTGAGATCTGGCTAAGCGCTTCTTTTGGAACGGAAATGTCTATGGTACTCGTCGCTGCTTTTGAAGTCAACACAACCGCGTCAGAGACCAAGGAAGCACCTATCAAACGTTTTGCCCGGCCAGCTACCTTCCCTAGCGCCTCAACTCTCAAAAATCCGGTCCATGAATCCTTCCTATGTAGGGTAGATATATCGCTATTCCTGCAGGCTTTCTGCCTATCAATCATTTTCATGATAAATCTCACTCCTAGATACTGTACACTACACTGAAGATAATATAAGAGCCTGCCGGTCAGGCCACTTCAATACTTGACTCCCGGTATCCTATGCTGACCAGCGCCTTCCTCGCCTGCTGTTTGTGTTCGCCCTGAAGCTCAATGAGGGCGCCCTTCGCAGTCCCCCCGCAGGCAAGCACCCTCTTCAGGCTCTTCGCCGTCTTGTCTATCTCGTCGAGGCCGATTCCCTCCACTACCGTGATGTATTTGTCGAACTTGGCCTTCTTAGTATAAACTTTTATCTTGCTCTCCGTCTCCCTGTCAAGTATATTGCAGACGCAGAGCTCCTTTGGTAATCCGCAGTTAGGACAAACGTCTGCCATTTAGATCGTGGCACCCCTCTCCTTGAGTATGGTGTTGATTCTCGCTATGCTCCTCTTTATTGACCTAGTCCTGCCGCTCTTGCTTGCCACCCCAGTGGAGGCGACCTTCCGCCTCTCGGTGTTGAGCTCAAGCTGCAGCTGCCCCAAAGTGGTCTTGAGGACATCGGCCGACAAGCTTCTTATCTCTTTTTTCTTTACAGGAACACCTAAAATCAGTAGTCTTTATTATGAAGAAACAGGTTTTTAACCCTATTGCTATTGCGAGTCAAACCTCTTCAGCTCAGGGTAAGCCGATATACCATTGTAGCTAACCGTATATGAGTCAGGACTATAGCGTATGTTCCTTGAGAGTATCGCCAGCGACTCATAAATCCGTTCGACCACGGCGGGCAGCGTTGGGTTCGAGTTGTAAACAAAGCGTGTAAATTCAAGTGTCGTAAACTCTGGTATGGTATTCAGGACCCCCTGAACGAACGGGCCTGAGATCTCTATGTCAGAGTTCCTGTTCGAAATGGACACCCGTGTAACTGAGTCGCCCCTCAATACCAATTTTATGTCTTCTGCAATAAGCCTCTTTTTGGTGAGCAAAAATGCCCTTCCGCCCTGCACTTTCAGCTTCTCCCCACTCAATCCAACAAATCCGCGCTCTTCGATCATCTTTGCCATCCTGAGCTTAAGCTTCAGAGCTGCCGTTCCTCCTATAGTGCCACCAGACCTAAGGTCCCCCCTTAATTCTGATGCATTAATACCATTAACACTCATGCCTACCATAATATCACTAGGACCATTTTGGATTAGGAAATATATATGCCTTTCTAGAGGCTTTCCTGCCGTGGTAGTTGAATATCTGACTTCCTAACGTCGAATACCAAAAATCTGGCAGTTTTGAGGTATCCTGCTGTTCTGGATCTGCGTTTCGAACCTAAAATTTGGACGTTTTTCTGTCAAAAATGGGGTTCTGCGGAAGCCTTCAGCTAACTAAACTTCACCCTCTAGTCGTCGTAAATCAGAGGTTTAGAGTATGTACTTCATAAGGTAACCGAATATGCAACTATTCACATGTGCCGTAACCTTCTGCAATCCCTTCACTCTGACATTCAGAAGGTTGAGTTTCATCTTCAAAATGGAGAAGAACCTCTCTATTGCGCCCCTTTTTCTGTAATCAAGATCTTTCGGTGTTTCTGAAGGATAGTGACCTCTTCCGTTGACTGCAATTACGGGTACTATGTTGTTTTCCCTCAATACGAAACGGACATCTGAGGAGTCATATGCAGAATCCGCAAGAAACTTCGCGTCATGTGCAAACTTGAAGTGGATTTTGACATAATCGAACAAGGTCTTGAAGGCGTCTTTGTCGTGCACGTTTGCAGGAAGAACTATCCAATAGAGGGGAATTCTAGTATCTACGTCGTATATCACGTGGACTTTGTAACCCTTTTTGAGGCCTTTCTTGTTCCTCTCTCCCAATAATTCCAGTTCTTTCTTCTTCAAAGTCGCATAACCCCACGCGGCGTCTGTATCTTTCTCGAAATAATAGGGAAGGAAACTACTGTCTATTGCGACTCTCGACACAAATCTGTCTCTGTACAGTTCATGTATGATCAACTCTGCGACTTTTCCGATCTTTTCCTCTCCGATTTCTTTTCGTACTTTGGAGTATATCGAACTGTTCGGAATGTTTTTGTACCTCAGTGCCTTCAACAGTTTCCTGCCGTCCAATTCTTCAGGTATTTCTGCGTCGGTATACCTGAATATCGAACCTATGCCCAACGCAACGATGTGTTTGGCATACATTTTCCCTTCATCGTACCAGTGTCCGAATGTTTTGGATATCAAACTCGCGTAACCGACGACCGTCGGTATTATATTCCTGATTTTCGAAATTGTTTTCACTTAATCAATTCGGTGGAGACTGCCGATTCGAAACGGCAGCTCCGCTAATGTTTTCGGATATCCAAGTCCTCTGAACAGTCGTAAACGGTGGTCTGCCGCCGATCGTTATCTCACAGGAAAGAAAGTAGAATTTTTCGGATTACCGGAAGTGAGAAGGTTTATAGATTTTCAAGTGCCTCTTTCCTGCCATAAATCCGGCAAATTCCCTAAGCATTAAATACCTTCCTGCCATAACAGCTTTAGTGAATTTTATGATAACAGGATTCTCCATACTCAACGTGGAAGGAAAGATCGATTCGGCCCAGGCACTCGCCAGGCAGAGGTTCCCCAAGCTTAACATCAACATAGAGAAGGTTGAAGCATCGGGCGAAAAGGTCAACATCTCCTACTCATTCCTCGCGGAATACAGCGACAGTGACAGCAAGGATGCCAAGAAGCTCGGTCACATCAAGCTCAGCGGAGTTGTGGAGATGACTGAGGGCAAGGAGGCAGCGGCATCGGTGCTGAAGAAGTGGAATTCCGAGCACCTGCTCCCGACCAACATGGCGGAGGAGCTCATAAACAGCCTGAACTTCAGGTGCAGCGCCACAGGAACGCTCGTCGCCTACTCCATAGGCCTCATCCCGCCGATGGTTGTCTCGACAACGAAGATACAGGAGCCTGCCACAAAGAAGTAAGCAGGATTCGCATTTATGGCTTCAAAGAAAGGCCCGGTCAGCGGAGATGATCCAATAGAGATGGAGGCTGCAGTTCTAGACATCGACTACATAAACCTGGGCGACAACTCAACAATAAGGATGACAGTAAAGGGAGCTGACGGCACGGTCCATGAGCTGCTGGACAAGGAGTACAAACCCTACTTCTATTTTGTCCCAGCAGGGAAGAACGACATCTCGGGGGTCTTTTTTCAGGACGGAGACAGGGTAATCAAGCCCATATCGATAGAGAAGGCGCCAAGGACTCTTCTGGGAAGGCCGGTCGAGTCCATCAAGGTCTCCCTCAACAACGCCTCCTATGTACCGAAGCTTTCCAACGCCATGGCCCACCTGGGCGACGCCTACGAGAATGACATACCGTTCGCCAAGAGATACTCGATAGACAAGAGCATAACCCCGCTCACCATGCACAGAATCAAGGCCAGCAGGGGTTCTGACGGTAGACTTATCCTCGAATCGATAGAGCCGACAGGGTCCAAGGAGATTATGCCGCTAAGCGTCATGTGCTTCGACATAGAGGTCTACAGCCCCGGCACTGGCATGCCGAAGGCGGAGAAGAACCCGATAATCATGATAAGCTACTCATTCAAGTCGAAGGACAAGAAGAAGGCCGGTGTCATAACGTTCAAGCCCATCGCCCTGCCGTTCGTGGAGTCTATGTCAGACGAGAAGGCAATGATAAGGCGCTTCATGGAGATTCTTGGCGAACTCCAGCCGGACATAGTGACCGGTTATAACTCAAGCGGCTTCGACGTGAAGTACTTCATAGAGAGGTGCAGCTCCCTGAACATGACGTTCAGCATGTCGAGGTTCGAGGGAGACACAAAGCTGGAGAGCCATGGCATGGTCACAAGGGTCAAGGTAGCCGGCAGGGTTCACGTCGATATGTACACCGTAATAAAGTTCATCTCCATAGTGGGGGCCTCAGAGAGCATACTGAAGCTCAACAGCAAGACCCTGCAGAACGTCTATGAGGCGATCAGCGGCGACACGAAGAAGGTGATGGTCGATAAACCCAACATCTGGAAGATGTGGGACGGTGGAAAGGAGGAGCTGGAGGCGCTAGCCACCTACAACCTTGACGACTCCTATGCGCTGGAGAAGGTATACGAGACCTTCATACCCATAATGATAGAGCTAGCCAGGTTGACCTATGATCCGCTCACCGACGTCTGTGTTTCGACAACAGGACAGCTGGTCGAGTTCATGATGATGCACAGCTCCACCCACAACGGCGAGCTGATACCGAACAAGCCGGACGACAGGGAGAACAGGGAGAGGCTGAGGAACCCCATTGAGGGCGCCTATGTAAAGACACCGGAGCCGGGCATCTACAACAACCTTGTCATGTACGACTTCAGGGGACTATATCCATCGATAATCATATCCTACAACATCGATCCATCGACCGTCGTGAAGGAGGGCACGGACGTCTACGACTCTCCCGACGGGACAAAGTTCGAGAAGTCAAGGCCGGGAATAATGCCCGCGCTGCTGAAGATGATGATGGACCAGAGGGTTGACGTCAAGAAGGCCTACAAGAAGGATCCCAGCAATATACTGCTTGGGTCAAGGTCGATGGCACTAAAGATAGTTTCTAACTCATTCTACGGATATCTGGGCTACGCCCGGTCGAGGTGGTACTCCAGGGCGTGCGCGGCAAGCGTGACGGCATTCGGCAGGCAGTACATCAAGATGTGCATGGACTCAGCAGATGCGAGCGGCATGAGGGTAATCTATGGGGACACTGACTCGGTAGTAGCGCTGCTGGGCGACAGAACAAAGGAAGACGCACGAAATTTCATGAAGGACTTCAACTCGAAGCTGCCAAAGTCGATGGACCTAGAGCTAGAAGACTTTTACAATAGGGGTGTATTCGTAGGGACGAAGGGAGGGGAAGGAAAGGGTGCGAAGAAGAAGTACGCCCTGATATCCGAGTCGGGCAGAATCAAGATAAGGGGCTTCGAGCTAGTGAGGAGGGACTGGTCTCGCGTATCGAGAGATGCCCAGCGTATGGTACTGGAAACCATACTAAAGGAGGGCGACCCGAAGAAGGCCTCCGACATAGTCAAGGAGACCATAAGGAGGTTGAGAGCTGGCGAGGTGCCGCTGAGCGACGTTGTGGTGTCAACGCAGCTTCGGAAGAGCATTGAGGGATACGACATCAAGTCGCCTGAGGTGTCGGCGGCAAAGAAGGCGGTGCAGAGCGGCTTCAAGACCAAGGACGAAGTAGAAAACAACATAATAGGCTACATAATAACGAAGCATGGCAACACCATATCCGATAAGGCCGAGCTGGAAGGAATGGCGAAGGACTATGACCCTGAGTACTACATAAACCATCAGGTAATTCCGGCGACGATGAAGATTCTCAAGGAACTGGGATTTGATGAGGAAGAGTTAAAGGGAATGGGAAAGCAAAAGAAGCTGGGCGGTTGAATGGAAGATGACAAGATAAAACTGGCGATGGAGGTCGGAAAGGCCTCGCAGGAGGCGATTGTAGCGGCGAGCAGGCTGGTGAAGCCTGGAGCCAGGCTCCTGGACGTTGCGGAAGCGGCAGAGAAGCAGCTCAGGGCAACTGGCTTCGGACTGGCATTCCCCCTCAACCTCTCGCAGAATGAGCGTGCTGCACACTACTCCCCCTCCTTTGATGACGCATCTATCTTCTCCGAAAAGGACCTAGTTAAAATAGACTTCGGGGCCGAGAAGCATGGCATGCTTGGCGACGGCGCCCTCACGGTTGACCTGTCGGGCGAGCATGGCAAGATGATAGAGGCGGCGGAGCTGGCTCTCGACAATGCCCTATCCATGGTAAAGGAAGGCGTCGAGGTCAAAAAATTAGGAGCCGAGATAGCAAAAACCGTAGAAAAGGCAGGCTTCAAGGTGATCATGAACCTGGGAGGGCACGGGATAGAGGACAACGACCTCCATACGGGCTCATTCATACCAAACTACGACAACGGCGACACGACAGTGCTTGAGGAAGGCACGATAATAGCGATAGAGCCCTTCATAACTACCCAATCCGGAAAGGGCCAGGTCACAGAGGGCGATAATACCGAGATATACACCTACGCCGGCGGAATGATCCCCAGGGGCGACGGCGCAAGGAAGCTCCTGAAGGAGATAGAGACTAAGTATCCGAAGAATCCCTTCGCCGCCAGGTGGCTGCTCGGCTCCGAGATGTCCAAGTTCTCTCTCTACTCCGCCATGTCAGAGCTCTACCGCAATGGCTGCATAGACCCAAGCCCTGTCCTAGTCGAAGCAGGGATGGCTCCCGTCGCACAGGCAGAGGCCGAGCTCCTGGTCGAGTACGACAGCTGCAGAATAATTACGAGGGCCAAGTTGTAGCGGGCCCCAAGCTCTTGTAGTCAAGTAATACCCATATGTATATCACGATATACTCTCCAAAAGAAATGGTATTAATATACTTCTTGCAAATGTTTTGTCCGGCATTTGTTCAGGTGGGTTTTATGATTGAAAAGATAAGAAAAAGAGACGGATCAATAGCTGATTTTGACCCGGCAAAGATAAACGAGGCGATAGCCAAGGCTGTCTACGCCGTAAGGGGCTCCGCAATGCAGGCCGAGCTTGACAAGCTTACCGAGATGGTGGCGGCTGAGGTGGAGATGGCCTATGGCACCGGTGTCGCAGACGTGGAGGGAGTGCAGGACATAGTCGAGATGTGCCTGATGAAAGGCGGCTACTATGACGTAGGGAGGGCCTACATACTCTACCGGGAGAGGCATGCCCAGCTGAGGGATCAGAAGAGGAGTGAGACGCTCAAGAAGATCGACGATGGGAAGCTTTTCATCACGAACAGCAAGAAGACGAAAGAGCAGTTCAGCGAGGCCACGCTTAGGAAGTTCATGTCAGAGGCCTGTAGGGGCTTTGAGGGCGTGGTCAACGTCGAGGAACTTCTCCAGGCCTGCGAGGTGAGCGTCTACGAGGGGATGCCCACTGAGGAGATCGCCCAGCTTGCGGTTCTCACCGCAAGAAGCCTCATCGAGACGAACCCGGTCTACGACCTGGTCACCACCAGGATGTTTTTGTCCAATATTTACAAGGAGGTCTGCGGAGAGCGCATAAGGACTGACGGTCTTAGAACGGCCTGGGAGCAGTCATTCATAAAGAACATCAAGCATGGCATCGAGATGGGAAAGCTATCTAAGGAGCTGGGCGGATTCGACCTTGAGCTCCTTGCCTCCAAGCTGGAGCCCAAGAGGGACGAACTTCTGCCCTACAGAGGAGTACAGACACTCTACGACAGGTACTTCATCTTCGACCATGCTGAGAAGAAGCACACAGAGACCCCCCAAATGTTCTGGATGAGGGTGGCGATGGGACTTGCGATAAACGAGCCTGACAAGAACAGCATGGCGGTGAAGTTCTATAACGTTCTCTCGACCCTATCGCTTGTAAGCTCAACGCCGACGCTTTTCAACTCGGGAACAGTGCACCCCCAAATGAGCTCCTGCTACCTAACCACAATCGAGGACGACCTGGAGCACATATTCAAGTGCTATGCCGACAACGCCCAGATGTCAAAATGGTCGGGCGGGGTGGCGAACGACTGGTCAAACCTGAGGGCAACGGGCGCATACATAAAGAAGACAGGGGTGGAGAGCCAGGGGATAATACCCTTCCTCAAGATCGCCAATGACGTTACAGTGTCAATAAACAGAAGCGGGAAGAGAAGAGGCGCAACCTGTGCCTACCTAGAAGCATGGCACTATGATGTAGAGGACTTCATCGACCTTAGGAGGGTTACCGGCGATGAAAGGAGGAGGACGCACGACATGGATACAGCGCTATGGATACCAGACCTCTTCATGAAGAGAGTAATGCAGGACAAGGAATGGACGCTCTTCTCGTCCGATGAGACCAAGGACCTCCATCACCTATACGGCATCGCCTTCGAGAAGAGGTACGAGGAGTACGAAAAGATGAGAGAAGAAGGAAAGATAAAGCTCTACAAGGTAGTTAAGGCGAAGGACCTCTACAAGAAGATACTCGTCAACCTATACGAGACTGGCCATCCCTGGATTACATTCAAGGATCCATCCAACATAAGGTCACCGCAGGACCACGTTGGCGTGGTGCACAACTCAAACCTCTGCACAGAGATAACACTGAACACATCGAAGGAAGAGACCGCAGTATGCAACCTGGCATCGGTGAACCTGGCGAGGCACATAAGCAACGGCTCCCTGGACACGAAGAAGATCGCAGAAACGGTGAAGACCGGAATGAGAATGCTGGACAACGTCATAGACCTCAACTACTACCCCACGTTGGAAGGAAAGACTTCAAACATGAGGCACAGGCCCGTTGGATTAGGGATCATGGGCTTCCAGGAGGCGCTCTACCAGCTTGACATAAGCTTCGACTCTGAGAAAGCGGTGAAGTTTGCTGACCAGAGCATGGAGGTGATATCCTACTACGCAATTCTTGGTTCGGCCGAGCTGGCGAAAGAGAGAGGGCACTACGAGAGCTACAAGGGGTCGAAGTGGGACAGGGGAATATTCCCTGTAGACACGATGCCGCTACTGGAGAAGGAGAGGGGAATGAAGATAAACGTCCCAATGGACGGACTAATGGATTGGACGCCGGTCAGGGAGGCTGTGCAAAAGCACGGCATGAGGAACTCCAACTGCATGGCGATAGCACCAACAGCGACCATATCCAACATAGCGGGCTGCACGCCCTCGATAGAGCCGATGTACACAGCGGTATACGTAAAGTCCAACATGAGCGGCGAGTTCACAGTGGTCAACAGGTACCTGGTCGAGGACCTCAAGAAGCTGGGCCTCTGGAACAAGCGTACGCTGGAAGAGATAAAGACGAACGACGGCAGCATACAGAAAATTAATTCAATACCGACTAAGATAAAGGAGAAGTACAAGAACGTCTTCGAGATAGAGCCCCAGTGGCTGATAAAGATAGCCGCCTACAGGGGAAAGTGGATTGATCAAAGCCAGTCGCTCAACATATTCACAAACACGGTGTCGGGAAGGGTGCTGTCGGACATATACATGCACGCTTGGCTCATGGGACTCAAGACCACCTACTACCTCAGGACGCTCGGCGCTTCAGCGGTGGAGAAGAACACGGTTGAGATAACTAGGCAGAAGACCAGGATGGTAAGCAACGAGCAGCCGCTTGTGCAGACTGTGAAGGTTGGCGGGGAGTCGGCTGTGCAGCAGATGGAGCCAGTCCAACTGATTCCGCCGGCGATCAACATAACGAACGATGACATACAGGAGGCCAAGGCCTGCAAGATAGACGACCCGAGCTGCGAGTCCTGCCAGTAGATGATGAAATGACAAAGAAACAGATACTAAATTCGTCAGAGACAGATCCCAACAAGATACTCCCGATAAAGTACCCCTGGGCGAGAGAGTACTATAAGAACGGAGTAGCCAACAACTGGGTCCCGGAAGAGATACCGATGCAGCAGGACATCGAGCTCTGGAAGGAAAGGGGCGGCTTGACCGATGACGAAAGGAGGATGGTCATGTGGAACCTCGGCTTCTTTTCAACAGCAGAGAGCCTCACGGCCAATAACATAGTGCTTTCGATATACAGGCATGTAACAAACCCGGAAGCCAGGCAATACATGCTCAGGCAGGCCTATGAGGAAGCGGTTCACACAGAGACATTCATCTACTGCTGCGACTCGCTCGGACTTGATCCAGAGCACGTATTCAACATGTACAACAGCATACCCAGCATAAAGAAGAAGGACGACTTCGTCGTCGACATAACCAAGTCGCTGTTGGACCCAACATTCACCACCGACGGAACAGAGAACATAAAGAAGTTCCTCAACGACCTGATAGGCTACTATGTCATCATGGAGGGCATATTCTTCTACGCCGGCTTCGCCATGATGCTATCGTTCAAGCGCATGAACAAGATGATAGGGGTAGGAGAGCAGTTCCAGTACATACTCAGGGACGAATCGGTACACCTCGCATTCGGCATCGACCTGATAAACACGATAGTGAGCGAGAATCCGGAAGTGTGGACCGAGGATTTCAAGAAGGCGACAGTGGAGAACATAAAGAAGTCGGTGGACCTAGAAGCGGAGTACGCGAGGGACTGCCTGCCTGCTGGTATTTTGGGCCTAACGGCAGACACAGTAATTCAGTATGTTCAATATACTGCAGACAGGCGGCTCGAGAGGCTGAACCTGCCGCAGCTCTATAACGTTAGGAACCCCTTCCCATGGCTCAGCGAGGTTATCGACCTAAGAAAGGAGAAGAACTTCTTCGAGACGAGGGTCACTGAATACAAAACGGGCGGACAGCTGGAGTGGTAGCCACATTAAAAGCCTTTTCAACCTTATTTATATAATGCAAAGCGAAACTGCCAAAAATCGGCTCATCCTTTTCGACGTCGATGGCACGCTAATAAAACAGTGGGACAAAGTTCCATCTCCATCTGCCATGCTAATCAAGACATACTTCAATCTCGATTTTAAAAACTCCTCATTCAGCGGAGACGGAATGACAGACCGTCAGATCTTGATAGAGAAACTAAGGCTGTTAGAGGTCAAAAATCCAGAAGAGGATTCGCGCCTAGAAACTGCCCTCTCGGGTTATGCGGCCATTACGGAAGAGATAATGAAGAAGTTCGTTGTCGAACCAATTCCGGGCGTAGAGCTGCTAATAAAACTTCTCCTGAATAAAGGCGTAACATTGGGCCTCCTTACGGGAAACACCGAAGGCCGTGCGAGAATAAAGCTCGAAAAAGTTGGGCTTTGGCACTACTTTAAGTTGGGCGCCTTCGGGCAGTTTACGACAAACAGATCAGAGCTCGTAGGAATAGCAATTGGCGAGGCCAAAAAGGTCGGAATAATGGTTACCAAAGAGAATGTTTTTGTAATTGGAGACACGGTCAGAGATGTACAGTGCGCCAAAGCGGCAGGGGTGAAGTCAATCGCGGTTGCCACTGGCAAACAGGCCGCAAAAACACTAGCAGCAGAGAAGCCTGACTTCTTATTCAACAACTTTTCAGATCCAGACCCAATAATCAGAGCAGTTACTGGATAACCCAAACAGAATCTAAAATCAGGCGCGTGCAGCGGCCTCCGGAGCGCGCTCCCGGTTGTCGCACTCATCGTTGAACTCACTTTGAAGGGTTGTCCAGGCGCTCCTGTAGGTCTCTCGCTTCTCCCTTTCGGTGTTGAATGCAAGCCAAACAGAGAAGAGGCTGTCCGGAATGCTCATCTGCGAGACCTCCTGGATGTCCTTGCTGTTGACCATCTTCCACCGCGACGCCTTTGCCGCCGCGTACTCATTCTTCACCTCCTGGGATGACCTAAGCCTTTCCATGTCCCTCTCCATGAGAGACCTGTTGGTCTGCCATGAATGCCCTGGAGAAAAAGAGGCTATCAGTGTGGCCTGGGCGTGGAGCAGCGAATCATCAGGCGCAATATTGCTACCACTGGTCTTCTGCACTAGTTGGTGAAATTTGCCGGCAAGCACGTCATGCTTAGTTATGTTAAACTTTATAGGCATTCCACATCCACCAACCAAACCCAACCTATTTATTAATATGAGAACAACAAACTATATAAAGACTTACGAGTGGATGCGATGGGAATTTTTGACATTTTCGGGAAAAAAGATTCGAGCAAAGAGATAACAACTGGTTCCCCTTTCCTGATTTCAACAGAGCTAGTGCCCTACAGGCTCTATGCCAGGAGGAATAGTTCAGCGATGCTTATCGTAAAAGTGAAGAACATGACCAAGGACATAATCCTGACATCCGTTGTTGCGGAACTGCCACAGAAACTGGGCTTCGATGAGATGCATATGGCAAAGCAAAGGGAGATCCGAATAGGAGAGCTGCCGGCCAATGAAGAAAGAGAGGTCAAGTTCAATATATTCGGAGGCACAGGGTCAGAGGCCGGAGAGTATACTCTAAGGCTTACAACTATTGCGCACTACAGGGACTACAGCCACGTGCTTAATGCCGTAAAGAAGCAGATACAGGTCTCGGTTGTGTAACCTTCTTATCATCCAAAGGCGAGGAAAACTCGCTCGTGATCTTACTTGCTACTCTTCTCAGCATTCCAAAATGTCCAGAGCCCTTTGATGTGGACTCCTCTCTCCCACGAAGCATGCCGATTGCACCCACGCCAACCATTATGCCTCCTTTTACCATTCCAGTACCAACAGCCACAGCACCAAATAGTCCCTCTGCCACCCTTAATGGTATCGAAAGGTTCTGGATGTCTCCGGCCTGTCCTATGGCAAAGTTCCCGACGACTAAACCTGCCGCTACTACTGCCGCGCCCTTGGCAAATTTAGCGGTATTCTTGTTCATCGTATCCCTATGGATATCTCACGGTATCCTATATATAAAAAGCTTGCTGTAAAGCCATTTAGCGGTACTTTCTCAGCCTTTCTGCTCCTTCGGAGGGGCGCTGGCAGGGGCCGCCGGAGGCTCCTGGGCCGGCTGCGGGGCAGGCGCCTGGGCGAGTTGGGAGACTATGCCGTAGAGCATCTCTGTTATCTTGGTACCCTTCTCAGTAAGCTTGACCACTTTGAGCTTGCCGTGCTTCTCGCAGTTGACAACGCCAAGGTCCTCGCAGACGTTTATGAAGTTGCAGGCGTGCACATAGGTGGTGCCGGCCGCCTTGGCGAGCGAGGAGACATACCAGGCCTGATTGGTGTCCCTAAGCGCCAACAGTATGCCGGCCTGCTTCCCCTTGAGGAGTATACTAGCGTCCACGATGATATTTGGGCGCTTTGTTATAATAAGCTAACGCAGCCCCTACAGCGAATTATTTATACCTTAAAAGGAATGACTAGTAGGTTACAATGACAGACCGACTGGCAGGTAACGGTTTCATGCTCCTCGCCTTTGCAGTGGGTGCCATCCTGATACTGGTGGCGCTGCTCAACGGCTCCAGCATAGCGATAGCCGTATACCACGGGATAGCGTTGAGAAGCCTCAGCGGGACGAGAGGGATAGTTCTCGACATATTCACTGACATAGTAGCACCCCTGCTGGGCGGCATAATGCTAATACTATCGGCGCTCAGGCTCCTACGTTCGAGCCAAAGGAGGATTGGCAGAGCGAGCTCAATGAAAGAGAGGGCGGTTCAGAAGGAGAAGGCGATAAACGTCTTCCTGAACCAGGACGAAAAGAGGGTTATAGGAATAATAAAGGCGTCCAAGGGAGGAGCGCTGCAATCAGACATCGTGATAAGGAGCGGCTTCTCCAAGGTGAAGGCCCACAGGATACTCAAAGGACTGGAGAACAAGAACCTTATAAAAAGGGGAAGGTTCGGAATAACTAATAAGGTAATTCTCAACGACGAATGATTAAACGGGGCTGTACGCTAACCTGGTCAGACTGCCAGATTCGGGTTCTGGCAATCCGAGTTCGAATCTCGGCAGCCCCATTTCATGTTCACGAGGAAGGGCAGTTCGTTGGGGATACACAAAGGCTTATATACCTTTCGGAAAAATACATTATCATGGCCTATATCGATGAGGCTGACAGGCGCAACGTAAAGCTAGTCGCGGCGATAGCCAACGACAAGACTATTCCTGAGAGCACAAAGGAGACGATATCTGACTTTGTAGCCTTCATGCAGGCTAGGGGCCTCACTGAGAGGACAATCTGCAAGAATCTATACTGCCTTTCGACTTTCCTCAAGGCCGTTGGTAACAAGGACATAAAGGCCCTGACCAAGGACGAGGTGATGAAGGCGATAGCGATAGTCGAGCGATCCGCATATTCGCCGAAGACAAAGAGCAACATTAAAATTTCAGTAAAGACCTTCTACAAGCACATCGCCGGCAACGACGAGTTCTATCCAGAGCAGGTGCGCTGGATCAAGGCGGCGCTAAAGAACGCGAAGCGGGTGCTGCCCGAGGACATACTAAGCGAGGAGGAGGTCCTCAAGATTCTTGAGGCGGCAAGGGAAGACAGGGACAAGGCGCTGATTGCAGTGCTGTTCGATTCGGGCATAAGAGTCGGCGAGCTCCTAACATTGAGGATAAAGGACGTCGACCTGGAGAGCCGGCCTGCCCATCTTAGGGTCGATGGCAAGACAGGAATGAGGCAAATACCGATAATGTTCAGTGTTCCTTATCTCGGTAGATACCTGGACAACTGCAAAGGAGAAAGAAAGAATACCGATTACCTATGGGAAAGATACGGCAGATGGGCCGCGACAAACAAGGCACTGGACAGGGCCGGTGTCGTCAAGATACTTAAAGTTGCCGCAACCAGGGCAGGAGTAACCAAGAAGGTCAATCCGCATGCCTTCAGGCATGCGAGGGCGACCTACTACGCATGCCGGCTGACAGAGCAGCAGCTAAAGCAGTTCTTTGGATGGACTGCGGAGAGCAGGATGGCGTCAACATATGTCCATCTCTCGGGCAGGGACCTCGATAACAGCGTTCTACAGGTCAACGGCTACGAGGTGCAGGAATTGCAGCAACCGAAACTGCAATCGAAGGTGTGCCCCAAGTGCAGGACTGTCAATGGTGCCGAGATGATGTGGTGCGGAAGGTGCGGCAGCGCTTTGGAAATAGAGATTGCGATGGCCCAGGACAAAACTACCGCGCTTTATGCCGACATCATAAACGAACCAGAGGTCATCAAGAAAATAGCGGAAGTCCGCCGCAAGCGAGAGCGGCAGGCCAGAAGAGGAACCTTGCTTAACAAAAGTTAATAAATATATGCGTTACCTTACTATAACACTTAGGCGATCTAAATGGAGTTGATTTCTCTTAAAAACGTACCGAAAGCGGTTCAAATAAAAATACTACAGAAACTTGAGCATGACGTCGAAGGCGAGTACGTAGTAGACAAGAACAAGAAGAGGGTCAAAGACAGGTATACCGACGAGGAGGTCAAGTTCAGTAACATGCTAATCTTTCCAGGAAGCACGATAATCTTGGACGACAACTCCCTGAGCATAGCTTCATATATGGAAGAGTTTGGAGTAACTCTATGACCAACGGAGACAGGCTAGTCGAAGATGCATTCAAAGGCGTGACCAAAGCCGTAATCGAGGAGGCACCCGATTTGGTAGAGGGCTTCGTAAACAAATTTCTGAACAAAGAAATAGCCTTTATCCGGGATCCGAAGGAGATAACCGAGATAGCGGAGAAGAAGAAACTACCCGAGTATGCGACATTTGCAAAATTCGTCAACGATCCGTATCTCAGGCTCGAATTCCAAATGGGCCTGAGGCTGAGGGAGCTGGAAAAGAAATCAGAGACCGACAAAATCAGGATCCTCAGAACAAAGCTACTGGAAAGCAGGGATCACGGCAAGAGAGGCCTGCATGTTGCAGAGTTTGTTTGGAATGGACTTTTTCCAATCCTCTATGCAAACCTGATGCAAAAAGCCCTCACCAACGATAACCTGAGCTTCGAGCTGAACAGTTTTTTCAAGAGCATAGAACAGTTCACCTCTTTCATACAGGCCAAAGACAAGATCGCGATAAAGGTAAGAGAGATAATAACGAAGATAGACACTTCAAATCCGGATCTGTTCATAATCCTCGGTATCGCCATGAAAAGCAAGGCAGAGGAAATCAAAACCAACGTAATGAAGAACATTGCCGACTATACCTGCGACAAATATCCATCAGAGTTGGCCAACAGGGAAATCTTCCTGATCTCCCACAAGGCAGCATAATAAGACTTCTCATTATTGTTTCCGAAGGTCAACAATCTCCGGCTTTACAAACCACACGTCCTTGGCCCTGCTGCCTGGTGCAAGTGCCCTTTTATCAATCAGATTAGAGTAATGCAAGAATTCCAATATTTCCTCAACCTTCTTAACAGAAGGAACATCTACAATACCTTGCAGTGCCTGGATCCAAATCTCTATTTTTTGGGTGGTATTCAGTATGAGCTCAGGATATTTATCTATTATACCGCGCTCCCTAAGGACATCCTCATCCAAAAACGATATCTCCAAGTTGACGTTAAACTCACTCGCTTTGTCATAAGCGTCTTTTAGGCGCTCGTTTAGCCTCGGCTCTTTTTTGGATGTGCGTCCCTCTATATATTTGATTGTCGGTCGTCCGGCCGGAATGTCCTGTATCCCATATTTAGCCAATATCGCCTCTTTGTTTTCTCCCGCTAGGTTTTTGACCAAATAGCTCCTTATCGCATTTACGGTGACTGCCGCATTGATCTCTAAAAGCGCATTTAAAACTTCCGCCTCCTGTGGCTGAAGAGTAGCTTTCAATGCCTTGAAGCTGTGCTTCGTCAGTGCAGTCCTAATCTCCCTCTGCGCTTCTTCTGTCCTTTGTTCCGTCAGGGTCATATAAATCAGTATACGGATATGGCTATATGGATATTAATAGCTTACTACATTAATCTGTATACAGATATGCCCAAGATGATTAAATGAGAAAATTGGTTTCTGTCTATCTCGATCCCAGCCAGGTAGAGCAACTTGGCAAGCTAAAGGAAGCAGGGTATAGCCCCAGCGCCCTGATACGAAAGTGGCTCAGTGAGGGCCTAACAAGGATGAAGGTGAAGTAAATGGCAACGCAGGCGCAACTGGAATCCTGGTGCGACGCCTTAGAAACTCTGCGGCTTCACAAGGATCGTCTTCGCGAGCCCGACTTGAGCCTGGTCCTGGCATATGAACGCGAGCTCGCCAAAATCGAGGCGGAAGAAAACAAACCACAATAGGTGACAAAATGGACTTGGCTGGCTTGGTTGGGAAAAACATAAAGGTTGCATTCAATGACGGCCAGGGCATCGTCGCGAGGCAGGGCGTGCTATCCTCCTTCAAGGACGGGTTCTTGACGATAGAACAGCGCAAGCCATATCCGGTACTCCTTATCGCTGCCGCGGCCATTGTCAGGATAGAGGTGGTGGGTTAGATGACTGATAATATGCCACCCATTGACTGCTCAAAGATGAGCGACGAAGAGCTTGGGCGTATATTCAATGCGGGTTGCATGAAGGTAAACAAACCCCAAGAGGAACAGATGTTATATGATGCCGTATGCGAGGAGCGGAAAAGGAGGTACTGGCCAGAGCGGCCGACCCTCCAGCTGCCACAGGAAGGGCGCCCTGTCGGGGAGTTCGCCGAGGATGCCGGCGCCGGATTCAGACACAATAACGTGCTGTTCTACAGGCCGGTAGACAAAAGCGTCGTCAAGTTGGAAATGTGCGCCATAGGCGACGACAAAAACAAAAGGTTGCTGGTGTTCATCCAGGTCAAGGCCGCCGAGTTCATAACCCTCCTCGAGAGGTACTTCATCGTAGGAGTCAACAGAAAGGGACCTTACAGTGACTACTTCGCGACAAAAAGCATAACCGCGACCATGGCAGACGCCACGCTGGCCAGCGAGTATCAGTTCCGGCGGCAGCTCCCCGTGCTGGAGCGGATATTCAACATTCGGATGCCATGCCTGAAAGATGGGAAGCTCGTCTTCCCCGAAACGGGATATGACCCTGTGATGCTGTCGTGGCTGCCGCCTACCGCGCCCGTCATCGACGTCAACATGACAGTGGAAAGAGCGAAGGAGATCATATTGAGCATGTATGCCGAGTTCTGCTTCGCCTCGGAACAGGATCGTACGAACGCGATCAGCGCACTGCTCACCCCTCTTTGCAGAAGGCTGTACAAGGAGGAGACGTGCAGGACGCCGGTATACTTCTACAAGTCGAACCGCGAGCGCGCCGGAAAGGACTACTGCGCCGGCATGACTGGAATGACATATGAAGGTTGCGCCATCGAGGATCCGCCCATAGTGAGTGACGGCGAGACCCACGACGACGAATGGCGGAAGAAGATACTGTCGGCACTGAAGAGCGGCAGGAACAGGATCCACTCGTCGAACAACAAGGGTTACCTGAATTCTCCGATCCTGGAGGGCATGTCCACGTCCTCCTACTGGGAGGACAGGCAGCTCGGTAGCAACATTATGCTCCGGTTCCCGAATACCCTTGAGATATCAATCTCGGCAAACACAGGCATAAGCTACACTCCGGACCTGGCCGCACGTTGCATCTTCATAAACCTCTTCTTCGTCGAGGAAGACCCCAACAGGAGAGTATTCAAGACCCCAGACCTGCATGGATGGGTCAAGGAGAACCGCGCGGATGTCCTTAGCGCCCTGTACGCCCTCATCAGGGATTGGGTCGAGAAGGGGCAGGTAGCGGGCAGCATCCCGTTCTCCTCTTACCCCGAATGGGCCCGGGTGGTCGGCGGCATCATGGAAAACGCGGGGTTAGGCAACCCATGCGCCTCGAACAACAGCAACGACGGCGTAGGCGGCGACAAGGAAACCCGCAACATGAAGCTGCTGTTCGAGTTGGCCTACGCAAAGTGGCCGGAGGACTGGATATACAAGAAGGCCGTCATGGACGAGATAGCAAACCCGGACAGCGACTTCTCCGACCTGTTCGGGTGGCTCGACTGGGACGGCAGTCCCAAGAGCGCGAGGACCAAGTTCGGCATGCTGCTGGACAAGTTCAGGGGGAGGGAGCTATCCGGGATAAAGCTGGACTGGATAGAGAACCCCACCCACTCGACGAGAAGCCAGTACAGGTTCACGAAGGGTGCTAAGCCTGAAACCCAGCCCAAGGTGGCTACATCGGCCACCTTGGATGCGTTTACCAGTCTGTCACATAAGGAGACTGAGAATAAGGACATGGTAGAAAAGGCCGCCGAGGTAACCAAGGTAGCCAAAAGCAGCCAAGAATCTCAGACTATCCTAGAAAATACCTCCAAAACCCCTGCAACCCCTCCGGCCATACATGCCTGGGTCTGGGCACAGGAGGGGCATCAAGCTCTCAGGCTCGACTATGAAGCCCGTTGGGGCCCCAACTCGTGGACCGATGCCACTTTCATGGAGGCGGAGGAGCGCCTAGACCTCATTTGGCGCCCGCGGCAGGGCGTGGTGAAGGCAAGGCCTGCAGCAGACGAGGAGATCGAATGATGGAGAAAGAGGCCCCAAAACGGCCGACATCTAGGATGCTTGCGACTGCCCGTAAGTTCGGCCTTATAATACCTTCCGGAATATCAAGGGCTGAACTCTTCGAGCTGATCAAGTCATGTGTCACACGGATCGAGGAGGAGAAGGAGCGCAAAGCGCGAGAAAGGCATCGCATCCGAAGTATTTACGCTTGAGATGGTTTTATGGCCGAATTGGAGGGATTGGAGCGGCAGGCGAAGTATACGCACCTGCTCGTGGTAAAGGTGGATGACGAGCTCTGGGACGAGCTGCACAGGCGGACGAGGAAGACCCTATTGGGCGCATTTGTGCGCAACTGTCTGCGCAAGAGCCTCTGGCCCGGTCGGTTCGAGTCCAAGAAGCGTGCGTAGCATATGAGGTCCCCGTGTCAAAGTCGACCCCATCTGTGCAAAAGGGAGCATGTCGGTGAAACTTGGAGGACGGTTCGACGTCAAAACGGCCGGTTCCGGCAGGTAGGGCGGCATGCAGAGGTACAGCAAAAGGTAAAGAATAAGTTAGAGATTAAGGTAAAGTTGCCAACAATTGGCAAGAAGTTATCAACAATTGACAACAAATTATGAATAATTAACAATGGCGAAAATATGCCCAAAAACACGAGGAATGTCACATTTCCCGTAGAACAGGGGATGTACGAGAGGCTCCAGGCCTTCAAAAAGGCACCTGGGCTGGGCGAAGCGGCCAGAAAGGCCCTCCAATACCTCATTGACCACCCAAACATAGTGCTAAAGCACGAAGGGCAGGAAGAGGCCGAACCCGAGGCAAAGACCATCCCGACCCAAGGGGAGATGATACTCCAGATCAGGGAAGACTGCATCAGGCGCCTAGTTGCCAGCGGTTATCCCGAACTGAACACAGCTAGGCATGACGCTTTCTATACCTTTTACGTGTCTGAATCCTCGATCACGTATCCGCCTGACATAGTTGAGGCAGCACTGAAGACCGTAGCCATCAAGTACCGGCAGATTCTGGAAGACCGTGCAAGACAGAGGTATGAAGAGCAGAAGCGGAAGATCCAGGAAGAAGAGAACCGGAAAAAGAGGGAGCTTGAAGAGAAAGCGGCGCAGGAACAGGAATTCGAAGCCCTAAAGGCGAGGGTTTTGAAGGCCATACAGGAGTCTAGGGGTAGTTACGGCATCGGGGCTTCTAGCATAGATTATAAGTTGGGGTTCCTGCATGATGATGCTAAACTGCATCGGGTCCTCACCGAACTGGTATCTGAAAAGTCCATCATGACAGCAGGCGAGGCTGATAGGTACTGCTCCATGCCTCTGCCTGCGGATTTGGAGGCCATATTTTCCCTCACTGAACTTTCTTCGGTCTACTGCACTTATGATTCGATCCAGCAAAAGGTGGCAACGGCCCTTAGGGAGCCGCTGCCTTTCGCTCAGCTCGCTGTCAAGATGCTAATGGAAAAGGGCAAATTGACTAAGTCGAAGGACCACATGGGTGAATTTTATTCAAAGCATACGGAAGATGATGAAGATGACGATAAGTTCGAGTAATCTTCCATCTCGTAGTGTTCCGCCCAACGTTTATCTTTAAACGGCTTTGACTGCCTCTATACTATGATAGTATTATACTATTCGGCTTAAATTATTTGTCGTCGATACAACTATACGTTTTAGGCTAGAACGTAAAGGCTCTCAAAAAGGGCCCTTGAAGTTCGTGGCCAGAATGATAATTAATCGCCAAATAGAAAATAGACTGATTTGGCACAAAAGGATAAAAATGCCAAATTCCCTAGCGAAGAAAATTTTTAACGTAGGGCCTGAACCTGTATTCTTCCATGCAACCTACAACTTTAGCTTGTGCTATCGATTGAAATTAGAGCCCATTTCTTTGTAGAATTAACAGGTGAAGTAGCATAGAGGTATATAGTAAGTGTGCTACTGTTATAACTGAATGTTCCTTCGCCCGGATTTCCACATCCATCACCACCTGGAGGGCAAAAAACAGTTTCATTTGTAAGTTTATTATTGTAATAAACCTCAAATGCAGGCATTATATACTGACCACCTGTGCCTCCAGCCCCTTGGAACTGTATCTTCCAGGGGCCAGAAGTTATATTCTGACCGACTGACATATTTATCGCATTATTACCGGAACTTGATTGAGGGGCTATGCTCGTGGTGGAGATTGATGTCGGATTGCCCTTGCTTATCGTAAGATTGGCTAGTATCTGTAGGTGGTTGGGCCCGGTCGCATTCGATGTTGAATACGATATCCATACCTCGCCTTTCCCGCTATTTGGAAAGGTATCCTGCTGTATTTCCGTTCCGTTCTCGTAATAGCATGGTATGCCAACGCCAGCTAGCGTATCGCGCTGTATGGTTATGTTCCCATTTGGTCCGCCTATGGTTTCGACATAGTGATGGCTTGTTATGAACGAGTAAGAAACTGAGGTTGTTGGATTGTTTCCAATAACGCAGGTGACCCCTACATTGTATAGATTGAATGCTGTCGGCCCATATTCAAAATTTATGTCCTCACCTGGTATAAAGAACATCTTTAGGTTCTGACATGTAAAATTGGCTGAAGGGGCGCAGGAGGCGCTAAAGGAGCTATAGTAGATCGAACTGGTCGAAACGCTGTAGGACGGTGTTGAAGTGCCGGAATAGCCGGGTGTACCGTTAAATATAGAGCCGAAATTTGGGGTCGCCGTAGAGGCATTGATGGAACCGAATATTGGTGCAGAAAACAGGTTTAGCAACAAGCTTGGAAGGATGAACAAGCTTATCATTAAGATGATGGCGTAGTATTCTACATTTGGAAGTTCTGACATTAACCGCACCCTATAGTAGATTGGCTCTCTTGAAATAGATGTATGTTAGTAGAAGGCCTATCACGAAGCTTACGGCCGCACATGCCGTAAATGTAAACAGGGCTACAAACGCTTGTTTTGGGGGTCCTTTGCTGTTCTTTATAAATTTATAGTAGGTGAAAACCGCTATTAGCCCAGAGAGCAAGATATAACCAAGCGTGAACGATTCTGTGAGTGAATTTAGTTGGTCCATCTGCTGTTGAAAAGGCAGGTTTGTCCCGCCGAGCGCAAGCGGATTTGAATGAACTTGAGCTATCTCATAGTTTTCTATTTGGTTCGTCTGCAACCCAGATAGATGAAAACCGAATAGCATCACTGTTAGCAGCGAACACGTTCCAAGAATGCCTGAGATTATCCATACGGCAGAGTTTATTTTACTAGTATCTTTGGTCGTAGAAGTAACTGTAGCAACTGCTGTCTTATTTGTAAGCCAGTCTTTTACATCGGGCCTTGTTAAATAGTAGTCGAGTATCAAAAGTACGATAGCAGCGATAACTGCGGTAGGCAGATAAGGTGTAGCTATTGGAGTGGTAATAATATTGATAATCACTAGGTATGCCCCCTGCACGGTTACGAAAGCCAGGGCTAGATACCAACCCCCTCTTTTGCCGCCCTTTACAAGGCCGTAGATCAGAATTGCAGATACAAACGAAATTATTATGTTATAAGCTAAGGCTAGCGGTGAAGCGACAAGACCTGCGCCTGCGATATAGTGAAAGGCTGATAAAACAACATTAAAGGTTTCAGACAAAAGAAAAAGCGCGATAAGTATCGCCAGAATGGTAATTCCCAAAGGTCTTTGCGAAGGCATTCAATCTTTTCCCTTTTGTTTAGGTGTTGTTAGAGAGCTATGATACTTCTTATCCAGCCTCTTGAATAGTATCACGGCAATTATAAATGCAACTATGAACCCTAAAATGGCAAAGAAGATAGTCAGAACAATAGCGATTAAAACAACTGCGACAACTGTTATTATTCTGTCATTTGACTCTTTATTTTTATCTTCTGGAGTCATTTGACCATCCTACACTAGCTAGGCAATGGAGGAGGTGAAGACGGAACAGAACCACTGTTATTTGACTGGGCTACCGTTGTGGAAGCGGCTATCGTAGTAGACGCTACTGTTTTGGCGTGCACGCCTGAGGAATACCAGAGGTATATTGCAGCCAGAGCTATTATTATCACAATCACGGCTATCGCCGCAAGAAGCATCCTATTAGTTTTCGTGGTTTGGTTTTGGTCTGCCATTATATCACCCTACGGAAGATGGAGGTGGTGGAGGCGTTGGTATGGCCGTGGAGGCACTGTGCAAGTTGCAGGCTGCCGATACCTTCAGAAGCATTGAGGATTCTATCTGCGCTGCACCTATGTTGGTTCCCTCAAAGCTGCTTATTTGGCTAGACTTAGATGAGCTTCCCCCGAGCGTAGACCAACTCTGTGACGTTGCGTTCCAGAATGCTATCTCATTGATGTTGCAGTTCCCGAATTCGGTGCCAAACGTTTCGTTGAGCATCCACGGTTTTACCGTGAAGAAGTTCCATCCCTTTGCCAGATTCGTTGTGCTTTGGTACTGCTGATTGTCCGCACTTATGTTGTACTGTATGTTGCAGTTGGCGGATGAGTAGAACCAGCCCGTATAAGGATATGAATAGCTTTCCTGGGATGACGACAGGGAAGATAGCTGGCCATAGTTCAAGTACGTTCCAGATTGCGGAGAGTACATGAAGTAGTGGGCGCCGTAGTCCTGCTGGCAAGCTGCCAACTGCGATGTGCTCAAGCCTACGTTTGGTATTATGTTCCAGCCCTTCGAGATGGTTATTGTGGCGGTACCAGTAGCTGGGTTATATGCGCTGCCGTTATATGGCGTTATATGTATTGTTGTAGTCGGCGTAGTTGGTATTGTCGTGGTTGTGGTCGTATTTATTCCAGATAGATCATAGACAACAGCATTTACTAGCACAGAGGGACTTATCTGCGAAACAGGCGACCCGTCAAGGCTCACAACTTTGTTGCCTTTTGTGGCTATTAGGAAGTAGAAGTCATCGTGAGGGTTATTCGCCATTGTGTAGGTTACACCAGAAATGATTCCATTGGAGATAGTGCTGCTGTTGAATTGATGGCCAGGAAGCTGAGACACAATATAATTGTAGAGGTTCTGTGGCTGGTTTGTAGAGATAAGGAATTCTATTGTAGCCTCATTGCCGTTATTATAAATGGCAGTTAAGGTGTTTACGCTTTGAACTGGAATGCCGGATCTTGATGCATCTGAAACGTTAAAATTACTACTTAGACCTTGGGACACTTGATACGATATGCTGTTAATATTTATACCCAATGTTTGGGCCAGCTGGGCTTGTGTGATAAGGCCTGTGGGGGTATTATTGACTGGTATTGTGGTGGTCGTTGTGGTGTTGGCTGCCGAATAATAAATTACCACTGAAGATCCTGGCGTAAAGAAGCCAGCAGGGATTTGACCTGTTACGACATAATTCTTGCCACCATATGCTGTGTTATAGAGCGTATATCCGTAATTTCCCAGCTTCGTAGAGAATGATAGAATGGCGTCGCTATTTGGCGTTACTGCGATCGATTTCGTCTGGTTTGCATAGGCTAGGGTAAATATCGCACCTGCGGGAAGTCCAGACTCGGTGAAGGTTGTGGTAAAGTTGGCCGTATTTACATTCTTTGCTGTCGAAGTCCATAGCTCAAATCTTGCCTGATTAAGTACTGTAGATGTCTTGTTGAGTTCCAAATACAAGATATTGCCGCTTACATTAAAGACCGCAGTCGTGCCAGAAGATATAGAAGTGCTATTGGTGAGAACCCATGACTTCTGCGGCTCAAAGAGCGAAATATAGAAAGACGCAGGATTTAACGAGTTGAGCTGTAACGTCCATAATCCTGAGACGAATGTAGATCCTACTGAGATATTGGACATTGGGAGATACCATGGATAGACAACTGCATGTTTCTGATAAGCATATAAACCTGAGGAAGTCGCAGAAAGATACATGTGGAGCATGCTTCCGCCGTAGGCAAATGTAGCCATGCCTGAATATCCGGGGCCAGCAACGTTCATGTTGGTCACATTCGTAAGTTGGCCGTTATAGAATATGGCAAATTCTGCCGGAGGATTAATACCGCTTGTAGTGCCTCCAAGATCCTGGAACTGTATTGTCCATGGACCAGAAGTTATGTTTTGACCTACAGACATATTTATCGCATTTTGGAACGTAGATGGTGGGATAGTTGTGGTGAATGTTGATGTAGGAGTAATGGTTGCGGGAACTGTAGTTGTCGAAGTGGTCGTTGCGCCAAGGTGAAGTATGGCTGGATTAGAATAGAAGTTATTGTTTAATGAGTTCCTCAAGACCAGACAATAATATAGCTGGTTGCTTGCAGTCTGAGGCACTGTGATCAGGAATCCTATGCCCCCTGCATTCTGTGAAACCGTAGCATTATGCCAACTCAGTGCTTGGCTTACAGAAGCGGAATTGCATGAATTGGTAGAAACTTGAGCAAGACCCAAATAGAATGGGGGCGTACCCGCGCCGCTCCAGTAGATGCTGGCCTGGACGCTCTGTCCTACAGTTACCGAGGCATTCGGCAAGAAGGCCAGTGTTACATAGCCAGAAGATGGTATGGTGGTCGTTACAGTTGTGGTGCTTGAACTTACGTTTATACCAGGGTTGACAGAGCTTATCTTCCTTATCCCGGCATGATCTGTTATGAGCACACAGTAGTATTTGGTTCCGATGGTCGAAGGCTTGAACGTATAGTTGAAGGAAGTTCCACTTGTTGAAGTCGAATAGATCTGCGTTATGTTTCCACAATAGGAGTATGTTGCCTGGTATAGACTTATAGTGTAAGGAGGAATTCCGCCATTCCACGAACCTGAAATAGTTGCCTGTTGGCCCAGCGTAATCGATGGAGTTGGGGTTGTTATTATAGGGGTAGACAATGTTGCATTTACTGGTATTGTGGTTGTTATTACCTGAGTGTAATTAACCGTCGTAAGGCCGCCTATGTTAATCAGTCCGGTAATTGAAGGTAGGTATTCAATGCCGTTGTAATATACTATTGATAGGTAAAGGTTGTTGTTAACAACAGAATTGTATGCGGTGCCTGTGGAGAATTGAAGGACGTGTGTATATGAATACTGGGATACTGTAACTGTTTTTGTTAGGCTGTTTATTTTTATAGTGAAATTGGCCCCGTTAGGCAAACCGCTCTCGACAAAAGAGGTTGTGACATTTGTTGGAGGTATCGTAGTGGTAAACGTTGTGGACGGGGTTATGGTTGGAGGAACTGTTGTTGGCGCTGTTGTAGTAATGGTCGAAGGGCACCCTACGAAGTTGGCAGTCTCGTTTATTGGGGCGTTCATCGTCACGCTAATTGTAGAGGCAGGACTGTAGGTATAACTAGAATAGCTGCCGGAACCTTTCCCCACCCAGTTTATGCACCAGTTTCCACCTGACGCGGCAGTGGCACTGATGCTGACTGTAGAACCTATTGTATAGTATCCGCTTACCGAGGAAACTATTCCAGGTCCAGTGCTGGTTACGTTAAGATAGTAAGGAGCTATTGATGTCGTAAATGACGTTGTTGCCTGTGCGGCAGCAAAAGCCATTATTAAAGAGAGAAGTAGAGCAACGCCAAGAGCTACAAATCGGATTTGAGATTTCGCCATGATATCATCTAATAACAATAATTAATATTTGAGTCAGATATAAGATACTTTCTGCGAACGCCCCCCCCCAAATACATGGGTTGGATTCACAATCATCCCATCTTTCCACAAAAACGGAAAATACCTCTCTCTCCGACAAAAGCCTAAAGCCGTAGGCAGTAACAAAGCCATCAAGGCGTGGTAGTTGCAGTCGCACTGACAAGCTGGGTTTCGTTGACCAGATAGCCAGGGACGCCGTATTCGAGCATTACAACTACATAATCGCCCTTATAGCCGTATATCGACTGGGACCACGTTGTGGCGTTGGAGTACTGATCGTAAGTGTAATTCAACCCATCTGTAGAGCCGGAATTCGACGTTACATGCGTCATCTCGTACATGAAATAGGGAGAAATTGTTGCGGCTCCGACAAGCTGGGACATTTGGGGGGCTTTGTTGCCCACATTCATGACTATGTAGTATATGGAGGCGTAGGAACTACTGCTGCTGTTCGCCTGGGTAATCCAGCCGCTCGTTATGTTGTTCTGCAGCTGCGGAACAAGATGGTCGAAGACTGAGGCGTTGATTATGTAGTTATTGTTGAACAGATCTTTGGTGCGGTAGACGTTTAAAGACGAGCCGAACAGCGTCTGTGCCTGCGCCTGGCTCATGTAGATTGCTGTACTGTTTGAGGACTGGGTCTGGCTTATCGTGGAGAAGACAGGGCCGGTTGAAGAGAGTGGGCTGTTAACACCTAACGACTGATGACTGATTAAGAACCAGGCAATCAGAACCACGATGATAATGCCTATTATCGCAAACACTGCCATTCTAGAACCTTTGTTACCATCAGAGTAATTAGGTTGGGATTGTGTGCCGGAATTCATGTCCTGTGCCATAGTATCATAACTTTATTAAGGTTGCATAGTATTATTAATTATTGTATTTGGGGAGAGCACATGGCGAATCCTACGGAGGTGTCTGGATGCAAGCCCAGAATCCTTCTGCTGACAAACCTGTACAACGGCTTCAGGGACGAAGACATCTTCCTTAGCCAGTGCCTTAGGGAGTATTTTGAGGTTATAATCAGCAATCCCCTGGACTGTGAGGCAGTGGAAGACGATGTAGACCTGATACTTACAAGGAATGCATGGCCCAATTTCGACTACAGGGACAGGATAAACGAGATGAAGGCCAGGTGGATGAGAAAGGGATTGGTGACTTACAACCCTCCAACCGGCAAGGGCGACAACAGGGGTAAGGGTTATCTCTTAGAGTTGTACAACACGGGGTATCCAGTCATCCCCAGTGTCGACAAAGTGGAGGACCTGCCAAAGCTCCCAGAAACAGAAATGTACTTCGCCAAGCCGAGGTACAAGTGCGATAACACTGACACCTTCAGCGCAACAAAGGAGGAGCTGGCAAGCGTCTGGCTAGAGGACTACATATTCCAGCCATTTATCGATTTTGCTCATGAAGTATCGTTCTATTTCGTTAACGGAGAGTTCGTGTATTCCTTCACTGCTCCAAGGAAGGTCGGCAACCATACGATGGAAGAATACGTTCCTACTGGGGAAGACCTTACTTTCGCCAGGAGATTCATTGAGTGGGACAACATGGAGTGCGGCCTGATAAGGGTGGACGCCTGTAGGACAAAGGACGGTAAACTCCTGCTGATGGAGTTGGAGGATTTCGACCCGTATCTGTATCTGTTGTGGGTGGGGGTAGAAACGAAAAACAAGATGATTGTCGCTCTCGTAAAGGCGCTAAAGGCGAGATTAGAGAGTAAATCCGCTATTGTGGGATCCCGTAACATAACCAGCACATCACGATAGAATTTATACTTTGCTGATTAATCACTTATGGGGGAAATATGATGCGCTGGCAATTGCGGTCAAAAATACACAATGCTACGGTTACAGAATCTAATCTCAACTACATAGGCAGCGTCACAATAGACGCTGTGCTTGTCGAGAAGGCAGGCCTGTGGGAAGAGGAAAGGGTTCTTATAACCAGCAAAACGTCAGGGGCCCGGCTCGAGACATACGTAATAAATGGGAAAAGGGGATCTGGAGTTATCTGTATGAATGGACCGTGTGCTCATCTCATAAAGAAGAGTGAAGAGGTCGTCATAATGGGGTTTGAGCTTACGGACAAGAAGATTGTTGCCACGAAGATCCTCGTGGACAAGAACAATAAAATTCTAAAATTTCTTTGAGGTAGGGTATGGCAGATAGCAACACCATCAATGAGGAGATCAAGAAATCGCTCTTTAAGGAGAGTGTCGAGCTTGGAACAGGTAGAATAAAGGGGTATGACTTTGATGGAAGCTTCGACGCCGCCACATTCTTTGAGTCTTTTAGGGACACGGGATTCCAAGCGACGAACTTAGCAAAGGCTGTGGACCTCATAAAAAAGATGCGCGCGGAGGGGGCGGTCATATTCTTTGGATTCACCTCGAACATCACGACCAGCGGCCTGAGAGACATCATAACCTACCTAGTAAAAAGAAAGCTTGTGCACTTCTTAGTCACAACGACAGGCGGCCTGGAGGAGGACATCATGAAGGTCCATGGAAATTTTCACCATGGTGCGTTCGAAGCAGAAGGCGCGTATCTAAGACAGAAGGGAGTAAACAGGACGGGGGACATATTCATACCGAACGAGAGATATGTCTGGTTCTACGACAGCTTCATGGCCAACGTCCTTAAGGAGGTGTACGGGAAGCAGAAGGAGAGCGGGAAAATGGTAGACGCCTACGAGTTCGTTAGATACATGGGAAAGGCGCTCGAGGGGTTTGAAAGACGGGAGGAGAGCTTCACTTACTGGGCATACAAGAACGACATCCCCCTAGTCTGCATACCATTGAATGATGGGGCGATAGGTGACAACCTCTACCTCTTCAAAAAGGATCACCCCGATTTCGATGTGACGCTGATACGCGAGCATGAGGTCCTTTATGAGACTGTGATGGCGGCGCACAAGTGCGGCGCGATAATAATAGGCGGGTCCGTGCCGAAGCACCACATAATGATGGCGATGATGTTAAGGGAGGGCGCGGACTATACTGTGTATATAAATAATGGGGTGGAGCAGGACGGCAGCAATGGTGGGGCAAGCACTGACGAGGCAAAGAGCTGGGGCAAGGTCGCACCTGATGATAACAATATCAAGGTTTGGGGCGAGGCCACGATAATATTTCCGATAATCGTCGCTGCCGCATTCAAGGATAACTTGAATATCAAAAATCAGCAGCCCGATCAACTCGGCTAAAGGCTTTTATAGCTTAGTTTGCAATTATTTTGGAGGGGGGCATTGTATGGGGCTTTTTAGCAGCAACTTCTACGATCAGATCAAGGACGAACAGATACTAGGAATGCTGCAGGGCGCATTCACTTACGAGACTGGAAAGGGAGGGGCGATGAAGCGGGCCTGCAACATGATAATTACCAATGCCTTCCTGGTTGTAATATACGATCCTATTATAAACGTGGCGCCAGGGATATTTGGGTTTTCTACGACTGATAATTTCAAAAATAACATCGGAAACGCAAAGGTAATAACGAACAGCAACCAGACAATCGCCCAGTTGGCCCCTGACCCAAAGACAATCTCGCAGGCGGTTCCGCTAGAGAAGGTGGAGTTGGTCTCGATGGTGTACTTCACGGTGGGTGGTGGGATGTTTGATACCTTTAAGAGCGATGTTGGAATGATCCATCTGAGAATGGGTGGAAAGTTCCTGGGGATGCGCGAAAACATGATCTTCACGTTATCTGAATTTGACAATGTGGTCAACATGTTCAAGCAGACAAGCTTAGGCAGCAAATTAGAAGTAAAGAAGGAGCATGTAAACATGTTCCTAGAAAACATGGAATAGGGATTGCATGACAATAAAATTGATAGGGGCGATGACCACTGCAGAGGGCGTGTACTTCTACAAATGCGGCCTCTTCTTCGCTGATACCTACATCATGCCGGTGCAGCTAGGGAGCAGCGAGGAGAATATGGGCTACGAAAACTATGCGACCTGGGAAACGGTCGTCGAAATGGTCAACAGAAGCAACACCTCAATTGTCGATTACCGCATAAAGGACATTCCCGCCTCTGCCCAAGCTAAGGATCCGTTGCCTTATGAAAGCGTGAAATCGGTAAACATACGCAAGGCCACTGACACAGGAAAAGATGCCAGCTATGCCCAGTACATAGTAAGCTTTTCCACGGGGCTCATATCAAAATTCGTTTACCGAATCCCCGCAGCGTCCTTGGACGAAGCAGTGAACCTCATAAAGAAAACGCCTTTAGCAAGCAAACTAGCCGTCGACGCAAACTGATGGCGATAGCTCCTAGCTACATAGGTCGCAGCACGATATTGGCTAACTCTCATCCTTCTTTTCATCTGCCTTCTTCTTGGATCTCCTCATAGCCTCCTCAAGCCCCATAACTCCTATCGGGGTTGGTATGCTGAATCCCTTATTCTCGGTTGGTATCATCACTATGAGGTTCTTTCCATTAGTGCTTATCTCGTACATCATGTTGAGCGCCCTGAGCTGCATGGCGTACGGATCCTTCTGATATTTCTTTGCGGCCTCGATCATCTTGTCCGCGGCGAGCGACTCGCTTTCGGCCAGGATTACCCTTGACTGCTTCTCCCTCTCCGAAGTGGCCACCCTCGCCATCGCGTTCTGCAGGTCGTCAGGTATCTTGACGTCCCTGAGCTCGACGGAGATTGCCTCCATTCCCCAATTCTCTATCCTTTCCTCTATCAGTGATTGTATGTCCTTACCGATTATGTCCCTACCCGCAAGCATCCCGGAGAGCTCGCTCTTTCCGATTATGTCCCTCATTGCGGTCTGGGATGCGAGCATGACGGCATTCATGTAGTTCTGCACGTTCAACACCGCATTCTCCGGATCGCGTACCTGCCAGAAAAGGATCGCATCGACGTCGACGGGGACGTTGTCCTTGGTGAGCGTCCTTTCAGCGTTGAACGCCGTGCTTATCACCCTGAGGTCGACGTTAATCGGGGTGCTTTCGACCAGCGGCATTATTATGTATATTCCCGGCCCTATGATGCCAACGTACCTGCCCAGCCTGAGCACCGCCATCCTGTTCCATTCGCTGACCACCCGTATTGAAAGGGCAGCTACTATAAGCAGAGTTATGAAAAATGCTATCACGGCACCTCCGATCCCGGAAACGAGATAACCGAAAACCGCAACAACTAGCACCACTATAATATCAACGAAAAGTGCAGGTCCGCCGCCATATTTCCTAGAAGTTATCTGGAACCTTGGTGATTCATTACCAGGCTTCTGCGCCCCCGAAGTATTTGATGCCATATTACCCCCAAATACATATCCCTGGCAATGCTTTTAATTGTTACGATGTCGCTAGCCGATGGCTTTAGCCCTCAGCAGTTCACTTTACACCTACCTTGACCCCAAAGTAGGGCTCGCCGTAAATCGTATTAAGGATGTAAATCTGCCTTTTTGTCCTATCATCTATCTTTGACGAGTTCTGGTCAAGCTCTCTAAGTTGGTCTAGCGACATGGCCAGCGCGTTATGCACCAACCTGTTCGCTTGGTCAGACATGTTAGCCTTCAAGAATTGGCTGACCACCGAACCGAATCCAGTCTTCTCAATCGCCATTAAGTAAGCTTCTCTTTCGTTCAACGGCCTTGGATTTTGTGCAAGTTCCCTAATAATAGCATCGTGGAGGGGTTGTGTGTCGGCATTGTAGTATTCGTAAGACATTTTTATGTGCTTGCTTACCTCCGGCTTGTCCGTATACTCATTAAGGTACATGTGCTCTTTTCCGAGGAACGCTATCGCGTTTATCGTTTCACATTCGACCCATCTCCTGATGAATAGTTTTGGATAGAACTTAAGCGAGTCGTCCATCCTGCTTTTCAGATTCGCAGCAATCGCCTTGTTCCTTTCGTCATAATGTGGATATAGCTTGCCGCTTTCCAGTTGGTGCAGCATTAACTCGTGCAGGCGCGCATTGGAAGACGCGAGCGCAACGAACTCGTTAGATAACTGGATAGCTTTTCTCTCCAGTTCAATGTTCCTCTCGGCAACATCGGTTGGATAGGATTCTATTGGGATGAAAGCGGAGCCGTTCACTGAGATATCTGTCGTTACAATGTTTATGAAAGATGAATTGTCCTTGCTGTTCTGGTCAGAAGCCGCATGGCGTTCTAGAATCGCCTGCCTGGCATCTTCCTCGCTGTAGCCAGTCTTGATCATGGATTCATAGCTTGAGTGCAGGTTTCCAAATAGATTTTTGGCTTTGATGACCAATTTTGCATAGTCGGAATTCGATAATCCTGCATCCTCGCATAACACTACTTGGTATGACTTTCCTGTCTTTTGTGCCTCATCAATTTCATGGATGAAACTTTTGGCATCGCTTGTGCTTTCATGGTCTAGAAATACGACATTGACTGAATATTCTGGTTTCAATCCGGTCAAGAACGCCGCCTGTTCGCCAGTCCAGAACGTCGCGGCAAGTGCTACTGTCCCGACAAGAAGATAATTAAGCTTCTTACGAGTTGGCCTTAGTAAATTCTTCATGAAACTAGAATCTGTGGTACCTGTTACTGTTTTTGGCTCAAGCTGCCTGGCCTCTCTCCTTTGTTTTTTGGCTTTGCTCTGGCTCATCTTATCAGTCGGTCTTGGTCTGTTCCCTTATCTTAAGCATGCTCTTCTTTGCCTTTGCAAACGTGGCAGACAACCCAGATGGATGCCTTACCGTCTTCCCTTCATGGTACTTCTGGTTGATTAGTACCGCAATCGTTTCGAAGTCTGGAAAACCCTTGTTTCTGCCCGTTTCATGCCGCTTTTCCGAGCAAAGCTTCACCAGATATTCTAGTTCTGAAGGATCGGCTCCCTTTGCCTCGACATATGGTACTTGTCCTCTTGCAAGCATGCCCAGCCTTCTCCTCTCCTTTATGGCCTGTTCCCTCTGTTCAGGTGTGAGTATCGGCCCCCGTTCCAGAAGCTCCTTTATCCTTCCCTTTGCGTCATTCCGTAGTTGCTCTTCCGGCTCATGGAAGGCAATTTCATTCAATAGCGCCATGTCTACGACCTGTAGCTTCCTGATTGCAGGCTCCCTTATGATCAGAATCTCGGCCTTGTCCCCTGCGATCTGCCTTAGCAGGTTCTGGTCTTTGAGCTTCTTTACAGCCTGCCTGCGGAGGTACTGGTTTTCCATCTTGTCAAGCGCCATGGCCCCGATCTTGTCCTGGTCGCCCATCTTCACGACCGCATCGATCCTCACGGAATACCGTTCCTTCTTGTCCAAAGCAAGCCTGTCTATCGCCTCTGGCTCTGAATCGTAATTCAGCTTTAGCACTGCGGATGACCTTATCTCAGCTTTGAGACTCGCATTCAGCGCTATCGCTGCAAGGTCCTTCTGTGCGAGCCCTACAAGCGCGAAGCTTTGGGCGTTTGGAAGACGGGCTTTCCATCCCATTTTATTCACGCTATTCTCGCAGTTGTCCTTATATTTAGCACTATCTTTTGCCGTTTTTATGGAACTTCCTCCTTGCTAAAGGTCGAAGATAGTTGTATGGTCAAAGTAAGGAAATTAGGAATATGATGAAGAGCGCTACTATGGCTATTGCAATTACTTTTGCATAGAGTGGGATTTTCTGGTGAGGTGACGGTTTGGCCTTTCGAATCTTTTCTCTTCCGATGACTTTTCCGCTCGGATCTGTTATCTCAATTTCTTTTATACCTAGATTTGGAACTGGGCCTCCAACCGGCGGACTGATGGGCATTATAACAATCCCTGCCTGCTTCTTGCAGAGGTCGTACTCTTGCTAGCGTAGGCACTTGAAAGAACATCTAAGGTGTTTCTCAATGCCCCTATGTACCTCTTGTTCTTGTCTGCGATGATCAACCGCATCTCCAAAGCTTTTTTCAGGTTGGGGATCGCCTTTTCTTCGCTTCTCATCTTTAGCTGGGTAGCACCCAATATGTGGTAGGTCCATGAGAGGTTTGGATAGCCTTTTTCCGCATTCCTTCCCTTAAAGTTGTTTGACTTAGCCTTCCTCTCTTGGATCCTTAGCGATTCTTTCAAAAGCCTGACGGCAGCAGTAAACCTCTTCTTGTCGGCCAATCTGCATGAGGTTCCATTAAGCCCATACACAAGATAAGCAAGATTCTCTCCGTTTTGGGAGTACAACTTTTTGGCGATTACAAGTTCCTTCTTTGATAACACCAGAGCTTTGTCTATGTGATTCAAATCGGCAAGCACGTCTGCCGTATAATGCAATGCCAGTACCATCTGCTTGTCGAGCGTTTTGTTGGTCTTGGACAGATTCTTATAAAGGTTCAGAGCCTTAAGCTGAAAAGCATAGGATTTGGTGAATTGGCCTTTGGATCTCAATGTATGGCCCATGCCGTTATATGCATCCGCGAGAACCAGTCTGCTTTTGTTGTCCGACTTGTTTTCGCAATTCTCTACAGCTTTCGCATAGCATGAAATTGCCTTGTCATAGTCTCCTTCATGGAAGAAAGAATTACCAGACTCTACTAATTTCTTAGTTTTTCGGATGTCGGCCATGCAATCTTGTATTACTTTCTACCGCACGTTATAAAAGAGTGTCTTCAAAGTTATGGAAAGTATCAGAAGCTAAAGAGAGCCGGAACCGTGAAAAGTTGCGCACACTTGCGCTGTGTGCAAAGATCCAGAAACAAAAGGTCAGGTTATACCACAACCAAACAAATGGCGTATAACGCAACTCTGCCCGCTTTCTGTCGTCGGTTTAGCGTATATACACAGGGGCATACTGCCCAATTGGCACTCTAGCCTCAAATAGCGGCAGCCCATGGTTATTATTCATGGTGCTCAAAAGAGGTAAAAGTCACTTCATGCTTTTCGTCATCCACTCTGTACGTTATCACCAACGGCCCGACATGAAACCTCCTTATTCCAACAAGTGGCGCCCTTTGCGGTTTTCCAATTTCAGGGTTTTCCAGTATGTCGGTCATCTTCTTCATGGCTTGAACATATGTTGCTCTATCTTTTTTCTTTCTATAAGCTAGCTCCTTTTGCATCTTGTCAGAAAAGGCTGGCGTATATGCCATAGAATCAATCAGCCTAATGCCCTATCCAAATCCCGTAAGTTGTTATAATGGTGTACTTTTATTTTGCCTGAATCTATGCCTTCCCACTCTTTGGCAATGCGCTTAATCATCTTTTTATCTAGTTGAGGCTCTTCGTTATCCATTTTCTCTAAGATTGCGCTGAGCATTTCAGTAATTTTGTCTAATTTTGTATCAAGTCTCCTTTCTATCATTATCTCTTGAGACTGCTGACTTTTCATATTTCCACCAATATTAGTAATTATGAATGGGCAATTATAAAAATCTAGCAGTAACAAGCCACACAAATCGGTCCAGCGTATGTATATGTTGGTATGCTGCCCAACTCTCACTCTAAACTCAGATAGCGGCAGCCCCATTTACATTTCACGAGGGAGGCAGTTCGATGGGGATACGGCTGAAAGCTTGAAAAGAGCTTTAAAGTTGTATTTACCAAAGCTATCTATGGCTACTTTGAAAGGCCTTCAGAAGGAAATAGATAATCTAAAGGCCAGAAACAAGCGGGTAGAGGCGGATAAGGCGTGGGAAAAAAGCTGGACTAGGAGATCTTTGCTTGCCATATTTACCTATCTAGCCATAGCGATATACCTCAATGCGATCAAGATACCCAATGCCTGGCTTAGTGCCCTAGTTCCTGCTGTCGCATTCATGCTTTCAACGCTAACTTTGCCATACTTCAAGAAAATATGGATAAAACAAGCGTACAATAAAGATAAATAGCAGCAAAGTCCCTTTATTTGTTGGTAATCAAAGCTACGTTCTAAGCAGGTATTTTACTCGTTCTTCGAATTCGTTAAGAGAACGGTTAAACTTGCTTATCGAAACCCCGAATACAACTCCGCCCGCGACAACCAAAGGAATGTACATGTTGTTATGGTCATGGTATTTAACCAATGCGTCCATGCCTAATGACAGACCAGCCACGGGCCAACAAGCAGATAGCAACAACTTCTTCCCCCTCTCTTGTAATTCTTTATCTTTTACAAGTATGGATACCTTATTTTTAAAAGTCATAAAATCAGTATTTACAAGTGTTCGATATAATATTTAAAGCTTCTTTTTGCGTTTCAAATTGATCAATTCAAACACAAGTTTTTTGTATCTGTATTTTTATACCATTTCAACACAAGATTAAGAATAACCACGTAGGAATAATAATTACGTTTTCATTCAATTCAAATGTGTCTTTAGATACGCAAATCCCAAAACCCGATTTATACTCTTTGATGAATTTCTTTATCTGGATAAGGTCTGCACCATCTATTTTATTCCTATATTTTACCTCTATTGGAATTGGTCTACCTCTATGCTCTAAAATTATATCTATTTCACCACTATCGTCTCTCCAGTAGAAAAGTTCTGACTTACGCTGCGGCGATATTTTAAATTTCAATCTTATGCAATGGTCATGTACTACAGTTTCTGCTATTTTACCAAGTTCATTCGAATCTAGTAAAACATTATCCACAAATGTATTATTCATAACGTTCCTTATCCCTATATCATTAAAGAAAACCTTCTTGATTTTTTTCTTTATTCTGTTTGATTTACTAAAGCTATAATTTTCAGATATGGAAATTATAAATGTATCTTCTAAATACTTCACATATTCTGAAAGCGTCTTTATGTCTTCATCTATAGTAGAAGAGATTTTAGCTAGGTTAAAATTGGCAGAAGAATCTTTTGAAAGCAGAACTAGTAATTTATCCATAGCAATTGGTTTTCTTATTCCATACAAACCAACTATGTCTGTATTAACTACATCACGTATATTAGTTGTTAAAATATCTATGCATCTCCTTAAATTAGCCTCCTTTATGACTGCTGGATAGCCGCCTTTTACGAAATATGTATCCAAGGCGGTCTTAATCGACGCCTCATAGACGATAAGGCTTTTGTATTTTATATCTAGCAATTTAAAAAATTGCTCGAGGTTCTTTTTAGTTGTCTTCTTTTCCATTAGTTTTTGCAATTCAGTTCTAATCTCGACAAGCCCGCTTCGTAAATAATCATCATTTTTACCTTTTTTAAAGTCTTCAAATCTCAAAAATTCTAAAAATTTAAATGGAACAATTATTTGTATTTCTGCTCTACCTACCAAAGCTTTAGTGCTATCTTTAACTATTTTAGAACTAGAAGAACCAGAAACAATGAATGTAATATTTTTGTTTATATCATAGTAATCTCTTACTATATCATACCATTTATCAATCTTTTGTATTTCATCTATAAAAATGTATAACATCTTTTGTGTTTTAGTTATTTCTCCCTTAAGTATATATTTTTCATAGACTCCTATACAATCTTTTATCACATTATTTGATACTGTATTTAGTTCGGTGTTATTTGCTCTAATCATAATTATTTCTAATGGATTTATCTTGTTAATTAACAAATAACTGATAAGTTGTTCCATTAATGTAGTTTTCCCAACCTGTCTAGCTCCGACTAAAGCAATAGCGCCCTTAGTATCAATTTTATGCGATAATATTTTAAAGTCTAAACGCCTAAATCCCTCTACGTCTGTTATGTTGCCTGTTGTCCACCAAGGGTTAAATGTGGAAAGTACCCTTATCAAATCCTCCTCGATGGTATCTTCTAATTTAGGCATAGTAGTAGTATAATACCATTAAATATATATACTTAATAGTAATACGTTACTATTAAAGTATAATCATAAAGGCATTACAATTCTGATAAAACAAGTGCAGGGAAAGATCCGCGCGCAACTGCTTTTTCTGTTTAACATATGTATACGTTGGTATGCTGCCCAATTGGCACTATAGCCTCAAATAGCGGCAGCCCCATTTGTATTTTGACGTCTAGCGGAGCTGGACTCAAAGTCAATCCTTTAACCTAACAAAGAGCGCAGCAAAGATGACCACTACAACTGCCCCAGCAAGCGACCCTAACCCAAAGGCGTACCATCCACCAACACCTAGATGTAGTGCTTCAAGAGAAACAGCTGCCCAGGCAATTCCTCCTATAATCCAGGCTAGCTCCCTTCGATTGACTATAGAGGTCATACAAATACTTGGTATCTGGAATAGAAAGCAGTTTGGTCCTAATTAATACCCTGACATCTAGCAAAGCAAACGAATTTACCTGCGCAGTAGGTTCTGATAAGACGGGACACCATTATAGGACATAGTGTATGCAACGTCCGAGACCTGCCACAGTGGTGTCCCATTGACTGCCCATCCTGCCTTGAGACCGGAAGGGGGAACAATGAACTTTCCTGGGAAGCTCCCCGCTATGGAGTCCAGCATCTGCAAGTAAACCTGATTGTTTGCGCTGCCATTGTAGATGTACTGAAGATTAACGCCCTTAACGCCACCTCCAAAGACGGTAAGGTTGGTTACTCCGCCGAGCGTGTAGAAAAGCGTGTTAAAGAAGTTGGTTTGCGTCTGCAGCGAGGAGTTCACCAAAGTGGTAAGGTAGGTCTCGTCATAATCTATCTGGATGTCCTTGGTCCCATCGCTGGAAACTATGTACCGGGGGATATACGTCCCTGTAAAAGCCGATCCCGGAACAGGAACGAAGATAACTGTAGGCGTTCCTCCTTCCCCTAAAAAGGTTGACACTAGGTCGACCCCATTGCCCTTTACCTGGGCCGGGATGGTTACCCACATATAGTTTGAGCCTCCAAGACCTGGAGTAGAGAGGTCTGCAGCAACCTTGACGTTGGTTGTTCCCTGCATCCCGTTAAAGTAAAACTGCCTCATGTTGCCGCTATTGTCGTAGAATATCTTAGCGGCCTGGTTTGTCGAAAGCGCGTCATAGTAAGTCAGACCAGTGGCGTTGGTGCCCTTTACACCTCCGCTTTTTGCGAAGGATCCAATCACCTCAAGTTCAGTCTGTATCTGACCAGAGGTCTGGTCGAGATTCGACAATGATACAAAGTTACCGAGTCCGACCGTGGGGTCAAAAAGCAGAGCAATGCCTAACCACGCGCCAGGCCAGAACTGATATGCCCCAATGTCCCACTTAACATGTCCCGGCCAAGTTACCCCCCAGTCAGCGTCGAAAATTGTAGGAGGTAGAGAAGGCAACCCTATCGGAGCGCCATTGGTATACATCACGTCAGAGGTGAGTATCGACCTTGGCGTGCCGACAAAATCTGCATTTAGGCCGTGAAAGAGTTGGGCATCTGCGCTCACAATCGCCAGGGAAAGGGCCGTCGCAGCAACCGCCCCTCCTACCAGAGACGAAAAATAGTTAGGCCGACCGCTAGCCTTTGCGTCGGTTTCCGATACATCCCGCCTCCTGATCGACTGCAAGGATAATGTACTATCCTGCTTTTCGATCTTTTGGGCGGTGCTTTTGCTGCGCACGTTATATTCCATTAAGAGATTGGACCGAGGAAATATTTATAGCTTCTGGGTTCTGCTCATCGCCTAAGCAATATCCTAATGGATACTATACAACCAGTTAGCTTTATTAAGCTTTTTTTACCTCTTAGTTAGAAGGGGGATTGGTCGATACGCCAAAAACCAAACAAAGATCAGAGAATCAAGCAACTAATTCTTGGGAAGGACCAGCAACCATATCACCCTGGGTCAATGATGTCCACAAGCTTGACTATTCGGCACTCCAGTCCAAAAATAGACTACAGGCACTCAAGGCCACGCTGCGCAGGGACTGGAGCCAAAACTGATCGATGCTAAGCCCTAAGCAGATCCAAGGCATCGAAAGGCACAAAGTGGAGAACCCTTCCCTCACTAGGATCCTTTTTACTGCATTCCTTGAGCCTGAGCCCGAACTTGCGGAATGACGCTATTTCACTGTCCCTGACTACGGCAGGGGCCAACTTATCAGGGGCAACAATTGTAATGCTGCTCCTCCCTCTTCCTCTTCGAAGATGGTAGTTTCCCGCCGAGCCAAATTTAATGTCGTGCAGGGCGAGTAGCGCAGCCATTGTAACCTTATCCTTTAGCTTGGTGGATCTGGCCATAAGTGCCGGGTTCTGTCCCATTACCTCGAAGCCCGTCCTACCTGTCCTGTCTAGCTCATGCATGGCCAGCAATGCCATTCCCTTGACCCTGCTCTTATTGCTCCAAGCCTTCATAAAACCACAAAAACTATGTTGTCAATCCATTTATACCTTATTTCTTTCGGCCCGTCGCAGGAGCAGATCGAACCTCTCCCGTACGCTCGCCTTTGTCAACGTCCTGTCAACAGGAGTCTCCCAATACTCATCTATTACACTCCCCAGCGTAGCACCAGTCCTAAGTTTGAGGGCCTGAGTTCCTAAATCAGAGGCCATTATGAAGTAGAACCTCTTTTTGTAGATTGAACCGAACAGCCTAAACCTCGCTAACTCCCTTATTATCTCGTCCCGCTCGTGGTTGTGCATGCCGTGAGGGTCTATTATGACCTGCCTCCCGTCCATGGTGAGATCGGTTACGAAATCAGGAGTAAAGATCATCTCTCTTCCGGCAAAATTTCCAAGCCTGAGGCTGAAGGGTTCGTAGTCCACACGAAGGCCAAGCTCCAGAATCACTGACTTGAAGACCTCCTCGTAGCCGCTTTGCATCTTCGTCTCTTGAACAAGTGGTCTAGAGAAGCTCTTCAGGTCGGCAGCCATCCTCGCTGTGGACTGCTCATTGTAGCGGTCGCCGCGCAACTCCACCATGTTCAGGAGCGGGGTCGCTTTGACACCAGACCCCCTGGTCCCTATATGCACCAAAAGCTTCATCACTACCTCTAGGACTCTACAGACCGAAATATATATTGATTTTGTATCAACGCTGGGCCGCCAGCAAAGCTAATATATTTGAAAGCCGCCACCCCTTTTGATAAAAATGAGCGAAGCTAATCAAATCATACGGCATGTACAAAAGATGAAGGGGGTAGTGATCGATGGCGACCGCACCGCCTGGAAAGGCAATGCGGCAGAGATGGGCATAGGCATACCTTATATCCTATCCGCCCTACGCAGGGTAAATCTTGTAACAGCCACGAAAGGGATCAGGGGCTATTTCGAGGTGAAGAAGCTGGTGAAATCACTACCGGCCGAAGAGCGTGACGTGAAGGGTCTGATACTGTTCTATAGAAAACTCAGCGAAAGCAAATTGGGCAGGCCGACCGAGATGTACCTGATGGCGCAGAGTTACCTACAAACACACCGCATAAAAGAGAGCTGGCAGATCCTGATGGGCTTCACCGGGCCCAGGTTTCTGGCAAGCATGAACGGATCCAACGTCGCCTTGGCCGCAAGCGCAATATTCAGGTTCGACGACTTCGTTTCAAACCAGGACCTTTTTGAAGGCGGCAGACTAAGCGGCGTCTCTGTTCGAATGCGCAACGGCGAAGACAAGCTTCGGGAGGTATCGAACATGCTCTCCAAGCTCGGAATAAGATTAAATCAATGTTTTGCCATAGGGGACAGCATAACCGACATCCCAATGCTCCGGGAAGCCGGGCTTGCGATTGCATCCCCGTTCGCCACACCTGAAATAATGGGTATATCGGACTACTGGATTGATGACGAGAGCCTGCTGGACCCAACTGTTACCCTAAGGCGATGAGTCTAAGCAAATATGAGACCGCCATGCTTCGGCCCATGGCGCAGCCTAGTTATGTGGATTGGCCTCTAGGCTGCGAAGTATGGCCTGCAGTGCCTCAATACCCTCAAAGCTCCTAATCCTGACCTCCCTCGCCGGGCCTGGCGCATTCGTCCTAATGGCCAGCTGCGTAGCCTCCTCCCCAACAGTCAGCCGTTCGGGCAGCCTACGCACTGCCACAACACCTGTCCCCAAAACCCCTATTCGTCTTGCCATCCAAACCACCCAAATATAATATCAGGCAGGCCTTTCGGCCTGCCGATTCCACCCACGGCTACCTCACAGGATATACCCCTATCCTGTAGACCATGTTCTGTGGCACCTCTGCCACATATCCAACCCCTGTGCGTCCGCTAAATGCCTCAAGTACGGCAGAACGTCTGCCTGCTAAAGCGCCCAGCTGCTCGGTTCCCTTCTTGGTCAGCATCAGCGGCTCTCCCATGTGCTGCTTGTCGGCGAAGTCTATGACTCCCTTCTCCTTCAGGCAGTTCAGGTTGTACCACACTGAGCTCTTGGAGATCCCGTACTCGTCCGATATGTAGTCCACGAACGATGACGCGCTGTCTATCACGTCACGGTCTATCTCCAGGATCATCAGCTGTTCCCGCTGGCTAAGAAGTGCTTCCTTAGCGAGTGCTCCCCTATACATCGTTTGTGCCATCCATATCACCTCAAAACTTTTTTATGAAAGTTTTAAGCGGCACAAACGAATGTTGGTGTCATAATCCTATTATAGGAAAAAAGGACAGCTCCGCTAACATTAAGGTCGTTCCACTTACCTATATGTTGCTCTTGCTGCATGTTTTGACACCAATCGTTTATACGGTTCACTAATCTTCACAACGCATAAGATATATAAGGCTTTTGTTTAATTTTTGTTTTACGACGACAAAAATTGTAGGATTAGTAACTCTTCATTAGCTTTTCGATTTCGTCGGCGAGCGCCTCCTCGTCCTTGTAGTCGTAGATTATGCGGCCCGCATACTCGACCTGGGGCACAGGCACATGGCCGTTCTGGTCGACAACGTGGCGGGGGGCAGAGTTGTTCTCGACGTTAAAGTCCCTGTACTTTATCTTGCGCGCGTCGAGTATGTCCTTCAGCCTGTTGCAGAACGGGCAGGTGGGTCTCGTGTATATGACTATCTCGTTCACTGGCTCACCTCTTTGTTATCGCTTGGTTTGTCGTCTGCTTTCGATTCGGTGCTCTGTTGCGGATTTGCCGTCTCGGGCATCTTCCTCACTCCCTTCCTGGCGTTCGGAAACTCTATGTCAAGATCCTCGGCAGCATCAGCGTCCATCCAGGCCTTCACGTAGGTCGCAATGTTCTTGAAAGGCCTGCTAAAACGGTCTGTGAGCATGTAGACGTTGCTCTCGTGCTTCAGCATCCCGGCGCTGACGGCGAAGTCCAAGTACCTCTTGGCGGTCGATATCGGTATGCCCTTGTCCACATCCTTGAGCCTTAGCCCCTTCCTCTTCTTGACCTCGAGAAGGAGATAGGCGAACCTGTAGGCCTCGGTCTCGTTGTCGAAGAAGATCTTGGCTATCTCGCGCACGTTTAAGCTCTTCAGCTTCTCCTTGAGCGGGGCATCCTCGAACTCCCAATACTTTATCGCCATCACAAAGGGAAAGCATCGGAATTATATAAACTTTTGCTACCAATATGGAATATGGCATCAAAGGCACTCCTGCTGGTAGACCTGGAGAACGAGTGGCTCGACAGGAAGTCCGACTACTTTGTCGGCGACATCTCAAAGATGCTGAAGCGCACAAACAGGCTCATAGAGGTCTGCAGGAGGCGGAACTACAAGATCATCTTCATAACCCACATAGAAAAGGGATCTGATTCCGCCTTTGCGCCCAACTCCTATAACGTACAGCTCATTGGCGGGCTCTACAGGGCCAAGAATGACGTCCTGATAAAGAAGAATAAGATAAGTCCCTTCTACAACACCCGTCTGGAAAAGGAGCTGAAGGGCATAAAGGAGGTCGTCGTTTCCGGAATCCTGGCCAACCTCTGCGTAAGGAGCACGGTCCAGGACGCCTACGACAGGGACTTCAAGATTACCGTCGTAAAAGACTGCTGCGCATCATTTGACAAAAAGACCCAGGACTTTACCTTTGCCGATCTAAAGTTCACAAGACCAGAGATAAAGTTTGTAAACCTCAGAGAATTTTAAGGCCATTAATGTATCTTCCATGGATCGGGCAGTAGCTCTTTGAGTCTGACCTCCTTGTTCGTACCGATAATAACGCGTAGACTACCGTCCTGTTTAGTAACACGATACATCAGCTCCCTGCATCTGCCGCAGGGGGGCAGTGGTCTCCCATCAGTGCCAACCGCCACTATCTTCTTGATTCTGTATTCGCCTTGAGTTAGCATGCTCGCAATAGCGGTATGTTCTGCACAAAAACCCAAACCGCAGACCGATTCTACGCAGACACCGACGTATATGTTATTTTTATCTGTTATCAGTGCACAGCCCACCTGGCCCGCGCTTACATAGCTGGATATTTTCCTGAACTTGGCAACCTTCGTCGCCATTTTGATGAGCCTTTGGTTCAAATTCTCCATAACCGATGCGCCTGCAACTCTTCTGAGCAAACTTAGATAAATTTATGCCGGATTGACGGATTACCTATCTCCCCTAATGAAGGTAAGGACGTCTCCCTCCTTCAGATCATGCTCCGCGCCTACCCTCTGCCTGTCAAACTTGGCGCTGGGCCCAGTGACATAGGCAGATTTTGCGACGTCCATCAACTTGGTGTGCAGCCTCATTGCCGCGTCTCCAACATCCGCCCCTTTCTTCAGGATAAGAGGATTCTTCTCCTTTCCGTCAGGTGACAGATAGATAGTCATTATGTCAAGGTTCCTGTAGATGCTATCCTTCAGCTTCTCTATGTTAATCTCGTCCTTGGCGCTAACCGGAATCACTTCTATATTCCATTTCTTCGAGAGTTCTGCCGCGACCTTCTGATAGTCAGGCACGTTGTCTATCTTATTCAGCGCAACTATGCCGCTCATGTAGGACGACCTCCCCATAACCATCTCTATCAGCTCATCCAGAGTAAGCTTGTCCCCTATCCTAACGAAGACGTCGTGGAACTTCAACTCGGTGAGTATGTCCTTGATATCATCGTCAGGTATGTCGGACCTGTTGAAGCCGATCTCGATTCCCGTCTTCTTCTGAATCTCTATCACGTCCACCCTGGGTGCCCTCTTGTTTATCTTTATGTGGAGCGCCTCAAGCTCCCTCATTATCATGTCGAGCTGGCTCACTATCGCAGCGTCCACCACAAAGACAACAAGGTCAGAGGTCTTTAGCGCGCTGAGGACCGCTCTTCCTCCGCCAACTCCCTTGTGGGCGTCCTCGATGATTCCAGGCATGTCAAATATCTGTATATGCGAGTCCTTGTACATCATTGTTCCTGGTATTATCGTTGTCGTGGTAAAGGCATAGGCCGCTATTTTCGACCGCGTATTGGCAAGTAGGTTTATCAGCGATGACTTTCCTGCGCTGGGGAATCCCAGAAGCGCGACAGTGGCGTCGCCCCTCTTCCTTACGAAGAAACCCTCTCCCTTGTGTTTCTTCCCTGCCTCTACTATCTCCTTCTTTACGTCAGCTATCTTGGCCCTCAGTATGCCAAGGTGCAGGTTTGTAGCCTTGTTATGCTTGGTTTTCGAATACTCTTTCTTGTACTCATCCAGCTTCGACTCCAGCACCGCCTTCTTGTCAGGCCTCTTCTCTTGCTTCTTTTCGTCTACCATTGCTACCAATAAATTGGTTGTAATATGGTAAGCAACGCTTATATATTTGGAAATATTGAGTCAATGCGGGTAAATCCAATGAACAAAGTTACCACCCCTACTACAGTCCCAACAACCTACAGGTATACCCTACCTGCCGGAGATGGTCATGTCCATTGCAGGGGCTGGGCACAGTCCTACAAAACAACCATAAAAGAGGTTACCAGGCTTGCAAGAAGCCAGAATGTCGTATTCATAATAGACATGCCCAATACCGGACCAGCAATTACAACCGCACAGCTTGTTGAAAGCAGACTGCGTACAGCTGAGGCTGAAGGCTGCCTTCACGGATATTACCTCTTTATCGGAGCCACAAGAAATCCAGACCAACTCCGCGAGGCATTTTGGGTGGCCAGCACAAACCCAAAAGTGGCAGGGATAAAGCTATATGCAGGGAAGACGACCGGAGATTTAGAACTACTGGAAGAGGCGGAACAGCGGCAGGTATTCAAAGTTGCAAGGCAGTGTGGGTACAAGGGTGTCATAGCGGTGCATTGCGAAAAAGAGAAGCTTGCCAGGCCCGAGCTATGGGTTCCAGAGCTGCCAGCTACCTGGAACCTAGCAAAACCGCCAGAGATGGAGGTCGAGGCCATAAAGGACATTATAAAATTTGCCAGAGAGGAAGGATTCGAGGGGCATCTCCACATATGCCATATCTCAACCCCAGAGTCGGTAGCCCTTGTCGACGAAGCAAGGCGAAGCGTGAGCATAAGCTGCTGCATAACTCCGCACCACTTGTCCTTTTCAACCGAGGACATGCAGACAACAGGAGGCACCAGACTAAAGGTAAACCCACCCATAAGGGAGATAAAGATGATGAGAGAGCTCATGGTGCTGCTCAGGGAAGGAAAGATAAACGGGATAGAGACCGACCATGCGAAGCATACACCCGAAGAAAAGACCTACCTATCGTCAAAACCGCCAGAACTATACATGTCCGGAATCCCTAGTTTGGAACACCTCTCTGATTTTCTCACCGGACTCGTATTGCACCACGAATTCACAGAAAACCAGGTCCGCGACCTAACCTACAGAAACATAAAAAGAATTTTCCCAATGGTACTCGAATAAAATGGGTCAATAAATGAGCGCAAACACCAAAACGTCAAGCGGTCCCGTCCGGCTTAACCTTTTCCAGAAGGTTAAAATGCTTAGGGGCTTACCTAATACGGACTACTTCTCCCATACCGTTCGCCCCCTGCTCTATAGCCTCTGCAGGAACGATCCCGAGGCTGTCCACGAACTCACACTCGAGCTGATGAAGAGTCACGGGACGCTAATCCAAAAGATAGTCCCGATATTTGTCAAGCCACCGGAGAATTTGAAGATAAAGGTAAACGGAGTAGAGCTAATCCCGTTTGGGACATCCGCCGGTCTTGACAAGAACGGTGAGGCCTTCGCTGCGCTCGAGCCGTTCTTCGGATTTCAGGAGTCAGGAACTGTGATACTAAAGCCAAGGGAGGGCAACAAAAGGCCAAGGGTCGCCGTGCTGAACCAACATAGTGACATACTCAACGCCCAGGGCTTCCCCAGCAAGGGCCTGGACTATTTCATAAACAATCTTTACTCCTACAGGAAGGCAGGAGGAAAAGGAGTTATATACGTCAGCATCTGCGGGCTTCCGCTCGACGAGAAGGATGCCATCAAGCAGGCGACTGAAGAGATGAAGGTGCTTATGGGGACGCTCAGCAACGACGTGCAGGGCTTCGTTTGGAACCCGTTCTCGCCTAACACCGCAGCTCTTGCAGTGTTGAGGAATCCCGATGTATTCTTCCAAGAGTCGTCACTCATGAAGGCCATGGCTCCGGACAAGCTTAGGCTTGTCAAGATCGGCCCCTATGAGCCCGATGAGAAGGAGAAGGTGCTGAAGCTTGTGGCTGCATTCATGGAAGGAGGAGGTCACGGGGTCGTCACCACAAACACGAAGATGATCCCCAAAGAGAGGCTTCCTGAACGTATTAAAGACGACTGGGGCTATCCAAGCGCCGGCAGGAGCGGTACATTTCTGAAGTCCTACAGGATGAGGAGCGTATCCGACCTACGGTCGGCCTTTCCGGACGCGGTTATAATCGCGACGGGTGGCATATCCGATCATAATGATGCGTATAATACTTTCATAGGCGGTGCAACGATGGTTGCCGGGTACACTCCCTATACCTTCCGTGGTGTGGGACTCGTCCAGGAGATGATGAAAGGAGTCTCGTCTGGCATTAATCATGCCGGCTGGGGAAACCTCAGCAACCTACAGAAAAGAGTCCGAGAGTCCATCCTATACGAGATGGGACGAGTTTAGCCCCCGTCTATCCTGCTGACTTATATATTTCCTGGGCATAAACCCTGGATATGGATGCCACATCTATGCAAAAGTCTGCGGCGCCAAGTGCCGTCCCAAACCGGGAGCTAAATTTGGCTCAGTGGATACGGCGCCAATACGAGTCCCACAGAGGCGTAGAGTCCGATCTTGTGTACCTTCACAGCGGAACGCCTCTCAGGTTGGCAACCGCCCGAAGGGCGCTGATAAGGTACGACTTCCCCGAAGAGGAAAGAAAAGTTCTATTGGCCAAAATTAGGTACATGCTTAGGTTGCACGCCAACACGGCCCTGGAAATGCACAAAATGTCTCGGATACCTGAACACCCTGAAGAGTCAGCCCTCCATCAGGAAAGTGTGATCTCCAAAGAGCCCCGCATCCCTATACAATACGAATCTATCCTATGATTCCGTTATTAACGGGGCAGACAGCAAGGAATATATAACTGCGCCCTATAATCATATTGCTTCAACGGAAAGTCGTGTTTTTATGGCAGAAGCTAAAAGCGACAAGCTAGTGGCTGTAGTCCGAATACGCGGACGGGTTAACGTGAGGTATGACATAACCGAGACGCTCAACCGCCTCCACCTCAAGCGGGTCAACAACATGGCCCTGATCTACAGGACGCCATCTTTTGACGGAATGATACTAAAGGCCGCCAACTACGTCGCCTACGGCGAGATTGACGAACCAACGCTTGCGAAGCTGCTGGCCAAGCACGCCAAGGAGCTAAGCACCAAAGACGTCCTGGCCGGCAAGATCGATGCAAAGAAGTTCAAGGAGCTGATGCCCTTCAGGCTGCACCCGCCGAGGCACGGCTTCAAGTCGACAAAGCTAAGCATAAAGAACGGGGGCAATCTGGGCTACAACGGCGAGAAGATAAACGCCCTCATAACCAGGATGATCTAATGGTAGTAAGAAGGGAAAAGAGGAAAAGGAAGTATCTCGGCACCCGAAGGTGGGGAGTCGGGAACATCAAGAACGCCAGGGGCGCTGGTTCGAGAGGAGGGACCGGCCTTGCTGGCAGGGGACTGGGAACAGGATCCAAGCACAAGTTCACCTACATAACCGCCTATGCTCCCGAACTAATCAGGAAGGTAGGCTTCACGCCATGGAACAAGACCAAGATGAAGGCGATGTCGCTCAGGGAGGTAGAACGGGTACTTTCGACAAAGAAGGAGAGGACCATAGAGCTCCTCAACGTAAAGGTGCTCAGCAACGGCAACCTGGCCTCGAAGGCAACCATAAAGGCAGCCGCATTCTCCAAGGGCGCCCAGGCGAAGATAAAGGCCGCAGGCGGGGAGGCAATAATAGTAAGGAACGCTCCGTTCGTGCACTCTGCCCAGAAGGAGAAGCCAGCAGCCAAATAATAGAGCACCGCTATAAACCTATAAATCCAAGGCAACACAATGGCCGAATCCCTTAAGATCGCTTTCTACACCGACACCTTTCTCCCGGCAGTCGACGGAGTAGTAATATCAATGCTCAACTTCAGGAAGGAGCTCCAGCGGAGGGGCCATGAAGTTCATATCTTCGCAGGCGGCAGCGCCCACAGCAGCGAGATAGCAAAAGGTTACAAGAACGTTCATATAACCAGGGGTCTGAAGTTCAAGAAGTATCCGCAGTACAGCCTGGCCTTCTCCCCATTTTACCCATCAATAGAGCTGATGAGGACGCACTTTGACATCATCCACGCTCAAACACCCTTCATGATGGGGACCCAGGGGCTCATAAGGGCGAAGCTCAACAAGACCCCCATGGTCGGCACCTTCCACACCATGGTCACAGATAAGTCGACCATAAGGGACTACACATTCGACAACAAGACGCTCCAGCGCTTCATAATAAAGTACTCGTGGAACTACATGCGCCTCTTCTACAACAACTGCAACGAGGTCATAGCGCCCAGCAGCGTGGTCCGCGACCTCCTGGAAAAGAATGGGATACCAAACGCGCACATAGTCCCTAACAGCGTCGACCTGGAGCGCTTCAACACCAAGGTCGACGGCTCGGCGGTTAGGTCCAGGCTGGGCTTCAGCGATAAGGACAGGGTGGTCCTCTATGCCGGCAGGGTGAGCAAGGAGAAGCGTATTGAGACAATGATACGCGCCGCAGGGTTGATCAAGGAGGATAGGATCAAGTTCCTGGTGGTTGGGACAGGTCCAGCCTACGACCACTACAAGGCCATGGTCAGGAAGAACGGCCTGGGCCATAAGTTCACATTCACCGGATTCATACCGAACAAGGACCTGCCGCCCTACTACGCGGCTTCTGACGCATTCTGCATACCGTCGAAGTTCGAGACCCAGGGGATGGTGGCGCTGGAGGCCATGGCCTGCGGCAAGCCCGTCATAGGGGCTGACTTCCTGGCGCTGAAGGAGCTCATAACCCCTGGCAGAAACGGGGAGAAGTTCAGGCCGAACGACCACTACGACTGTGCGCGCAAAATAAGGAAGGTTATAAATAATACCTCCTCCTATAAGGATATGTCAAACACAGCTAGGTTATATTCCTTAGAAAATACAACCGACAGGCTTTTAGAGGCATACAAGAGAATACTTGATAATTGACTCTTACTTAAGGGGATTGACTGGAAAACGGAACGGAAGAACAGAAACAAAAGAACACGGCAGAAGTGAACCCTAATACTAAGGCACCAACGCAACCAGCGCCAGCAATGCCAAGGACCTACAACCACACCAGGCCAGGAATGGAAGAGCGACCATCACTCAACGACCTGATAAAGGGATCCCAGAGCCCGGAGGCAGCGAAGATCAAGGACGACATAGACAACATGAGGAAGGAGAGGTCCAAGATAATAGCCAAGATCAAGGAGTCAAGGAGGAGGCTGGGCTATAAGGAAGAGGAGCTCGCAGCGCTGCAGCACCTTGTTACGATAAACAAGGAGAAGGACAAGGACGGCGAGCAGGCCAAGCGTTACAATTATCTCAGGAGGCTGAAGAACAGGCTGGAGTTCAGGATATCGACAGAGGCAGGCTCGCTCCAGAAGGAGAAGGAGATGATAAGAGAGATCAGCGAGATAAACCAGGAGCTGGGCGCGCTATCGGTCGCCGTGAGGATGGAGAGAAAGCTGGGCCTGGTAAAGGGCGACATAGAGGAGTGCAAGACCAAACTGGCCGAGCTGGAGCCGAAGATAGTCGAGATAGACGGGAAGCTCGACATGATGTATACCGACCTCAGGAAGAAGCTCGGGATAACCAAGAGGCCGCTGCCGGAAAGGAAGCCCATGAGAAGGGAGGACAGGCCAAGGCCGCAGCCGCGCGACGAAGAGATTAACTTGGAAGACATCGCCGTCATAAAGAAGAAGGATAAGTGAGAGTGGAGAGTTACCTGTTTCTAAGGCCAGGAAGTAATAAAAGAACACCCATCTCATGAGTAAGTGGTGGATGGATGGCTTTCCCTAAGGAAGGCAAATTATCAACCAAACGCAGAGAAAAACAAAGAAAGAAAAGAAAACAAGAAAAACAAAACAAAAAAAAAATAGAAAAAAAGTGTTTAGAATGAAAGTAACATTTTACGGAGGAGCTGAAGAGGTAGGCAGAAGCTGCATACTTATAAGCTCAGGAAATAGCAACATACTCCTCGATGCAGGAGTGAAATTAGGAAAGGTTGTAGAGCACCCGCAGATAACAAAGCAGGTACTCGACAAGGTGGACGCGATATTCGTGTCCCACGCGCACATGGACCACGTAGGATACCTGCCGCACCTTTACAGCATGGGATACAAGGGCAAGATCTACGCAACGAAGCCCACATTCGAGCTTACAAACGTACTGATAAGCGACTACATGAGGATCTCTGATCCCAAGTCGATCACGAAGGATGGCCTGTCAAGAATGCAGAAGAGTTACAAGATAGTGGAGTTCAAGGAGAAGACCAAGATAAAGGACTTCACCGTATCATTTTCACCTTCGGGTCACATAGTGGGCGCGTCGATGATAACGGTGGACGACGGGAAGAACAGGCTCATCTACGCCGGTGACGTAAACCTAGCGAAGACGAGGCTGCTCGAGGGCGCTGACATGAGGAACCTCAATGCCGACACCCTGATAACCGAATCGACCTACGGAGCGAGGAAGGACGTCTTCCCCAACGAGAACGAGGTGGTCAAGAAGGCGCTGGTCAGCATAAAGGAGACTATTAGGCAGGGCGGCAAGGTGATAATTCCATCGTTCGCCGTCGGAAGGGCCCAGGAGGTGCTCTTCCTGCTGGACGACTACATGAATTCTGGGATAATCCCGAAGGTCAAGATCTACGTCGACGGAATGATAAACAAAGCCAACAGGATCTACAGGCACAACGTCATCTACTGCAGGGAGGAGCTACAGAAGAGGATACTGATGAGCGACTACGACCCGTTCAGGAGCCCAAACTTCTTCCCAATAGAGAGCAAGACAGAGAGGGTAAAGGTGGCCGCAAGCAAGGAGAGCTGCATAATCGTAACCACAGGGGGCATGCTCAGCGGCGGTCCGGTGATATACTACCTGTCAAAGCTGGGAACAAACAATGCCAACAAGATGATACTTGTAGGATACCAGGGAGCAGGCACTCCTGGAAGGCAGCTGCAGGATGGGGCAAAGGAGATAGAAGTAGAGGGCAAGAAGATAAAAGTGACACTAAAGATAGAGACCTACCACCTCTCGGCCCACGCCGACAGGAGGCAGCTCGACACCTTCGTCAGCAGGATAAAGGGGCTCAAAACGGTCCTTGTGGTTCACGGAGAGCCAAACAAGCTTGCCGAGTTCGCAGAGGACCTGTCCAAGAAGTACAGGGCGATAATACCTAGGATAGGAACCGAATATACTCTCTGAGTGCGCAGCATGTTGAGGCTTTCCAAAGGAATTAGAGCAACGGGCTCGATAAAGCAGTTTCCCGAGGACTTCAGGGTAGAGGAGATAACCCAGAACGGCACAATCCTGAAGCTTGATACCGAATACTCAGCCGAACAGTTAGGCATGCCGGCTAACGACGGCAAATTTACGGTCTTTGTACTTCAGAAGACAAACTGGAACACAGCGCATGCGCTGAAGATGGTCGCGAAGTCGACCCATCGAGGCATAAAGTCGGCAGGCTTCGCAGGTACGAAAGACAGGATATCGCAATCGACGCAGCTCTGCAGCCTGTTCGGGGCGGAGCTGGAGCAGCTGAGGCAGGTAAGAATAAAAGACCTGAAGATAAACGGGGCCTGGAAGAGCGACGAGAAGGTAGAGATGGGAATGCTTGCGGGAAACCACTTCACCATCAAAGTGAGAAATGTCGCAGGTGCAAATAATGTCGATCAGAACATAATGGAACTCAATGGAGTCTTTCCCAACTATTTCGGCGAGCAGAGATTCGGATCGCGAAAGAATAATGTCGATGTTGGTCTTGCAATCCTGAAGGGCGACTTTGAAGGGGCTGCAATGAAGTTTCTGACCGATACTTCTGGAGAAGTGAACCCGGAGGCGATAGAGGCTAGAAAGCGATTGGCAGGAGACCATGACTTCACAGAGGCGCTAGATTACTTTCCAACATACCTCAAGTACGAACGGACGATACTCGACTATCTCTCAAAATACGAGCGCAACTACGCGAATGCGATAAAGAAGCTGCCGCGGTCAATAAACCTGATGTTCGTCCACTCGGTAGAGGCGATGATATTCAACAACCAGCTGGAAAAGATGATAACCGAGGGCCATCTAAGCCCTCTTTCAGGTGATGTTATCTGTGCTCCTGATGAAGCCAGATTTTACAACCTGTCGGATACCTGGAAACATGAGAAAGGTGAAAAGAAAGGCTTCATGGTAGGCAACATAATCGGATACGAGACAAATGAGACTACAGAGTTCGAGAAAGAGGAGCTCGAAAGATTGGGACTTACCTTGGAATCGTTCAGGGCAAAGGGCATCAGCGAGCTGAGCTGTAAAGGCACAAAAAGAGTACTCTTTGCCCCCTACAAGGACCTTTCGGTCAGAAAAGCAGAAGGAGAGCTCGAACTAAGCTTCTCCCTGCCGTCAGGATCCTATGCGACAGTACTGGTGAACCAGCTTATAGAATGTTCTCAGGTCACTACAGTTACAGATAAATACGATTAGAGCAATTAACTAATGGTAATCCTATGATGCCAAACATCGACCCAAGGACCATGCGGAACATGATGGCCAAGATGGGAATAAAATCGACAGAGATCCCAGCCAGCAAAGTCACAATCGAGTCCGAAGGCAAGAACATCGTGATAACGAGCCCCCAGGTAACCATGATTGAAGCCCAGGGCACAACCTCCTTCCAGATAAGCGGCGAGGTCAGCGAGCAGCAGTCTCCTGTAGTTGTAGAGATAACTGCGGACGACATTGACACCGTGGCAGCTAGCACAGGGATAAGTGACAAGGAAAAAATAGTCAAGGCGCTGCAGGCGGAAGAAGGTGACATCGCCAGGGCGATACTACGACTGAAAAAAGAGACTACTTGACCCTGAAGGCGTTTGCATAGGGAATCTTGTTAATCTTCTTAACATGGCCCTTCTCTATTATACCCTTCTTGAGCGCAACCTTCACCGCTTCCTTCCCGACTATGTTAGCCGAGTAGACGTCCTCCTTTTTCACCATCTCAAGCACCGCATCCTTGCTCAGCAGCTGGCCCTTGTAGAACTCTGAGTAGTCCTTGATGTTGAGCTCGATCTCTCCCTCTGTCAGCACCTTGTCTATCAGAACCGAGTCGCACATGGCGACCATGTGACCGTTATCCGTCGGGTGTAGCTTTAGGTAGATCATACAATCATCCATATCTGAATACCATCAAAGTGGCGCAGAGGTAGAGCATCCCATAGAAGACAAGCCAAAGGGCCCCCTCCAGGTTGCTGGACAGCACGGCCAAAACGCTGAAGGCGAACAATCCCACGGCAAGAGCTATCTCGTACTTTGTCTTATAGAGCGCGTATCCCAGGTCGAATTTACTTCCCTTCCTGATCCTGCTCCACTGGGTGGTCGGGTTTATCTTGAGCAACGCGGCCGCAGCCGCCTTGGTCCTGACAACTGCGAGCGAGAAGTTGAGCACGAATATCATGAAGCCCTTCCGGAAGCTGTTGAAGTAGACCTTGGTCAGTATGGAAGGGGTGAAGAAGGAGATTGCAAAAGCGGCCATACCGAAGAGCTCCAGCCCTATCAAGTTGTTGTTGGCGCTCGAGACGAACTTAAGTATGCCAACGTGGAAGAAGGGAAGGTTGGAGAAAACTATCATCACAGAGGTTATGGTGAATAGTATAAGCATAACGGACAGGTAGTTCAGCCCGAAGCCGTGGCTTATGTACTCGGCGGTGACCTGGGCCGACAGCTTCTTCTTGACTCCCCTGTTGCCCACGAAGAACATGAGGAACTGGGTGTCGCCGTAGTTGTACCTCCATTGCTGTTTTATCAAAGAGCTGAAAGTCAAGACCGGTTTACCATAGGCATAGACCTTCGGGATGTAGAGGCCCTTGTAGTTGCGCATGTCGGACATGAAGCTGAAGAAGGTATCCTCTATTATATACTCAGGGAAGCCACCTATCTCGTCCAGAACCTTGCGCCTGATCACGCCGCAGGATCCGGAGAATATGGCAGTATTGCTGAAAGCCCTGGCAGGTTGTATGAATTTGAAGAAGAAGGCGTCAAAGAGGTTGACCGAGTCGGAAAGCAGGTTTCCTTTGAAGCTGCTCTTCTCGGTTTGTACGTAACCAACCTTCTCATCCTGGAAGTAGGGCATAATGTCCATCAGGAAGTTCTTGTTGGTGAGGTACTCGTCATAGTCGAAGACCGCAACGAACTCCTCTTTGGAATGATTGAGCATGTTGTTGAGGTTGCCTGCCTTGAACCCCGTTCTTGAGACCCTCTGCAGGTAGGCCAAACCGCTTTTCTTGCAGAAGGCCTTGAGCTCTGAGCTTGTCTCCTGATCGGTGGAGTCATCAAGCAGGTAGATCTTCATCTTGCCCTTTGGGTAGTTCATTTCCTTAAGACGCAGGAGCGTCTTCTCCACTATCTTAAGGTCCTCATTCTTCACCGGCACCCCCACTGCTACCGTAGGGAACCTCCTAAGGGGTTTCAGCCCGGCAGTGATCCTTGCCAGATAGCCATCATAGAAGAACGACCGGTAGTAGAAATAAGCAGATATCGTATTGAAGAAGCCTGCAATTACAGCGAGCGCAAGCAGAAAGATACCGAAGAAGTATACGTAGATGCTGCTTGACACTAGCATAATGTATATGGCAAAAGCAACACCGGCCATGGAGAGGAATATGAATATGGCTGCGGTTGCAAGCCTTAGATAATAACTGTCCTTTATTCGAATCCCCATATTCCTCATAGCTAAATTGGATTTAAGGGTTATATTGCTTTCTATGCGCCTTCAGCAAGCCTTAAATCCTTGCAAAACCTATGCCTACTGATTACCTGCCGGGGTGGCGGAATCCGGTAACGCGCCGGTCTCGAGATTTGCATCTCGAGAGCTGATCTGTGATGCAAACAAGGCAACCGGTTTCCCTCGGGAATTTAGGGTTCAAATCCCTACCCCGGCGAATTTTCTAAGCTACGCTAAGGTTCTAAATGAAAAACAGCAGATTCAAACGAATCTGCTCAAATCCAGAGGGCTTATGTTGCCGTTACCGGGCCAGGTAGTGCTGTTATTTGGGCTGTTGGTGCAGGACCGCTCTTTACCCAGGTTTCGGTATAATTGAAGCTTCCACTCTTAGTTGAACCATTGGATGTCAACTTGGTGGTGCCTCCCAAGCTAGTCCTCAGTGACAGGTTGGTCTGGGTTGATACGCAAGCACTTAGCGTTCCGCTCAACACATAAGCGCCTTTCGCGGATACCACGTCGGCATATAAGTCACCGGTTATCAGTGTGCATGACTGCCCACTGATGCTGCTGCTGGATACCTGTATGTTGCTGAAGTAACCCGTCACCGTTGTGTTTGTACCTCCCTTGCTGATCACATAGTTTATGGCGCTATTGCCATTGCTTATGCTCTCATTGAGAGTTGACGCATAGCAGGCGTAAGAACCGCCAATGCTGCTGCACGTATACGACTTGCGCGAAGATGCATTGTAGATGCTCACAGTCTGTATCTTATAACCAGAGTAGGTCAGATTCGTAGCCGTCCTTGAGCTGTTCTGGTAGAGCTCCTGAGTTAATACCCCATTCAGTTTTGTGGTATTAGCGCCCTCGGCGATCGAAGTATTAAAGTCATAAGTGGCATTCACCGTAGCCAGCTTTGCGAACGTCGCTTGGCCAAGATCTTGGCTGAATGTGCTAATCGATAGGTTCTTGCCTTGCCAGGATGCGAAGTCAATACCGCCCGACTGCGTAGCCGTAGTTGTAATAATGCTTGTAGCGACAGTAGATGTACTAGCCACTGTTGGAACTACTGCCGTAGTTGTTGCAGTCGTAGTCGACTGCGGTACGCTGCCCTTGCCCATAAGCAATACGGCTGCGACAACGATAATTATTACCATAACTACCGCTGCTCCTGCTATCATCATAGTACTTCCAGATTTACCTCCAGCCATTCTATAACCTCTAGGTAGCATTGCTATACAAAGTTATTAATAGACACTTAGCATTCTAAAATGCCTTTTGATTTACAATAATTAAGCACAGGTAGGTATAGTTGGATAAGTTGGTGGATTGCACCTTTCGAAACGAAAAGTCTATATTTATCGTCAGTATAGCATGGTATATGCGGGGATATAGTCTCAGCTATTAACCATAAGCTAAGATCCCTACCCCGGCGAATTTTGTTCAGTAGATTGGATGTACAACAAAAAGGACCCTAGGGTAATAACGCTAAAACAAATGCTTGAAAGGAAGAGCATGCGCTCCCTGATAGAGGAAGCTATGCGCCTTGACTATTCCGATACGAAAGGACTCTTAAAGATAGACGAAGGCGACGCTGGACATTGGAGGAAGGTGCTGAAGAAAAGCCCCCTCTCTATCAGGTACCTGATAGACAAAGAAGGCAGCATAGCCGGCTACTGGCATTTCGTCGCCCCCACGCAGGGGATGTATGCCGAAATCCTCAAAGGAAGACTCGTCGACGGTCACATAAAGGCAGATCAGATACACAGCCTCTCCAGGCCAGGTACCTACAACCTATATTCGATAGAGCGGCTTCTCGTTCCCGAGCTTAGGGACGGCAAAGCGATAAAGATACTTTATAACTCGTTTTACGACGCGATCGAAGCAATGGCAAAAAGAGGGGTGCTATTTCAGAACTACTGCACCAACGCCTACACAAGAGACGGGCTGAAGCTGGTAAAGAGGTGCGGTTTACGGTACGTCACCAGAAATCGTTCCAAGGGAAGCATATACGCCATGGACTTCTACCACTTCCTGCTCAAGAACACCGGCCAGAGGCGGAAGCTGATAGGTCTCTACAGGAAAGCCAAGCTAGACGGCACGCTCGGCATTTAACCAGCACACAAAAGGGTCAAACGGGTCATCGGCAGATATAGTTTGTAGGCAGATATATGGAAAAGTTCGGGTAGGTGAACTGCCTGGAGATGTTGGTCAAGTTGTATATGGAACCTTTGCAGTAGTTTGAGACCCCAACTCCGCTTCCGAACTCCACTATGGGCATTCTCTCTACCGTCGCATTGCAGAGGTAGGGCGAATAGGTGGTAACATTATAGAAGTTCAGGTAGGGCCACGCATTCGAAACGACGCTGCAGTTCGCCAATCCCTGGCTCTGAAGAGCCGCCACCGCCCCGGCGAACGCCGGATACCTGAAGCCGAGACTTCCTAGTACATTGAAATGAATCGCCGACCATCCGGAATACACGCCCAGCAGGAGCACAAGGCTCACGATGAACACCATATATGGTATCACACGTGCCTCCTTCCTTCTGGCATTTTTCACCAGCCGCCCCTCAAGCATGCTCAACGCAACTGCGGCAATCAGAGCCACGGAAAGATAAACAAGATAGCCCAGCCTTATTGCTCCCTGCGCATTATTGTAGGTAAAGGAGAAGCCGATCAACGAGAAGACTAGCAGCACGAGCAGGACCCTGGCCCTCTGACCTCTAAGAACACTCTTTAGCGTTCTGGAAAGCCTCCTGCTGCTCTTCCCTACCTCTTTCCGGTTGAGATATGCAAGCACAGCCCCGGCGATGGCCAAGAGGATCAGCGGATACCATACTATTGACTTCACCATTGCGAGGAACGCCACAGGGCCCAGGTGCTGCGGCTGAGCCTCCGCCAAGTCGGTGAAATAGCCCTGCAAAGGATTTCCGAAGAGCGCCAAATTGAAGACAAGCCAGGGGAGGGTGACGACCGCCGCAACCACGATAGTCTCAAGGACCTTCTTTCTGTCGCCCACCAGGAGCGCCAACGGCGCGACTATAAGGGCATCATACCTTGCAAGCCCCAGCAGCCCAAGATAGGCGCCCGCCGCATACCTCCTGCAGACCGAATACCCTACGAACAGCAGGGCGAAGCCCAGGGCGAGTATCTCGGCGCCGTTGTAAAATATGGTTATCATAACCACGTAGGGGCCTACCATCAGCGATGTAAGCACAAGCGGGTCCACACTGATCTTCTCAGCCGCGACATAGGATGCGGCGAAGAGCAGAACGATCAGGAATACCAGATAGGTAGAGAGGGCATTGGCCCCGAAGCCAATCACGAACAGCGCCATGATTGCAGAAGATAGGTGTTCCCACACCTGGTCAAAATAGATGGTCTTGCCTACCGTAAGCGCCGGAGTGACGTTGGAGGCGCGGTTGACGCCGGCAATGTCAACATTTAGGGGCACCTTGTTGCCCAACACCCCGAGATGGGTATAGAAGTAACCGTTCGCCAGGGTCCTTCCGTTCAGATACCTGGACAGGAAGTCCCACCCGACTCCGCTCGCATTGTAAACGCTTAGGACCAGATAAACCGTTACCGCAAAGAGCACAAGAATGCAAAGCATCTTGTACCGACCAATAGGACGTGGCATCAGATCTAATTAGCAGTCACAAATACTTTAAAATAGAAGGCCGCCAAATCAATATGCCTAAGTGCCGGCTCAAACCCGAAGCAATAGGGTGATATGACTGAAGAACATAACCTTTGCCTATGACGAACCTGCGGCGATAGTGAAAGGAAAGGCAAAGCGCTACGTGGTTGTTGGAGACCTCCACATCGGGAGGGAGCTCAAGCTGGCGGGGAAGGGCATCAGGGTGTATGGCACAACAGATCTCATGGCAGAGCGCATCCTGACGCTCCTGAAGCTGCACAGGGCAAAGGGCCTGGTGATACTGGGAGACGTGAAGGACTCGATAATACGGCCGGACTCGACGGAGATGCGGATAATCAACCAATTCTTTAAGAGGTTCTCCGGCTACGAGGTGATTTTGGTGCAGGGGAATCACGACGCTGGCCTCGGTGAAATAGAGGGAGTGGTGAAAGTCAAGGAGTTCACAATTGGAAAGGTAGGGTTAATCCACGGCAACGCGTTGCCCAGTGAGGAGCTGATGCAAAACGACTACATAATCGCCGGCCATGATCACCCCGCTGCTATGAGCGCGCCCTACGAGGAGGGCGGAAACCTTGAAAAGGTCTGGGCCGTGCTAGACGTAAAATACAGGGAGGCCACAAAGTTATACGACAATCCTGGAAAGAAGACAAAACTAATACTTATGCCCGCTTTCAACGACCTGATAACTGGGAATGACATCAATGAAGGCAGACGAATACTAAATCCTCTGATAAGGAAGGGAATATTTGGAAGGAGAACGGCAAAAATATACAACCAGAAGGGCGTCCTAGTAAAAACCGGATTCTAGGCCTCTGCCGTCTGCAATTGCTCCTCCTCATGGCCATCATGGAGTTCAATCCCAATGGCATCTGCACCTTTCCTAATTTCCTTACCTAGGTTCTCAACAACCCCCAGCAGCTCCAAGTAGGATTCCGCCTTTGTCTTTACCGACTGTTTGGGCAACTTGCCAATGGACTCATTACTTTTGGCGAACATTTTCGCAAGTGCATTTACCTGCTGTATGCTCTTGATCTTGAAGGGTGTCACCCTTTTATTGAAGGCCTTGATGGCTCCGGGTTCCGGCTGGCCGTTCCCTGCGAAATCCACATACATTTCGCTCACTACCGATCCTATGCCAACCTTAAAGGCCGTCACCAAACGATCAAAATTCTCGACCCAAGCGGCAGCTTGCATTGTGGTATCCATATCCTGATAGTAGTCGCCCGTGCGGAGAAGCGCGTTTCTCTCCCTCGGAATAGTAACGATCACGTCGCCAGCCACCGCCAGGCCGGCGGACTTCTCACTAAGCGTCTCTAGGAAACCTCTTATGGTGGGTATGAAGCGCCGTTCAATCTGACTGTTTATGACCCTTAGGGAGTTCTCCGCAGCGGTCTCTAGCCCTGTTGCCCGCTCCCACTTTGCCACCTTAGCTACCTGTACAGCTATCAAATCCCCCCATTAATTGCACGCAGCTTCAAATATATAGACTTTTTCTACGGCTGCGCCTATGTAGAATCCCGAAATATGTTCCTCTCGTCAAAATATTTAACGTCTCTCGGGAATAGAGAAGTCATGAGGAAACTGAACAAGCGTCAATTACGATGGATTATCAGGGAGATGAAGAGAGGAGAATTTTCAGTGTACCACATTTCAAGACAACAGGGAATAACACCCAGATACGTGCGGATTCTGATGAAAAAGTACGGTAAAACACCCCTCTATAAGATTAGGGTCGGTATCAGCGGAAGACCGTCGAATCCTATCGATGAAAACGAGAGGAAAATGGTCTTAGAATTACATAACAGAATGCCTCTTGGTGCAGTCAAGATGGAGAAGTATCACCAGATCCTCGGAATTCCTCGCATACCGCACAACAGGATACAGAGGATACTTACCGACGCAGGACTGACAACCCCGTCAGAGAAGAAAATACGACGAAAGAAGTGGGTCCGGTACGAAAGGTACAACAGTAACAGTCTGTGGCATACAGACTACACGGAAACCGAACAAGGAGAACAGATAATCTCCTACATAGACGACGCGTCCAGGTTCATAGTCGGATACGGGAAGTTCCCAAATGCGACGACAGATAACGCGCTATTAGTTCTCAGAAGAGCAGTGAAACGTTACGGCCTACCGAAACAGATCATGACCGATCACGGTACACAATTCTGTGTGGACAAGGAACACAATTATCGATTTACTGCGACGTTAAAGGAGATGGGAATTGAACACATAATGGCTGCGGTAAAACGACCGCAGAGTAATGGGAAAATCGAACGTTGGTTCGGTACAACAGACAAATTATATCGTCATTTTGAGTCGAATCTTGACAAGGTTGTCGCATGTTACAACAATATGCCGCACCTCAGTATCGATACGACTCCTGCACTTGCGTATGAGGCGAAATTGCACAAGAATTAAAAGGTGAAATGATGAAAACAATTTACAGAGAGGAAGTTAATTCAGGATACTACATACGGCTGCGCCTAGGGCCTAATTATCCGATATCCGAAAAGTGGTTTAGGAAAGTATGGTTATCGGGATAACCTTCTTCTCGAACTCAAGCTCGGCGAGGTCTATGGGGTTTACCATGTCCGCAGGAACCTTGACCAACGGAGGCGCGCCGTAGGCGAGCTGGAGCGCGCGTGCCCCTATGATTCTGGCCTTTTCGAACTTGGTGTATTCTTCTTGCATCATATCAACCATTAAATTGGATTAGGCTTGAATCTCGCCTGGGCCTCTGCCATCTTGTCACTGACGATCTTCCTCCACTCCACGAAGCCCTCTGGGCTCTTCGGGTACCTGTTATATATCTCGCCAAGCGCTTCCATGCTCTTTACAACATAGATTAGGTTGGCGAAGGCGCTTATGTTGGTTGCGCCCTTTAGTATCATCTTGAACTTCGAAGCAATACTGAGCTGCGTGACCCTTCCGTACCCCAGGTCGACGGCCTCCTTGCTGGTGAGGAAGTTCTTCATCCCATAGTTGATCAGGTCGTTGTTGAGCGACTGCAAATAGGTTCTGAAGACCTCAAGCCCTGCGGTCTTTTTTCCGTAGAGGTCGTTGTAGTCCAGGTTGTACTGCCAGAGTCCCTTCGCTGTGAAGTCGCCTGCCTGCACTGCCCTTGCCGCATTTTCTCCAGCAAGTATCCCTGCAACGAGCGCCGGACCTATGCCCCCTGCACTGATGGGATTCGGCATCGCCATGCTGTCCCCTGCACCCATGTAGCCGTTGAACACCAGGCTATCCAGCTGCCTCCTCACAGCGACAGACCAGTAGCCCTTTCCATTCTTATGAGCGTCATAAAGCCTAAGGTTCTTGATCACCGGATTCATCTTCACATACTCGTCCATGAGCGTGTGGAGCGTATCCTTCTTCCCCAGCTTGGCGTTCCTTATGTCTAAGGCCTCCTTCTGGATTCCTATCCCTATGTTCACCTTGTTGTTGGACTTTGGAAAGACCCATCCGTATCCGCCGGGGGCGATGCTCTGATTCAAATGTATAAGCGCATTCTTCTCGTCATACCAGTCCATGTCAACATGGTCCAAATCGACTTCGTAAATGTACCTTCCTGTGGATTCCACGTCGGCTATGTCGACCTCCCTGTCCACGTAGGCATTCTCAGGGAGCTTCCTCCTCAGGTTTGTCGCAACTCCGAGGCAGTCGATGACGATCTTGGCGCGTATCTCGACGCTCTTCTTCTCTTTATCCTTTCCAAATATTCCAACGACCGTGTTATTTTCGATTATGGGACCCTCCACCGCGAACTCTGAATGGTATTCAGCACCGCAGCCCTTGGCATACTTGAGCAGCTTCGCCTCGAAGAGAGGCCTGTCGAGCATGTAGCCTTCCCCGTCGAATGGGAACCTGGACTTCATGTCGGGCGACATTGCTATGACTCCATCGACCTTGTGATCCAATTCGGGCTTGTCAAACTTGACGCCCAGCTTGGCGTGGACGAACTTCAGGTGGTCGTTGGCGACAGCGTCACCGCAGACCCAGCCCCAATTAGTCTTCTTTCCTACCTCTTCCTCCTTGTTCCTGTCCAGCAGGACAACGCTGGCACCTCCCTTGGCTGCCATTCCTGCGGCAAGGTTGCCGGCTAGCCCAGCACCTGCGACGATAACATCATACCTCTCATTCATGCAAAACACTAGATTAAGATGATTCAATATGGTTAGCTCTTAATGCTATTTAAGAGTTTCCTTAGGCCCTAATCCCAGGATGGCTGCGGTGGTGGACTTCCTCCGCCTCCGCTCCTTGGTTTGTCTCTTCGGTTGCCCCTTTGCCCTCCTGGTCTCCCTCCTTTCCGTCCGCCGAAGCCTCCACCCCTCTGCGGCCTGAAGCCGCCAGGTCTTCTACCCCTATCATTGAAGGTCTGATAGTGCTTTGGCGCAACCACCTTCTGGGTTATCTTCTCGATGTTGCCGTCGAGTGTTTCCTTCAACTTGTCAGCTATGAACTTCTTGGTCATGTAGTCCGCCTTGAGGGCTATGCATATCTTGGTCGCATAGGCACGGGCTACCATGCCCTTCTTCTCACGCTGGGCGTTGGTAACCGCAGGAAGCTTGAATATTATCCCGTACTTTGGGGGCTTGCTGCCGAACTTGATGTGCTTGAAGAGCGCCTTCTCGGCGCCGAGCAGCTGGATCGTGCTGGCAGGCATCATGGCCAGCCTCTCGAGGGAGCCCGCCTTGGCGAGCAGCTCAGCAGCGATCTTGTCATCAGTGAGAAATGTGACGTTGGGCATAATCCGGCCGGCCGCCAATTTTATGTAGGCGTCAAGCCCCTGTATCCCTCTCCCCATCTCCTTGGACAGATTGGCGAACGCGGCTACCGCCTCCTTCTCATCGCCCTCCGGCTTCCTCCCCATGGTCTCCATAGCCTTACTATAGATGCTAGCGGCCTTGTCCGGGTCGTCTATTATCTTTTCAATGGCTGCTTTGTCAACCTCCTTGCCCGAGCACATCGATATGGCGAGCTCTGCCAGGACAGCCGGGCTTCCTACCCTCACCTCAGGGAAGTAGATGCCGAACCACTCCGCGAGCCGCTCATACATCAGGTTGTAGCTCCTGGAACTCTCATTGAAGGCGTTTATCGCCTGAATTAGTATGTACTCCTCATTGCCGTAGGCTTCCTTTATGTCGCCCTTGGTCTCCTTGATCATGCGCTCCCTTAGCTCCTTGAAGTCATCAGCCATGAGTATCAGCGAAATACCTGTTGTTTTGATTCATTTAAACCTTTCCGTATGGCTTTATAAATTTAGAGGTTTTATGGTTTAAAAGTGAAATGGATGGCCTGGTGGGCATCAAAACAAATACGGGCAAGAACGGCCCTGGCGGCTCTTCTGATAGCAACATTTGCATTAGGATTGGCAATCCCGAACGTTTATGCTGACCTACTGCCCTATCCCTCTCCGCATCCCAGTCCGCCTGGCCCAAGCTATGGGCTATCAAATCTGTTAAGCATAACCGCAGCCATCGTTATCTCGATAATAGCGCTCGTGGCAATAATCTATATACTGCATAAGCGTGGAAGGCCAAAGAGGAGAAAAAATGCTAAATAAAACCGCACTAACGATTGCAACCCTAATCTCCCTGTCACTTTTGGTGCCTCTGGCCCATGCCGATGTAATAGCCGTTCCCATCTCTCCATACCTGAGCTCGGGAATTGTTCCGCTAATTTTTGCTTTCGTAATCACTGTTATACTAGAATTCTTGGTTGTCTGGGCGTTCATCAGAAAAGACATAAGGAAGGTTCTACTTTACGAATTCCTCATCAATCTGTTTACCTGGCCTTTAGCCACTGTTGCTTCCTATCTCGGCGCAAATCTACTGTTGATCGAACTGGTGGTCGTCATACTGGAAGGAATACTCATAAAACACCTATTTGATCTCAAATACCCAAAATCTTTCGTCATCTCCATAGTGGCGAACGTCGTAAGCGCCTTCTTGGGCCTATTCATTCTTCTTCTAATTGGGCTATAGCAATATCCTGCTTCCTTTGCCCAAACCTACAAAGAGCACCAATGCCGAAAACAGGATGGTTGCAAACGACAGTACCGAATTGCTAAAGATGGCAATCCCACCAAACACGACCAGAGCCCCCCCTATCAGGGCAATACAATTCAGCCCAAATGCGAATGCCGGCCTTCCCGTAAACAGGTTTGCCAGTGCCGTCAACGTGACCGGCATCGTCATGTTAAACAGAAACATTCCTACAATTGCGAGCAGGGGGACAGCACCAAAAAACGATACCAGCGGAGCGGAAATGATTAGGGTGCCTACGGTGATCTTCCTCCAGCCATATCTATCCGCCAGTACCCCACCAACGGCCTTCCCCAAAAAGATCCCTACCGTTAGCGCCGTAAGGAGGATGAGATTCGATTTCCAGCCAAAGCTCAACGCTACCCCCATGAGCGAGCGGATCACAATCACTGCAAGAACAAATACAAGAACGAGATCAAAAGTGTCCATCTTCACCTGCTTTTTACGCAGAGTATAGTTAATCCGGGGCGCCTTCATGAAGAGAATAAGCACGGCCACCAGCAATAATGCAAGCCCGAGATACCAGGTAAATACCGTAGCGGTTTTTCCTGCCAAAGTACCAAGAAAGAGACCTATCGTACCCGGAGCAACAAACAGTCCCGGCATTGTAGCCTTCCTGGGGCTAAGATTGAATGCAATAGAGCCGCCGCCCAGGTGGAAGAGGGCATTCCCAACTCCCGCAATAACGATTGCGCAAAACGGAAGATGGAGTATAAGCCCCAATGGGATGGCCAAAACAACAAGAGCTGCGCCGCCAGATGCAAAAATAACCGGCAAACGCAACCTATCGATCAACAGACCAAAAAAGGGCTGGGTTCCGAATGCAAGTATATCGTATAAAAGAACTAAAGTGAGAAAAGCCCCTGCAGAGACAAAAGAAAGCGAGAATAAACTAAAGACCAGAGCCGCACAGGCTCCGTCCACCAGCAAATGCGCTGCCGAGTAGGCCAACAAGTTTTTGGTAATCAATGAGAAACCAGTCTTTCCCTGCCAAATTGCGGCCATAGAATCAATGAAGGTCAAAAACCTATAAACCTTCTGTAACAGTTTAAAAGCAGGAATCAACCGAAGTATCTTCTGGCCAGAACAAGCAAAGTCGAGTCAAGAACGCAACGTATTACCGACTCTTCTCTCCTCTTCGTTTTGCAAATCCTATTTCTGAAGGGCGCCACCACCTGCGAGTGCCCCGCAGACCAATCCGAAAAGTGGCTAAGCCTCAACTTTCCGGCAGCGTTCGCATAGGCGACAGCAGCTCTACACGCATAGGCGAGCGCAAGGCAGAATGAGTCTATCATCTCTCCTGTAAAATCGGCCCCGAATCCCGATTCGCTTCCCTTCCACCACAAGCTGGGGCAGATTATGAGGTCGAGATTCAGCTTCGCAAGCTTGGAAGCAACCACAGGGCTTGCAAGATCCCAGCATATTATCAAGGTAGTCCTCCCGAAACTGGTTTTGAAGGCCTTCGGGCCGTTGCCTCTTGTTATGCCCTCTGATTTCCAAGGACTGTTCTTATCGTATTTAGCCAATACTCTGCCACTTTTGTCAATGTAATAGCTCCTATTGTAGCTTTTTCCTTTCGACCTCACAAGCACCGAGCCAGGTACTAGGTCTATCCTATTCTTTTTTGCGAGCTTTCCGAAACCTTTCAGCAGCTCCTTCTCTTCCACTGCAGAAAAAGCCCTCTTTATCGCCAACTCTGGAAATACTATCAGGTCCGACCTTCCTCTCTCCCTCTTTACAAAACCTACCATCCTCTTCAGGTTTATTCTATCGTCGTTTGTGGAATGGAACTGCACCAGAGCAATCCTTCCCTTCATGTAACCAAATTAGAGATTGTCCAGCAGCTTCCTGTCCCTAAGCTTGCCGATGTCCATGACGCTGTACCTCCATATTATGTCGCCCCTTTCATGACTTTGGACGACCCAGGGCCTCACAATGACTATGTCATTCTCCTTTATCCAGAACCTCCTCCTCAGCCTTCCTGGTATGCTGCAGAGCCTCTCGTTGCTGTCTGCGCACTTCACGAAGAACTTCGTTGCTCCAGCTATCCTGGCCACCTTGCCTATCAGCTCGCCAGGCTGCGGCATCTTAGTCGATGTCTCTGGCGCAGATCCGCGCCGTGTGTCATAGTTCGGTTTCCTAAATGCCATGCAATCAATAGCTCTTTGTCCAGTACCTGGCACCGCAGGCCTCGCATACCAGGTATAATCCCTTCTCTGCATCCTCCAACTTCGTGTCGGGCTTCTTGCACTCCTTGCAGATCACATAGAGTTCGAAGTATCTCGTTATCTTCCTGTTGATGTCATCAGGATTAAACTTCCCGTTTATGATCATGCGGTGCTCCGACACGTTAACGGGCACGGAGAGCTCCTTGCTGACATACCTGGCAATCTCCTCCTCCTTCCTCCTGGCCTTGTCCGCTATCTGGGCCATGTTCCTGATTATAGTCTTTACCCCCTCGTTCATTACCTCTGCCTTGGGGATCACGAAGTCCGACTTTTCAGCCGAAAGGCTGGGAAGCTTGGAGAGTGCTCTGTCCAATAGCTCTGCATATTGCTCTTCTGCCAACAACGCACCGTTACTTCTTCAGGGTCCTTACGATCTCCTCGTACTCCTTCTTGGAGATGTCGCCCTTCGAATATCTCATCCGGGCCGTCTCGTAGGGATCAACATCGGCGCCATGTATCCAGTGCCTTCCCCTGCATGTGCAGGCGATGCTCAGGAGCCACCCGATGAACATTATCAGCAGTATAAGCCCGACAAAGCCGGAAAGCGCCGCAGTCAGGTATCCGCTTGGTCCCCAGATCGCCGCCGCCGCAAGGTTGACTACAAGAGCCAGGAATATGACCGCAAGGACTATCTTTACCGTGGGACTGTTGTGCCACATGCAGCAGTTGCAACTGCAAGACGCGGCTCGCATATGCGCCATAGGATCCTTCATAATTACACCCGATTTATATACGCAGCATAGCTTTTAATATTGTCGTGTCCCCCCTCGGCCACTCGTCGCCAGATACTCGTATTATAACAAGGCCGGAATAACCGCTGTGGGCAAGAAAGCTGCAAGGTATCCACCTGAATTTGCCACAACCCTGCCTGCCAGCAACATCTTTAAATACACATAAGATAAATAGATAGTGCTATTTTCTCGTCTTGACGAGAGGCATTTTTCAAGTTCAGGTTGTCCTACATGGCAGAACCAAAACGCGAACCAAAGCACGAGCCATCCAAGAAGCCGCAAGGCCCCGCATCCATAGTGCGAGTCGCCGGCAAGGACATGGACGGATCGCTTCCGATCCCTCGAGCTCTGGCAAAGGTCAAGGGCATAGGCCACAACATGTCGAGGGCTCTCGCACTCAGGATAGAGGAAAAGCTCGGCATCACGGCTGCGACGACCATAGGGTCGCTCAGTGAAGATCAAATAAACCAGGTGGAGGGAGTGATAAAGGACCCCCTTGCGGTGGGCATACCCTGGTACTACCTCAACAGGAACAAGGACATGGAAACAGGAAAGAACATCCATGTCGTCAGCAACGATCTCGTATTTAATGTGCGCCAGGACATAACGCGCGACATCGCGAACGGTCTGTGGCGCGGATTCCGCCACCAGTACGGCCAGAAGGTCAGAGGACAGCACACCAGGTCGACCGGAAGGACCGGCGCCACAGTGGGAGTCCAAAAGTCGAAGGCCACACCGGCGACCGGCGCAGGGCCCGCAACCAAGGGTGGCCCCGCAAAGACCGAGTCCAAGCCTGCCGCGGCAGCAAAGAAGTGAGTGATTGGGAGCGCCTAAGAGAAACCGAAGGAAGCACAACAGGCCCAAGGAGATGTGGGACCTGGAGAGGATAAAGTCATCAAACGCACTTATCGATCACTACGGACTAAAGAACATGAAGGAGCTCTGGAAGGCTCAGACAGAGATAGGAAGAATAAGGAGAAATGCAAGACTTCTACTTTCGGACAGTGCGGGAGCGGAGAACATAAAGGAGGCGATGTTCAAGAGCCTCGAGCGAATTGGTCTGGCAAAGCCGGGCGCAACGCTCGACGACCTGCTCGACCTCAAGGAAAACTCAATGCTTGAAAGAAGGCTTCAGACAGTCGTATTCAGAAAGGGCCTAGCCAAGACGGTGAAGCAGGCAAGGCAGCTCACAGTGCACGGCTTTATAGCCGTGAACGGGAAGAAGGTAAACAAGCCCAGCTACATAGTCGGAGTGCAGGAGGAAGCTGGCATAGCATACTATAAGCCGATTGACGTGATGACGGCGAAGGTGGTCAAGGCAGAGGCCGCTGAGGCCCCAGCGCCCACTGTAACCGCAACGCCAGCAGCAGCCGCCGCGCCTGCAGCCCCCGCGAAGGAGGCAAAAAAGAGTGAATAATCATGGCAGGAAAGAAGACCCCCAAGCCGAAAAAGACAGAGCAGGTCACTGCCCAGGAGGGGAAGAAGGAAAAACAGGTTGAATCCTACGAAGCAAAGGCCATGGCGCAGGAGGTAATCAAGCCCAAGGCTGAAAGGTGGGCCGTAGTTCATGTATACTCATCCAAGAACGACACGATAGTCACTGCAACAGACCCGAGCGGCGCCGAGACCTACGCGGTTGGCAGCGGAGGTATGATGGTAAACGCCGACTCGCAGGAAGGGTCGCCCTATGCTGCCATGCAGTCTGCCTACAAGGTAGCGGCTGAGTTGAAGTCGAAGGGCATAACAAACATAAACATAATGGTCAGGGCACCCGGTGGCCACGGAGCGAAGACGCCAGGTCCAGGGGCACAGGCAGTGGTCAGGGTACTAGCAAGGAGCGGCCTAAGGGTAATGAAGATAGGAGACGTAACCCCAATACCAACCGACACCACAAGGAGACCGGGCGGCAGAAGGGGAAGGAGAGTATAACCCCTTGCTCTGTTTTTATCAAACCCAGCGCAAGCCAAACCTACAGTTATGGCTACAAATCATTTGATTTCATATTTTGTAGCCATTATGACCACAATATTTAAATATCTACAAGTTGTAGCCATAATATGTCATTTATAGAGAAGCAGAGGCATGGAAATCATTATTACTACTACCTAGTAAAGAATGTGCGCCTGCCCCATAACAAAATAAGGAAATTCAGAATCTCATTAGGCAGGAACCTACCTTCAAAAGAAGAAATCCAGAAAGCAGCAGCAAAGCTAGAAAAAAATGCTGGGGTGCAGCGCAACGGAGGTATATTGTCACCAGAGCTGATCGAGAAATTAGAAGACCTAAGGTCCACCTCATTAATATTCAAGAAGATGCCCGACGATATCCTCCCGAAGGATTTCCTAGTAAGATTCACCTACAACACCAATGCCATAGAGGGAAACCAGCTAACACTAAGACAAACAGCACTCGTTTTATCTGACAATATAGCCCCAGAGGGCACAAGAGCTGATGATATAATAGAGGCGCTCAACTCCAAGGACGTATGGGAATTCATAAAATCATACAGAGGTCAGCTAAGCAAGAAACTGATCCTAAAAACCCAATACAATATAACGAAGAATACGGCTTGCAGGATTCAGGGAGATTACAGAAACAGTGAGGTTAGGATAAGCGGATCAAGCTGGATTCCGCCAAAATCCATTGATATACCCGAAAAGATTGATCAAATTATAGCCAAATACAGGGCAGATAAACTGCATATGCATCCAATCGAAGTCGCTGCCCAAATTCATTGCAGCCTTGTCCAAATCCACCCATTTACCGATGGAAACGGAAGAACAGCAAGATTGCTGATGAATTGGATCCTGATAAAAAATAAATTCCCGCCTGTAATAATAGAGGTAAAAAATAAGGAGGCCTACTACAAGGCAATCGAAGAGGCAGATAACGGCAACCAAAAACCATTTGCGGAGTTTGTGGCGTCCCAAATGCTAAAACAGTATGTAACCGAAATAGAGCCTAACTCTAACAGGTGACTACAAGACAGAGTTATGTAATCGCCCTTTAAAAAATCTAGACCAGCGTCAGCCATTTATGACGCAGCATCTCGCGCAGGCCGGGAAGAGCTTGTGGCTGTATAGTTCTTCCCTGAACTTCTGGGCCTTGTCGTTGTTCCAGAGCGCATTTATGGGTTGGTCCCTGACATTTCCGATCTTGAAGTCGCTCATCCACTCGTCAGGGCAGAACATCACGTCGCCTCCTGCCTTTATCAGTATGGCACCCCAGGCTACCAGGCACCTGTTCTGCCTTGTGAAGGAGAGGTCGGTATAGTATCTGCTTATCTGCTCCGCATTCATCTTTGGATGTATGAAGAGGGGCTTCTTGTACTTGGTCTTCTCGATAGTGAGTATCTCCTTGGCGAGTCCCTCCACGTAGGCCTTGTCCGGCGTTGATATAATATGAGAGTCAACGCCGACCTCGTTGGTGCCGAATATCCTGTTGAGCTCCTTCTTGTGGGCCTCTGCGTGGGTCTTGTCCGTGAACCAGAGGTGCTGCATCCTCGTCGCGTCGACGCCCACGTTGTCCTGCAGCTCCCTGACCAGTTCGTCAAGCCTCCCTGCGATCCATGGCGAGAAGGTGGTGTTAGTCTTTATTGCCGGGAACATTGATTTGCCCCTGAGCTCAATCAGCCTCTTTATTGTGCTGGTGGTCTTGTCGTACATTCCCTTGCCCCTTATTCCGTCATGGATCTCCCGAGGCCCGTCTATGGAGAAGTTTATCGTGAGATTCTTTATCTTGGCCAGCCTTTCCATCTTCTCGTCAGTAAGGAGCGTGCCGTTGTTGTTCGTTATGACGGACATGCCCTTTCCTGTTATGTACTCAATTATGTCCACCGTATCCTTCCTGATGAAAGGCTCGCCTCCCGACAGGTAGAAGGACGGCCTGTGGCCTGCGGCCAGCTGGTCTACAACGTTAAATATCTCCTGCAGCGACAACTCTTTTGAGACTATTGGGTCGCGGTCCCTGACAAGTCTGGGGGCTATCCCGTTCTCTCCCCACCACCAGCAGAAGGAGCACCTCAGGTTGCAAAGGACCGTGAGCTCCAGGTTGACCGAGTTTATGTGCTTCGCAATCTTCTTGTCTCCCATCCTGAAGTCCAAATCTGATTTTACGCGAGACGGAAGGGTCAAAGTGTCGACGCCCCAGTTGAAAAGCTTGGGGTTCGACCTGGCAACCTTCATCCCCAGCCTGTACAGATGGGGGTGCGATCCGCTATCTATTTTCATAATCGTTACCGGTATAGTTAATGGGAAGCCGAGCAGGCCCCCACCTAATCACTTTACACCAACTAATATAAATATCTGAGTGGGTAGCGTCATCTCTTTTTCAGCAGAATTGCGGTGCCGTTGTAGGCGTCTATCGCATAGATGCCGTTGAATGATGCCACTCCGTTGGCCACGGTGGCACCGGTGATGTTCAGGAAGTTCGGTATCTGATAACCACTCCCCGCATTGAGGCTTATGTAGGTGTTGAAGTCGGCCAGAACATAATCAGGCTGGAACCACATCGCATCTTCAGGCTGGGCCACCGTGGAGTTGTGCGATATCACTCTTGACTCGTTGGGCGAACTGGAGATGAGCTCGAAGTACTGCCTGGCATAGAGCTGCGGCATCGCAAAGAAGGGCGCCATAAGGGTTGCATTTTTCGGTATCAGCGCCACCATGGAGTTCAACTGCTGGATCTGCTGCCTTTCGCCAGCGCTCACCTGGAATAGTAGGTCCTGCTGCAGGTTGTTTATGTTTTTCGAGTAGACGAAATGCGGGAAGAGCAGGAAGAGCACCAATGCGCAGGCCACCACCGAGGCCACAAGGTACCTGTTCACCTTCTGCTTGTGCTTGAAGAACGAAAGCAGGTTCTTGGTCTCGCCGCTGTCCTTCAGGTTTCTCAACGCCAGTATGGCAGCAACAGCTGTCCCTGCTATCGCGTAGGCGAAGTACTGGTTCCATATGAATACGAACCCCGAGTTTCCGACGATAAATGTTTCAAACAGCCACGGCGAAACAAACAGCAGAGCGAAGAGCGGGTCGAACAGGCCGGCAATACCGAAACTCAGGAAGACTATCAAAAGTGCGAAGACGAAGTAGGTGGGCATCGCCAGGTATTGGCTAATCGCCGCTCCCGCCTCGCTGAGCGGAGCACCTATCGTGCCAAGCTGGTTCGGGATGAACCTGAGCCTGATTATCTGCGGCAGTGTTACATACTTCCCTGTCGCATAGGCATGAGTAAGATAACCGCCAACCCCGCTGTAGAAGCCGAAGGCAACTATTGAGAGCACAATTGCAACGGCTGAATATATGAGCCAGCTCCTCCTGACCTCTTGGTCCTTCTCCCTCAGAATCCCATAGAGTGCCATGGCGGCTCCGAAGGCGATCCCTATGAAAGGGGCCTCCTCTATGGTGCCTAGAAGCAGAAGAAGCGATATCACATAGGCAAACTTTCTCCTCTTCACCAGGAAGTAGAAGGTAAGCAGGAAGAAGATAGGTATCAGCATCTCTATGTGGTAATCGAACACAAGAACTCCCTGCACACCCGGATTGATGAGGAATGCGAGGCACATGATGAGCCCGATCTTCTCGCTCTTCAGCAGGTCCCTCGCTATGAAGAAAAGGGCGAGCCCGGCCAGCGAGACCAGGACTGCCTGCAGAACCAGCAGGGTGAGGGGTGACTGGTCAAGGGCGAAGAACGGGAGTATGAAGAGCTGGTCCGGTGCTATGTGATTCTCGAAGACGATGTACTGGAGCCCGTGGACGGCAGAGTGAAAGTTGACGTGGTAGTACATGTCATAGGCCGTCTCCCCAACGTCGGCATATTGGTGATAGGTGCTAAAGGCATTGGCAGCGTAGGCCGACCAGTAGGCCGTGCTGACCAGCACAGCCACCAGCGCGATTATGAGGTACTTGTTCTTTTCAATCCTCGCATCCAACTAAGCCACCAAAATATTATTGAAGCAATAAACTAATAATCAACTGCGCCACAGCCTGAGCCTCATTTCGAAGACCGCCCAAAGGAAGCCGAGGATGTACCTGGCCTTGAAGGTGCTCCTCTCGCTCTCCTTCCACTCCACTGGGATCTCATAGGGCACCACGCCATGCCTCTCCGCCATGATAACCAGTTCTCCATCAAAGAACCACCTGTCGTCCTTCAGCTCGTGGAGGTGCTTTTTAATGTAGCTAGAGCTCCAGAACTTCAAGCCACAGGTAAGGTCAGTAACCTTGGAACCAAGTACCAGCTTGACGATAAGATTGGAGCCGCGACTTATGATGAGCCTGTGGAGCTTCCTGCTATGCTTTGCCCCAGCAACGTACTTGGACCCCACCACCACATCATGGCCCTCAAGAACCTTGTCCACGGCAGGTTTCACGTATCTCATCGGAACCGCAAGGTCGGGGTCTATAAATCCCATGACCCTGCCTCTGCATCTGGGTATCGCCACTTTCAGCGCGCTTCCCTTTCCACCGTTCTTCTTCCTCGGAAGCAGCACCACCCCTCTCTTTTTGGCTAGGACCTTCTCGAGCTCGTAGGAGCGGTCGGTGGAGCCATCATCTATAATGACGATCTCGAAGTTACCCAACCCGAACTCCCTTTTCAAGGAGCCGTAAATCTCCGAGAAGTTCTCCTTCAGGTTGTCGTACTGGTTGTAGATCGGCAGTATCAGGCTTAGCTCCATTATAATCGCGGTCGGGGCCGATTCCGCTGTCGAAACAGGGCGTCCCCACACTCCTAAATTCAGACAGCAAGGTTTATATAGATGCTTTATAAATTAGCTATTGCTTTTTCGATATTTTACTCGCGAGAGTCGTCTATCGAATGTGAAAATTCCTGCTTGGAATTGGATGTAGGCTTGAGACATGCAAAGAGAAAGACGTGAACGCAATTGCAAAAAATCAACATTGCAAAGTATATAAAATAATCAAAACAAAGACTCCAGTCGATGCTGCTGGAGGACACTGCTATCAGATTTCGACAGCCATGCAAGTTTGCTCAACGGCTTCGTTGGGCGGCGTACGGCTCAGTAACACGTGGTCAATCTACCGCAAAGAGGCGCATACCCTCGGGAAACTGAGGTTAATTCGCCATAGGCTACGGCATCTGGAAGGAGCTGTAGCCGAAAGGGATCGTGAATTGTAGCGTTTCCGCTTTACGATGAGACTGCGGCGGATCAGGCAGATGGCGGGGTAACGGCCCACCATACCGATAACCTGTAGGGGATATGAGAGTATAGAGCCCCGAGAAGGGCACTGAGACAAGGGCCCTAGCGCTACGGCGTGCAGCAGGCGCGCAAACTCCACAATGCGCGAAAGCGTGATGGGGGGAATCTGAGTGGTTCACTTCGGTGAACCTTTTGCCAAGTATAGCAAGCTTGGCGAATAAGTGCTGGGCAAGACCGGTGGCAGCCGCCACGGTAATACCGGCGGCACAAGTGGTGTCCACGATTATTGGGCTTAAAGCGCTCGTAGCTGGCCGAAACCGTCTCATGTGAAATATTGGCGCTCAACGTCAATGCGTGCATGAGATACCTTTCGGCTAGGGAGTGGGTGAGGTCAGGAGTACTTATGGGGAAGGGGTAAAATCCTATAATCCTATAAGGACTAACGGTGGCGAAGGCGCCTGACTAGAACACATCCGACAGTGAGGAGCGAAGGCTAGGAGAACGAATCGGATTAGATACCCGAGTAGCCCTAGCAGTAAATTATGCAGACTCTGATGTTGCAAATATCTTGGATGTTGGCAGTACCGTAGAGTAATTGTTAAGTCTGCCGCCTGGGGAGTACGGCCGCAAGGTTGAAACTTAAAGCAATTGGCGGGGGAGCACCACAAGGGGTGGATGCTGCGGTTTAATTGAATACAACGTCGGAAATATTACCGGGAGCGACGGCAGGATGAAGGCCAGACTAAAGATCTTGCCTGACGAGCCGAGAGGTACTGCATGGCGATCGTCAGCTCGTGGTGTGAACTGTCCGGTTAAGTCCGGTAACGAGCGAGACCTTCACTGACAGTTGCAACTTGTGCAGAGATGCACGGGGCACTCTGTCGGGACCGCCTCTGTTTAAAGAGGAGGAAGGAGAGGGCAACGGTACGTCAGTATAGTCTGAATCTCCCGGGCAACACGTGGCATACAAAGGTTGGAACAATGAGATGCAACACCGAAAGGTGAAGCCAATCCCCTAAAACCAACCCGAGTTTGGATTGAGGGCTGAAACTCGCCCTCATGAAACTGGAATCCCTAGTAATCGCGTGTCACTATCGCGCGGTGAATATGTCCCAGCTCCTTGCACACACCGCCTGCCAAGTCACCCAAGTGGAGCCCTAGTGAGGCAGCGTTTTCGGACGCTTTCGAGTTAGGGTTCTGTGAGGAGGGCTAAGGCATAACAAGGTATCCGTAGGGGAACCTGCGGATAGATCACCTCGAATATAATTTTATTCGTAATGTGTGCGCGTTCAGCTTTCTCGCATTAGGTCTCAAGCCTACCATCCATTTCTTTTTTGATTTCAGAAACTCCCTGCCGCAAGGCTGGGCTCAAGACCGATATCTTTATATTAGTCACCGTTAAATAACTAATCGGTGACTATGACAAACAAAGAAGTGGCACTGTTAAACCTCTATAAAGAGGTGGAAAGGGCAACAAATAACTTCAAGGGTATCCGCCCAGAACTACTTATTAAAAATCCAAAATGGCTTCTTGTTTTCAGGCTGTTATTGAATAAGGATCAGCGCTCGTTAGCCAAAATGCTGAATAAGAGCCAAGGTACCATCTGGTCGCTCGAAACAGGGGTTATAAAGCAGATGAACCCTAAAGATGCGCAAAAGATAGCCGAATTAACAAAACCTGTAGGAATAGTGGAGGCAAAAGTGTTGCTAGAAAGATACAACGATATTTCACAAAGGGGCAAATTCTATGGGGACTATGCTAAACGTATGAGGCAAAGAGCACCTAACGATATATCCATAAGAAGTGCTATAGCGCAAGCACCAACAAGTCAGGAAGAAGAACTAATGCAAGAACTTAAAAAACAAGGAATAAAATTTCAGTTCCATGGCAAAATAGTTGCTTCTAGGACTTTTGTTGTAGACTTTATTTTTCCCTCAGAAAACAACCCTAAAATATTCTTGGAAATGAAGGATTTACCTTCCAATTACTTGAAGCGCCTTATGGCTGTAGAACTTGCATACAGAGCCATAAAAATAAAGAAGAAACATCCTAAAATAAAAGCAGTAGCCATTATCAAGGGTAATCTCCAAAATAACGCATACCAGATAATTAAAGAAGAGTATGATAAAGTTCTTCTGAATACTCCCCTCCATGAAGTTTTAAAAACACTAAAACAGTTCTCCGATTAAACCGTCATTCTGCTGACCTAAAGCACTGCAAGATCAACGTTTCCTCTTTCTCCTACTAACCCTGTTAACGCTGAGATTATTCATGTAGAGATAGTAGCCAATCGTAAGAATCAGAGCAATGACGATCAAAATTCCTCCGTCTACCTCCAGGCCGGAGAGCCCGCCGCTCGAGGGCGGAGTAACAGTGTTCCCTGAGTTTTGGCCACCCGCACCTGTAGAATTACTGGTCCCACCTACTGTAGTTGTCGCAACAGTTGTAGAAAGATTCTGTGCGGTACTGGTGCCGTTTCCTGATTCAGTGGGAACTATTGACGTGGTCACAGTTGTCGGTGGCGCAACCACAGGCCCGGATCCAGAGCCAGTTCCTGGAACTAATCCTCCCGTGTCCGGCACGAAAGGCCCCGGTGGGGGCTGTATGTTTATCAGGACGTTTGAAACTATCACCTCACCCACGGAGTCGGTCACTATGACATTCACTGCGGCTGTGCCTATGTCTGCCGAGTTAGCTGTTATGACAAAGCTGGTGGTGTTATGAACAAGATTCTGGCCGTTGAACTCCCAGAGGTAGCTGTAGGGAGGCGTACCATTGATCACGTTGACAGACAAGGTCTCATTCTGGCCTTGTGCAAGCGAGCTTGTGGGTGCTACAATGCCGTTTCCAATGAATGCCAGTGCCGGATTTATCAGCACCACCGCATTAAACGTGGTTGGCACGGTGGTAAGAGTTCAAGATTTGTACGGCGTCGAGGGAACGGGGAATTTCAGGACATTTGACAGGGATTCGATATAATCCGTTCCCTGTAATTTTGTTGTCATATACATGGACATCTGCATCGCATAACTGTCCATGTTATCCACACTTCTAGTCTGTTGACTTATTCTCCTCTTTATGACCATCGGCCTCAGTGCCCTCTCTGCCCTGTTGTTTGTTGGTTCTACCCTTTCATATTGCAGGAACGTGAACCATTCACTGTTGAACCTCATTATGTAGTTCGTCACTCTTGTGATGTTTTTCCCTTCTGTTGGTGCTGATTCCAGCAGTTTCCAAAGTTTATTGTCGTATTTGTTCCGCAATCTGGCCGATAACCTCTTGCTCTTCCAGTCCAACTTTGCACCATGGTATAACAGCAACAACTTCTTTACGAACCTGTTGTAATCGTCGAAACTCTCCTCTTCGCCGAATTGGTATATCGGTTTCTTCGCCCTTCTGAGAAGATGCGCCCAACAGCGCTGACGTTCGCATTCCAGTTTGTTGTATCCTGCATACCCATCGACGGTATCCACACCTGTTGTACTTCCGAGGTCCTTTGCAACTTTATGACTTCTTCTACGCTCAATAGTATAGTAGACCCACTTTTCCGTCGCAATCACCCATGCCCAGAAATTCTTTCCGTTGTGTCTGTGTGAGGTCTCATCCTTGTATCTTGCATCAGCAGATTTCACCTTTTCCTCCAAATCGGAATAGTACGGACCGAGATATTCCTTCAGCCGCTTCATAGAGTTCGTTATGCTGCCTGGGGAGACATTGACGCCGAATAAGTGCAACATATCCTTCATGTCGTCGACAGACATTTTTGCCTTGATTGACATGTAGGACAGAAACACAGCCGTCAGTATGTCAAACTCTGTTCTCGGAAGGGCATTTGGAACAGGGGCTGAAAAAACTTTTCCGCATTTGTTGCACTCATAAATGTCAGATTCGTGCTCAACGGTCTCAGCAGTCGGAAGTTGCAGATGGATTACGATTCTCTTTCTTGTAGATGTTCCTCGTCTCCTTGCGTGACCTTTGCAATTAGAATCAGGGCATGTTGGATTTTCGAGATGATGGCGTTCCTTTCGGTCTATATGTTTTGGTCTTGCATTCCTGACGTTATCTTTCGGAGGTTCAGTATCTTCTTTGTCGTCTTTTGCGAATTTATCTACAGTGTCCTCCAATTTCTTCAGATAAGGTGGAATAGAACCCGAGGGAGTGTTCTCGTTGACGTATTTGCGGAGTTCCTTCCGTAATGTCTCGATTTCCTTCCTCAGTTGTTTGACCTCTTCTTTATGGGATCTCTTCATCTCCTCGATTATGGTCAACAATTCCTCGCACGTTGGTTGCATTCTGGTCGGTCTCCTAACTGCGTCACTCCCGAAATTATCTCTCTGAAAAGAACTGAATACCTTTCGGAAAAAGAAGGATTAGCGGAAAACCCATGATTTTGGCAGGTCAGCGTAAGTTTATTAAACTCTTACGCACGGTGTGGGATACCCCCACCTCAAACTCGAAAGAGTTCGCATTGTCAGAAACCGTGGCTGTTATCAGGTTGTTCCCCCCAATAACGATGGCGTTCGAACCCAAACCCAACCCAAACTCGAAAGAGTTCGCATTGTCAGAAACCGTGGCTGTTATCAGGTTGTTCCCCCCAATAACGATGGCGTTCGAACCCAAACCCAACCTGCTCACGTTAGCAGTAAACGTTATCGAGCTCGGCCCTCCGTTGCACTCGCCACCAAAAAACATGCTGAGCGGGTTTCCATTGAGCTTCCACTGCGCGCAGTAGGGTGAAATGCCCCCTACCACATTTGCTGCCATCGTGACGGTCTGGCCCATGTCAATCACCGGCGGTATTATCAAGCTGGGGCTTCCAGCCACGGGAAGCGAATTTACCGCAAGAGGGAAGCTTATGCTGCTGGTTTCCCCTGCATTGTCAGTGACAGTGAGCATGATATTCTGCGTGGTGTTTACCATATTGGCTGTTACTGGTAACAACGAATTAATGATCTCGTTGATTGGGAACCCTACAACTACATTACCATTCAAATACCATGTTTCAGTGTAGGGCGGCGTGCCCGTGCCAAAGGACGTGACCGCACCAAATTCAGCGGTATCACCCACGTCAACACGCGAAGCACAAGGGAAAAACCCAAAGTTCTGACAACCCTGAGTGAGGCTCAGGGTGTTATTCACCGTTATGTTGACAGGCTTGCTGTATCCTACCCTGCCGTTATTCGAAATACGTCCAATAACCTGGTATCTTGCTGGGGTATTGAATATGATTGCATTAGGGTTGCTTGGGTCAACCGTATAGTAGCTGCTAGGCGCCGCAATACGGTTTTGTAGGAAGACAAGATAGTTAGCTGGATAATCAACCCCCGCGGAGTTGGCCGTGAAGATGACGTTCTGCCCTAGGTCTATGGCATTTCGAGAGGCCACCAGCCCAGCAGGTATCCCGTTAGTGACGCTTATGCTGAGCACATTGCTAGTTGCTGTATAACCCACATTGTCAGTTGTCGAGACGATGTAGTTGTAGGTGCCCGGATACCATGGAATCACATTTTCTGTGGTGCCTGTTACACCTCCTATCAGCACATTGGTTGTGTTGGCATAGTACCAGCGGTAGATGTAGTTGGCAGGATCGCCAGTGCCCGGACTAGCCATGGCAGTCAACGTGAAGTTCTGGGAACCCACATCCAGGCTATTGCTTGCTGCAGAGCTGCTGATTGAAACCGTGAGAGCCGGATTGACTGTTATAGTGTTTATGGTAGAGTTAAAGACCTCATGGGTCTGCTCGTCAGTGGCCACCGCATTGTATGAGAACGTCTGGCTCGATGGAGAGTTTGCAATGAAAGAAAATTCTCCCACATTCATAGTCGGATTTGAGTTGAAGACGTATACACCAATGGACACTTCTGTTCCTGCCTCCTGGGAGGTCTGGACGCCATAGCTTCCTGCCGGGAGGTTCCTGCACAAGGCCATGTAAACGCTTTCTGAATCGTCAGTATTATTTAGGAATATAACCGGTGTGCAATAGTTGGACGATGAATGAGATAAGCTAACACTTGATAGCGGCCCTGTGCCACCACCTACAGCGACCATTATGACAGTTACTGGGCTCATTGCTGTTAAGGTATAACTCTCGGTTACGGTAGGCTGAGCGTTTTTGACTGATTTGTTAAAGATGGCGGTCGGCGTGGGCGAAGCTAACCCGCCAAGACCAATTCCCTCTATTGCCATGCCTGGGCTATCTCCTCCAAACGTTGCACTGCATTGGTCATTACCTAACTGGTGACCTATGGAGGTTACAATCTGACCGAATAATATGGAATTCGTGTCGCTTGTCCAGGAGAATGGCGAAGATGAGTCGAATACCGAGTTGGCAGCAGCGGCACAGAGGTAGGTGCTGTATCCAGGTCTAAGCAGCGCATTCTGGATGCTGTTGTACCCCGCCAACGCGTTATAGATGATCGGGGAGCTGAGCGTTATGTTTGTTCCCTGATAACCCGCGCTGCTTAGGTTGTAAAGCCCGACGTTCAGAGTGCTGTCGATAGGTATGATATTGCTTGCGTTTACCGTGAAGATGACATTCTGCCCTGAGTCGAAGACGGCGTTATTCGGAACGAGGGTCAACCCGACAGCCCCGGCAGCCGCCATGCTGCACACAGTGGCAAGCACGACGCAGGCAAATACAATATTACTTTTCATAACCCTCACAATAAACTGATACTGCAGAATGCACAGTATCCTACTGCTAAAAATTGACCCGTCCTTATATATATGTGTTTCTACTACCCCCGTAGGTATTATTGCTGTGTCCAACAAATAGGTGGAAATAGACCTATTTGGTACTAGTCGTATCGTGATATTGTTTCACCCCCTGCATTCAGTACATTGTAATGAATTTGTTGAGTATGTTCGTCTTCATTACAATCTCCTTTTCTACCATTTCTCTTTTCTTCGAGAAGACGTACTCCCCGAATTCTCGTTTGTAACGGGAGTAGAACCCTTCTACTGCCCATCTCCTCCCTTGCCTTATCCGCTTTTTCCATCTCTTTTGACGGCGTTCTTTAAGTTTACGTTTGATGTAACCGACCTTAACACCGCGTTTTATCTCTATCCCAAACTGTTCAGAGACCGCTCTTCTACGGTATTCTGTCTCTCTGTTTGTCGTCGTTGCATTAATCTTCACTGGGATACCGGCGATTATATTGTGTTTGGCACAGTAATCAAAATTATCCTCGCAGTCGTAACCCTTATCTGCATCTGCCTTTTTTGTTATGTCAGCAATCGGATCCATCAATTTCTTGAACTTCTTCATGTCGGAAATATTGTCTTTCGTTATGACTATTGTCAACGATTCTCCCGTCCCTTCATTTACCGACGTATGAAATTTCACCCAATCTTTCGTCTTTTTGTACTTTTTTGTTCTGTATTCGCCGTCGTTCACAAGTTTTATTCCGGTTGAATCGACTGCAACGTCGATTTTCCGGTCACCCGGAGGCGGATTGAATCTGACGCCTTCCTTTTCCATTTCGTTAGTTCGCCACCAGAAAGTTCTGAAATCAGGAACAGAAAAGTGCAGGAATTTGGCAAGGTCTTCGAGATAACCTTGTAACTTTCGATACGTCTTGTGCTGCAGACACTTTATCACCATTCCCGCGTAAATTAACGTATTCGGATACTGATATGGACTCCCTCTCTTTCCCGCGTTCATTTTGGAGAGTTCCTCGTCCAAATCCGTGTCCTTTACGTCGAGAAACAGTGTTATTTCCTTTCCACGGTTGACCAACCGTTGGTTATAAGTTTTCCAGTCGCGGTTATCTACGTACATGTGATCGTCAAAACCACATGTACGTCAGGGGTTAAAATCCCTGACGGATTAGCGGAATTGTTGGACACAGCAGGTATTATGATAGGAATATATATTTCATTAGCAGTTAGTTCTAGGATAGCCAGCGGCGAGTATGAATAAAGTTAGAAGCCTATGGACAACACCAAGAATAGATATCATCGCGGCATCGGAACGCCGCACCCCACCTATGGGTCAGAACCGACGGCAAAGTCCGGCTCAATACGCCCGCATCTTCTACGTGTTGACGAGAGTCCTATTAGTACACTACAGAATCCCTCTTCGATGCTTAGGCGGTTTGCCGAGCGCGTCAGCGGCCTGAAGACCGAAGCCCTCAAATGGGCCACGGTAGCAGGATTGGCAGCCACAATGGCGTTCCAAGCCTACGGAAATGTCATAGTGCCGGCCTCGGCGCTGGACTCCCTAATACCTCCGAATCTCACAAGCCCCAGCATGGGGTTGTCGAGCCAGGTTATCGATTTCGGCCCCAACCTAGCAACGATTACAAATAGCGTCACGGTAACCAACATAAGCCCCAACCAGATAAGCATAGGGGTACCGATGTACTTCCAGACTCCGAGTGTTACATCCAACAACGTGCCACTCTTCGACTTCCACGTAAGCCCCTCCTACGTCGGGCCGGTGTCCTCAGGTCAGACAACCACCCTTAACATCGTCTACACCCCCCAGGTATTGGGCACCAACGTAACTGGTAGGTACCTCATCTCAGCATCTGACGGAACCTCAGCCGCCCTGACGGTCCTAGGCGTCGGGCTCATATCTGGCAACCTCCCCGGCTATGCCTATGGCTACAACGCCTCACAGGCCCAGGTCGCAGTACTGCCGTCAAAGATGATAGTTCAGGGCAATGGTTACCAACCGGCACTGGGCAACTCTCCGGACCTCTCGCTCTCCCAAACCCAGATACTGTTCGGTAATGTCACCGTCGGGCAGAAGGCCGTTACCACAATACTAATATCGAACACCAGCGGATCCCCTGTCACCATAAATGTCATATCCCTGTTCCAGTCGGGGGCGACGAACTTGGAGTACTCGGTGACCGGGATCGCCGCCAACTCCACCCTCGCCGCAAGCGGGCAGCCGGGAAGCCAGGCAATAACGAAGCTGACCTTTGCCCCAACGACCCCGGGAAGCATCTACGGTGTGATAAACCTATTCGAATCAAGCGGCAATACCCGTACGATAACGTTGCTTGGCACTGGCATAACCACCAACAAGGTCATACTTGCCTGGAAGCCAAGCACCTCAGAAAACGCAGGATATGAGCTCTACAGGGCCTCCAATTCTGGCGGTCCGTTCTTCAGGGTAAACACATCATTCATTAGCGCTACCAACTATGCCGACCAGACGGTGCAGCCGAACCAGACCTACTTCTGGGTCGCAACCTCGGTGGCTACCAATTCGGACAGCACGCTGGTGGGGGGCCCAAATGGCGAGAGCTTCTTCTCGAACATGGCCACGTTTACCACCACCAACGGAACCGCAACAAGCCCGTGATAATATGGTGTACAAATGACCCAATATAAAATTCTGATGTGCTTTGCGCTTGCATTGGTAGCTATGGCCAGCCTGGGGAACCTCGCCAATGCCACGGCTTCCATAACCCTAGTACCAAACGCCACCTATGCTGATGTCGGCCAGGGATTCGGATTTACGGCGACAGTTAACGGTGGAGTCAGCCCCTTCACGGTTGAGCTGTTCAACGAAACGGCCAATGCCCAGCAGGGGACCAATATCATCATAAGCTCCCCCGGAGGTAGCAACACCTTCAAACTCGTCGCGGGAGCGACTGGAATCTTCAAATTCAATGCGATAGCGACAGACACAGGAACCTCTGCTGTATTCTCGTCAGGCACCAATACGGTGACCGTGAACTCGGCGCTAACCCCACCTGCGACCCCGACCTCCTCAACTCCGTCATCCACATTCGGCGGGAGCGCCAACATAGTCACCTTCATACCCAGCACAGGCACCCCCAAGTACGTATACCTCTGGCTTGTCTCCTACAACGGGAGTGCCTTCCTCCCTGACATAAACGACACCGCGTTTAACCTCTCCTACTGTTCCAACGAGGAAGGATATGAGCCCAATTTAGGAAGCGATGGGCAGGATCCGGGAAGCCAGGTAACCTGCAACTTCAACATACCCAACGCGACAGAGGTCCCGCCGGGCCTCTACAATTTCGAATTGCAGGTTTATGACGGCGCAACAGTCCCCGAGACAACCACCTCCCCTCTCTCATCCTATGTGTACGTCGGTCCCATATTTGCCATTCTCGGCCAGCAAGAGATCTATGTAGGGCAGAACGATCCCATAACCGTTTACGTCCAGAATAACATATCCCCATTCAACACAAGTACCGGCCCATTCCAAATCAATGCTTTTGCCGATGGTATTAAAGTGGGAGGCGGAACGCTTGCGCAGGCAGGCCGAAACACAATCATAAACATAAGCTTCGCTTCAGGGGGAGACTTCACATTCAATGTAACTGCGTCAGATCCGAATGGCATCACGGCAACAACCCCCAAATTCCTGATAACCGCATTGGCAGCGCCAAACGCATCCGCCCTAACATCGAACATACAATCCCCAACTCTAATGCAGCCATTCCATCTCAGCACCGTAATAAACGGAGGCACAGGTCCATTTACGGCAAGCCTTGTCGCATCTAACGGCACTACCATGAGCACGTCAACGGGCATAACAATCGGGATCAACAGCATAACCCCAGTATCGTTCCCCTCCCTAGCACTCCCTCTAGGTGCCTACTCCTTCAATGTGGTCGTGACTGACCACGGTCTAGGTATTCCATTCACATTCAACTCCCAACCAAGCCTGATAACTGTAGCCCTGCCCACAACCACAACAATATCAGAAGGCGGCGGAGGAGGCGGAGGAGGAGGCGGCGGTGGCGGTGGTGGTGGCGGAAGCCGCGTGCCCACAGTGCTGCTCAGCGGATCCTGCTACTCCATACTTAACTTTTCACAGAAGAACCAGGAGACCATAAACCTTAACGGGACGAAGATAAACATAGTGGAGAACTTGTAACAGTTCAAGATTCGTACGGCATCGAGGGAATATGGGGTTTTAGGACATTTGACAAGGTTTCGATGTAATCCGTTCCCTGTAACTTGGTTGACATGTACATCGACATCTGCATCGCATAACTGTCCATGTTGTCTATCCCTCTGGTCTGCTGACTTATCCTTCTCTTTATGACCATTGGTCTCAGTGCCCTTTCCGCCCTGTTATTCGTCGGTTCCACGCCTTCATATTGCAGGAATGTGAACCATTCGCTATTGAACCTCATTATGTAATTCGTGAGTCTCGTGATGTTTCTGCCTTGTGTGGGTGCAGATTCCAGTAGTTTCCAGAGTTTATCGTTGTATCTGTTTCGCAGGTTGTTTGACAACTTCTTGTTTTTACCATCTACCTTTGCGTTATGGTACACTAACAACAACTTCTTTACGAACATGTTGTAATCTTCGAAACTCTCCTCTTCGCCGAATTGGTAAATCGGTTTCTTTGCTCTCCTGAGGAGGTGCGCCCAACACCGTTGACGTTCACATTTCAGTTTGTTGTATCCTGCATATCCATCAACAACATCGACACCGTTTGTACTCTCCATCCTCTTTGCTGCCTTATGGCTCCTTCTCCGTTCTATCGTGTAGTATACCCAATCTTTCGTCGCAATGACCCATGCCCAGAAGTTCTTTCCGTTGTGCCTATGTGAGGTTTCGTCTTTGTTTCTTGCATCGGCAGACTTTACCTTTTCCTCCAATTCAGAATAGTAGGGACCGAGATATTCTTTCAATCGTTTCATCGAATTCGTTATGCTGCCTCCAGAGACATCCATACCGAATAGGTGCAACATATCTTTCATGTCATCGACGGACATTTTTGCCCTAATGGACATGTAGGATAGGAATACGGAGGTGAGTATGTCGAATTCTGTTCTTGGAAGCGCATTTGGAACAGGTGCCGAAAAGACCTTTCCACATATCTTGCACTCGTAAATGTCAGATTCATGTTCAACAGTCTCCGCAGTCGGAAGTTGCAGGTGTATCACAATCCTCTTCCTTGTTGATGTGCCTCTTCGCCTTGCATGGCCATTGCAATCTGGATCAGGACAAATTGGATTTTCAAGTGAATGGTGTTCTTTTCGGTCTATCTGTTTCGGTCTCGCATTTCTGACGTTGTCCTTTGGGGGTTCATTGTCGCTTTTGTCGTCTTTTGCATATTTGTCTACTGTGTCTTCCAATTTCTTCAGATAGGGAGGAATAGAGCCAGAAGGAGTATTCTCATTGTTATACTTACGGAGTTCTGTTTGTAGATTTTCAATTATTTCTTTTTGTTTCTCAAAGATTTTATCGTAATTCTCTATAAGTTTGTCCTGTACTTCCATTTGCTCTTTCTGGGTTCCGATGATTTTCCCTTGTGCTGACACAATCTTTTCCAGTTTCTTTATCTTCTCAGATAATACTTGATATATGCCTTTCATTCTGGTCGGTTCTCCTAACGTCCCACTCCCCGAACTACTTCACTGAAAAGAATTGAATACCTTTCGGAAAATCTAGGATTAGTGGCAGACCTGTGATTTTGGCAGGTTAGCGTAAGTTTATTAAACTCTTACGAGAACTTCATAGGGCCAGACACCGCTGGAGTCACGATAACGACCAACACTTCAGCAGCCTACACCATAGAACAGACAAAGATCTACAGATTCCTGAACACCACTGGCTACAACTACTCCCTGCAGGTGACCGGCATAACCTGGCTGCCCGTCCAGGACACAATAAACATCACCATATGCAGCTCCCCGACCGCCCTGACCCTGAAGTCTTCGCGACCGCCAATCACGAACCATGCCAACGCCAGCAGCTCCAATACGGTCACAGGCCCGGGCAACACGATAACACTTGTCATAGGAATAGAAAACATAACGGTGACAAACAACACGGAAGCGAATACCGTAACTACGACGGCGTCGCTCTCAGGCTGGTCTGGAGATGTGGCGGTCACCACGGGTTCAGGAACGCCACTGCCCCACCTTAATGTCACCGAGCCATCCCTGACGAAGCTCTCCGTGCCACTGCCTAAGGGCTACAACTACTCCATAGTAACACTGAACATAACCACCAACACCATCTCAAACGCCAGCATATCCGTCACGCTGGGCTATGGCTGTTCGAACGACCCATCCAAGCTGGCGCCCTTCATCCTAAAGAACGACAGTTGGGTGGCCATAAGCAAGTTCACCCTGAACAAGGCCCTATGCACAATGACCTTCGCAATACCGAAAGACCCAATCATTTCAATTTTATCTTCGGCACCCATACCCACGAAGGCAAGCCAGTCCACGACATCGGTCATCCCGTCCACCACACTGCCAGTCCAATCAAGCAGCAGCCAGGAAAACCTGGCGGGCATTCTACGCCTGGTGATCAACATCTCCGGAATCGCCATAATAGCAGCGGTTCTTCGTATCTTGTTCACATACCGACAGCCAAGGCTTCCACTCTCTAGCTACGGAGGCCCAAAGAAGACGTTTGGCGGACCGTCTGAGGGCCCGACAAAGGGGTTTGAAGGGAAGTCCAAAGACATGATAAAGGAGTTAAGGGACGTGCTGCCACGCCCAGTTCAGCCACTCTTCGATCTGGGAGGGAGCTATAAATCACCCATTCTTTATAATTTCGCAGTCCAAGCTGATTCGTATGTCGAAAAAACTAGCCATGAGCCCGGATATGAGCTACATGCTCGGGATCTGTAGCTAAATCCACAATAAAAATATCATACTGAAAGCTTTTGTATACTTTTTCACACTATAATATAAAAATAGTGGAAAGATGATGCTCGGAATCTGTGTAAGCCAGCATTTCCAGAAAGCTTTATAAATCTATGTTAAGTATAATTAACCTAGATTCAAATTTAGGTTAAGTTGAAATGACCGAAATTAAAGACCTCCTGGTAGGATTAAACCCATGGTGGGGCGGAAACTACAATGTCCCTGCCTTCAAGGAGAGGGAAATCTATGCCAAGATAAGCAAGTTTATGAAGTACAGACAGATACTATCATTGACTGGAATCCGAAGGGTAGGCAAGACAACAATGATGCGGAAGCTGATCTTTGATTCGATTCAAAGCGGCACGGATCCGAAGAAAATAATTTATTTCTCGTTTGATGAATCAAGAAATGTTGATCTCAGACAGATAATATCGGCGGCCGAGAGCCTAACTGGTTCCGATGTCCGAAACGGCCGGCATCTGCTATTCTTCGATGAAATTCAAAAGCTGGATGATTGGCAGGACAAACTAAAGTCCATATACGATCTTTATGATAACGTCAAAATACTGATCTCCGGTTCGGAGTCGCTTTTCATCAGGAAACGTTCCAAGGAAAGTCTTGCGGGCAGAATATTTGAGTTCAAGATTGATACGCTCTCATTTAGTGAGTTCCTTGCTTTCAAAGGCGCTAAATCCGAGCCTAAACAGCTATATCAAAAGGAGCTTCGGATGCTATTTAGCGAATATATAAGGAGTTTTGGCTTTCCCGAGCTTGTGGGGGTAATGGACAAGGACGTTATAAGACGCTTTGTGGAAGAGGGGATTGTAGAAAAAGTGGTTTATCGCGATATACCCGAAATATTCAAGGTAAAGGAGATCGATACACTGGCTTCCCTGCAAAGGCTGCTCATGTCAGACCCGGGCCAGCTCCTGGATCTGAACGATCTGTCTAAAGAATTAGGCACATCAAGGCAGTCCCTATCAAACTACCTTACTTACCTGGAAGAGTCCTTCATGCTAAAAAAACTCTACAACTACTCTAAAAACGCAAGAAAATCCGCCCGAAGCCTCAAAAAATACTATCCTACAATCGCGTCTGTGGACCTAGTATTCCGCGAAGGAAGCGACGCCCAATCAAAGGTATTCGAATGGGCGGTTGTAAATACCATAAAGCCCAGTTTCTTCTGGAGGGACCCACAAAAGCATGAAGTCGACATGGTTCTTGTATCAGGGGAAAAATCCATCCCTATCGAAGTTAAATTCGGAAAGATAGAAACCCGGGGATTGGAGGCATTCATGAAAAAGTTCGGAGTAAAAAAAGGGTATATATTAACTCCAGAAAAGGCAGAGGAGATGCCAAAAGGCATAAGCGTAATTCCTGCGTACAACTACCTCTTAGACAAACCAGGGCAATAAATATGTCAAAAAAACTAGCCATGAGCCCGGATATGAGCTACATGCTCGGGATCTGTAGCTTCGGCAGTGACGAGCCCTCCATAAAGGTTATATCGAGGAGCGGAGAAGTTATAGAGAGGTTTATCAGGATAGCGATGAGCGAGCTCGGGATCGAGCCGCAGAAGATCATGGTCGGAGAGGAGGAGGGCCTCCACAAGGCGCTCTTCTACCACTCGGCGGCGAAGAGGCTGATGAAGAGAGCATTGGACGAGCGGGAGCACATATTCAAGTACAAGAATGACTATGCCGGAAGTTATCTAGCAGGACTTTTCGACGCGAGGGGCCACGGCAGCAAGAAGGGGGTAATGAGCGGAGTAAGGGACATGACCGACGTGATAATCCTGACAAGGCTGGGCTTCAGGGTGGCGAGAAGCGGAAGGGTGCAGAACGCCAACGATTACCTAAAGTTCATCAAGCCCTACAGCGTCACGTTGCAGACCCAGACCCAAAAAGATATTAAGAAAGAATCCTAATTGATTTCATGGCAAAGAAGGGTCTCGCTATTGTCACTGGCGGAAGCAGAGGCATCGGCCTGGGAATAGCAAAGGAGCTTGCGGAGATGGGATACGACCTGTTCCTTCTGGGAAAAGAACGGTCCAGGCTCAAAAAAGCAACCAACGAAATCGGAAAGCTCGGTGTAATAGCAGACTATGCTGTATGCGACCTCTCAAGCACCACCTCCATAGACGCATTCTTCAACTCATTCTCTTTGAAGAAGTTGATACCTGACGTCCTGGTAAACAATGCAGGCATATTCATCGAAGGGAGCATAGTAGATTCCAAGATGGAGCGCTTCGACCAGATCATGTCAGTAAACATCAGAGGCATGTTTTATCTGACTCAAAAACTTCTGCCGCTTCTGGCCAAGGGCAAAGAAAAGAGAATAATATTGACCTCATCCATATGGGCACTCGATTCATATCCGGCAGAAGGCAGGGAAGAGGCCACGCTATATTCAATCTCAAAATGGGCGGTACGCGGCTGGGCCAGAAGCCTGAGGGCCGAGGTGCGGAAGGCTAACATAGGCGTCACTGTAATTTATCCAGGCGAAACGCTCACTGATGAATGGGAGGGCACAACGATACCTAAAGAGAGGTTCATAAAACCGGAAGACATCGGGAAGATCGTGCGTGCGGTCTTGAGCACAGGTCCACAGACGGTAATAGAGGAGGTCATCGTGCGTCCAATAAAGTGGAGCTATCCCAACAAGGGCTGGGAATAGGGTAAAATCATGGCGAAAATAGAGATTCATGCACCGGTGGGAGAAAAAGATCAAATCCTAAAATCAGTCCTAACGATATTGAAATCCAACCATCTGCTATCCTTGGGAACTTTTAACAAAAAAGAGAAGCAGCCCTGCATATCCTCTGCATACTACGCATTCGACAAAAACTTCAATCTTTACATATGGACTGACCCCAAAGCACGCCACTCGCTTAACATAAAAGTAAATCCGCGAGTCGCAATAAATATAGTCAATACAACCCAACCGTGGGGCGGCCTTCTTAGCGGCATTCAGATCATTGGCACTGCAAAGATTCTGTCAGGAGGAGAGTCATTCTTTGCAGGAGCTCTCTACCTAAAAAGATTTGCCAAGGCATCAAAGTTCATAAAACACCTCAGCGACTTCAACTCCAAGAAATACGAATCAAAGCTCTATAAAATAACGATAAAAAAGATCAAGGTCCTTGACGAGCGGACATTCGGCAAAGAAGCCTACAAAGAACTGCTGATACTCATAAAATAATCATCTTTTTATAACTAGAGAAGCAAATATCAATCGAGGGCTCGTAACTCAGTTTGGCTAGAGTGGCAGACTTTTAATCTGTAGGTCGTGGGTTCAAATCCCACCGAGCCCGTACATTTTTAAATGGCAACCGGGTAAAACCTGGGAAGATAAACATGGACATAAAACGAGTCAATCAGTACATGAAATATCTAAGAATCGTCTCTCTGTCAAGCCTGTTCGAGCTTTCCTACTTCCTCGCGCGATACAAGAATGGCGATGCAACGCCGTCCAAAGGGTCGATGGAGATAAGGCTGAATGGCGGACTCAAAGTGCTGATAAACAGGGCGAAGCGGGATGAGGCTGAAACATTCCTTGAGATGTTCATAGGGGAGCCATACCTGCACCATCTCCCAAAGGGAATTAATGAAAAGAAAGGCGCGGTGGTGGTAGACATTGGAGCAAACATAGGGCTTTTCTCGCTTTATGCCTGCACCAAACTAGCAAACCCTCGGATATACGCCTACGAGCCTGACGAGACCAACTTCAGGGAGCTCAAGCAGAATATAGAGGCCAACGGCCTCTCCAACTCTATAAAGCCTTTCAGACTGGCGATAGGAAAAAGCGGCAAGGTAAGATTTTTCTCCGCGATCCGCGGTGCACACAGCCTGGTTGAGAATGTACACAAACTAACTCCAGGCACGGAAAAGGGCAGATCCACCTATGTGGACAGCATAAGGATAACTAAAATCCTCTCCGACCTGGGCCACATAGACTTGCTTAAAATGGACTGCGAGGGAAGCGAGTGGGCGATCCTGGAGGACATCAAGGCCATACCCCTAAACATAGACTACCTCTGCATCGAATACCATGAAGTCGGAGGCAAGAAGGTTGGAGAGATGGCCAAGATATTTACAAAAAAGGGATACACGGTGCATTTGAGGGACGTAGATAAGGGCAGAACAAGTGGGATACTGACCGCGGTGAAGAAGGCGGCCGCCTGAACAAAGCTTTTATGATAGTTGACTTTCAAGTCTAATCGGTATGTCATGAACGGAAAAAAGAAGACGATGTTCCTCTACTATGACCCGCACTACTTCCACGCAGCCCTGGCCAAATCCATAGGCTCTGAACCGTATCCTGCCCCACAGATCCGTTCCACCAGAGACGACCTGATGGCAACCGCATCGGACGTGGCTAAATCAATAAATGCGGTTGTATCAATACCCAAAAACTATGATGTCTACTTCTGTGAGGGCACCTACCTATTCCCGGCGATCGCCAAGAGCATGGGCCTTCTCGGCAGGAATGCCAAGATAATAAACATAGTTTCTAGCCCGCTCCTGTACTACATGAAAATAGGCAGGATAGGGGGGTCAAAAAGAGCGCTCGGAATAAGAATGCTAAAAAAGGTCGACGGATTCGTCTGCGTCGGAAAGATGGAGGAGAGACTGCTCAAGGGCTTTTATCCAGGTGCAAACACGATGGTGACCTATCCATTCATCAGGAAAGAGGTAAGGGAGAAGATAACCAAGAGGGGAAAGCCGGACCTCGAATCGAAGAGAATCCTCTGCATCGGAAGCAGGGATGTCTACTGCAAAGGTATCGATCTCCTTGTCGAAGCGTTCGAAAAGGCGAAGAGGCGAATTCCAGGCCTGAAGCTTACCGTCCTGGGCGACTACGACAAGAATTCCATAAGCTCTGACGATCCTGCCATAAAGTTCCCTGGTTATATGGCCGACACATCAAAGTTCATAAAGGATGCGGCGCTCTATGTGCATCTTGGAAGGGGAGAGGCTTTCGGCATAAGCATAATGGAGGCGATGTTTGCCGGGTTGCCTGTCATTGTTTCTGACGCGACCGGAGCGAAGGAGTTGGTTTTAAAAGTCGACCGGAAGATGGTTGTGCCATTGAACGCGAGCAAGGCGGCGGACGCAATAGTAAGATATTTTTCCCTAAACGCCAAAGAACGCAAGGATCTCGCGGTAAAATCAAAGAGGGCGGTCCATCCATATACAGAGGAGTCCATAACCTCCTCGTTCAAACGGGGCTACAAGAGCCTCCTGGAAAGGACAGAATCCTAAGCGGTGAACCGAATGCCAAAACTATCATTACTAATATGCTCCCGCAACGACGTTGACCTACTGCTTGACCTGATAAACGACACCTACAAGGTCGTAGACGAGATCGTAGTAATTGATGCAAGCGGTCCGAAGGACACGAGCCGCCTGAAGAAGATGAAGGCCGAACTAAGTAAAAAGAAGACAAGAGTGTTCTTCAACGTCGCGACCATGTTCTGCGATCCCATGCGCGAATACGGGCGCAGCAAATGTTCAGGGGAGTGGATGATGTTCGTCGATACCGACGAGCGCCTCAATGCAGAGCTAAAGAGAGATGTAAAGAAGATAATAGCGGGCACCGATTGCAATGGCTTCTGGTTCAGCCGCCACGAATACCAGGAATCCTCAAACAAGCCCACTTTTGTGAGCAGGACGCTTAGACTCCACAGGCGCAACAAGGCGCATTATCGGGGCGATCCCCACGACTTCCCGGCGGTAGAAGGAAAGATCGGCGATCTCCCGCCGAAATACTACCTTAAACACATGATTGCCGAATTCAAGACCGAAGATTTCCTTGTGAAAGACCTGATAAGAGGGGTAAAGCTCGAATCCTATGTCAGACGGCAGAGCTATGACATCCTCCTGGACAGACTAAGAGGTCGCCCTGCGCTCCAGAAGTTAGCAGGCATCTACTTGTCCCTAAAAGGCATCAGAGACCGCAAGAGGGAGCTCTCAAGGTTTGACTACAACTTTGCCCTATCAATCAACTCCATGACCTGGTTACCCAGAATAGTTCGCACCCAGGGCCTTCGCAGCTACTTCGACATATTGGCCAGCAATCGAAAATACGAAAAGGCCAAACTGGACTTCTTTTTTAGCCTTCCCGCAAAAGAACAAAGGCACCAATTTGACGTCTCCGCAGACATCTACTGGGCTGGCGGCCTGACAAAATACCTGAGCCTCGACAAGGAAACAAGGGTCAGAATGTGGAACAGGAGGTATGCCTACGTGAAGAACGAGAGGCCAGTACTCTTCGATATGCTAGACTACGAATACAAAAAAAGGCACCCAAAAGGTATATAACCTAATTAAACAAAAGTGAATATATGGAAACCAAGACCGTTCTGGTTACGGGTTCGTCAGGGCACATTGCATTTAGTCTACTTAAGCAATTGAGAGAAGACGGTCAAACAGTGAAAGGTGTAGACATAAAAACAGGAACAGATTTACGCAATCCAGCAAACTGCATTGAAGTCACCAAAGGAATAGACACTGTTTATCATCTTGCTGCAAATAAAGGAGGTGTCGCCTACCTAAGGGAAAAGGAGTCCGAAATCATGGGCGACAATATGAAACTCACATTAAATATGCTCGAAGCCTGCGTTAAGAATAACGTTAAAAAATTTGTCTTTCCTTCAAGCGGTTGCGTCTATCCGATAGGGCTGCAAGAAAGTTTTGATGTATCCCTCAAGGAGACCGACGTCTTCCCTGCGCAACCTGACGGTTTATATGGTTGGGAGAAGTTGATGGCCGAGCAGCTATGCCAATCCTACATGAAAGACTATGGAATAGAAACGTATATCGCGCGCTTGCAGAACCCCTACGGTGCCGGAGCCATACCAACCGGAACAAACAAGGACCAAGTAATAGAAGCGCTGATGTATAAAGCCATAAATTCAACCGACGGTGGTACAATTGAGATCTGGGGTGACGGAAGGCAGAAAAGGGGATTCTTCCATGCACTAGACTGCGCCAAAGGGCTGATAGCCTTAGCAAAAACTGACTACCACAACCCTGTGAATCTGGGCCCTGAAAAAGCAACAGAAATAGGAAGGGTTGCCGACATAATAATAAGCATTTCAGGAAAAAGACTTACAAAGAAGTACATTGCTTCCCAAAAGATGGGGGTAAACGCAAGGTTGGCTGATATCACCTTAGCAAAGCAATTGATTGCTTGGAAACCTGAAATTACAATAGAGGAAGGTATAAAAGACGAGTACAACTGGATAACGCAGAGAAAGTAACAGCGGATTTGCGCTAAACGATACAGAAGCGGCATATTCTTTTAACCGGGATGCAATGAACAAGTACCCACAAGTAGTAGTGATGGTGTCGAACTGGTGCGGAGTGGCAATGAAGTACAAGGGCAAGCCCATATTAGAAACCTGTATAAGATCGGCGCTCAAGGTCGATTACCCTGAAGTAAAGTTCATGATGGTAGACGGTGACAGCAGCGACAATTCAGTAAAATTTGTCAGGGCCAACTTCCCAGAAATTAAGATAAAAGTTGCCAAACCTGACAAGGGACTCTCGTACATGTATAATGAAGGGTTTCAGTTTGCAATGATACAGTGGCCAAAAGCCAAATATCTTGTCCTTGCAGCGAATGATCTTATATTCACTAACAAGGATTGGTTGCGAAAGCTTGTCGAAGCGGCAGAATCTGACACAAAAATAGGAATGGTCAGTTGCAAGTTGATGTACCCTAATGGTAGAATCCAATCTGGAGGAATCAAAGTTACCGCAATCGGAACTGTGCTGGAAAAAAATGAAGAAAAAGCGACAGTTTCTAAATATGTTGAAACACTTGCGACTCCTATTGCGCTGTTTTCAAAGGAGGCTTTGATACAATCAGGCGGAACCGACGAAATCATAGGACCCTTCGTTTGGGATGACATAGATCTCTCGGCGCGGCTACGTTCTCTTGGTTGGCAGTTATACTACACCGGCAATACGAGCGTGACTCACCTGGAGTCATATACTGCTTTCACTCAAAAGGTAAAAAAGAAGTGGGGTAAATACGATATAGAATTAGGCGTAAGGAGAAATGGATACATATACTACCTGAGGTGGAATCTCTTCCTTCTTCCGTTTTTCTTTATTACAGACACGATATCTAACTTTATAGCGATAGGCGGGGGGCTAAGATTAAGGAAAAATATACCGGAAAGAATAAAAATGCAGGCTCCTGCCATTCGCGAAGCACTTAAACTGTACAAAACAACCAAGCTCAGGCGATTCAAAGAATAAAATCCAAGAGGATTTGACACCCAAAATCCATAAGCTTCAGGCTAGACCTCCCAATCTTTTCTCCACCCACTCATATGTCAGCCCAACGCCCGCCTTCAAGTCGGTTTTTGGACTCCAGCCCAGAACGTTCTGTACCTTCTCTAGGTCAGGCATCCTCAGCGGAGCTCCTGTTGGCGCTGTGGTATCAAACTCAATCTTTATCTCTTTTCCAGAAACTTCGACTACGAGTCTGGCCAATTCACCTATGTTCACCTTGTCGATAGAGCCTACGTTCACCGTGATGTTGCCGTTAGTGGAGATATGTCTCTCAATTCTGGCGAGTGCATCAAGAAAGTCGTCTATATAGCAGAAGCTCCTTTCCTAGCTTCCGTCTCCCCATACCCGGAAACCCTCTTCCGGATAAACGGCAGCCTTCCTCATGAGCGTGGCCATCACCTGGCTTCTATCTTTGGAAAGATAGAAGTTGGGGCCATACACGTAGAATATCCTCGCTATACCTACAGATGCGCCTGGCATCAGACCCAATTGCTTCTCGGCAATGTACTTGGACCATCCGTATCCTCCTTCAGGCTTGACATTGGTGTCGGCATCCTCCTCCTTAAAGGGCCTTCCGAACGGAATTTTTCCAGAGTAGGATACACCGCCACGCTTGAAGGATAAATTATCTTCCCTATCTCATTCTCCATGCAGGACCTGAAAACATTCGTGTCTATTGTAATATTGGACTGCATAGAAGCAAGTTCTCTCCCTGCCGAACCATGAAGGAATGCCACGTTCCCTACCTCGGCAGCAAAGTGATATACCATGCCAAATCCCCTGAGCGCATCCCTAGCGAAGTTGTAGTCCTTCAGATCGCCCTTCACTATTTTTACTCCAGCCCCGCTCCGTTGCAGGTTGGCCATGGTCCCGGAAGAAAAGTTATCAATTACCGTTACATCCTGCCCTTTTCTAACCAGATCACTGACTATATTGCTGCCGAGAAAGCCAGCACCCCCGATGACCGCTACTTTTTGCATATTACCACTAAAACATAAGACACTAAATTTAACGATCTGCCTACCCCTAAATATCTAGATGCTTCTCTGGGCTTCAAATATAAATATGTTTACCGAAACGGTTTTGGACGGCAGGCAGGCCAAAGCCTTAAAATTGCAAAGGCATATATATTTCCTGAAATCCATCCCTATCAATGTAAGGGGGTAAAAATGCAAATATCAAACCATGTAAATACTACTTCTGAAAAAATGAGGGCCTCTGCATATGTAACCCATTTCCTGAATAGGACCAAACACCAGGACAAAGCCGAACAGATAGGAGTAGAGATGCTTGAAGTCCTAAAGGCAGTCAAAAACAGAACGGAATTTAGCACTGAACTCTATAAAATAATAGGCAAGCCCGATTTCCGTGGAAATAAAGCCACAATTCTTAGTCTGAAAGCCGAGCAGTTCGGAAAGATTGACGCAGAAGGGCTTCTGCAACTCTTAGAACTCGAAAGAACCCTGGAGGACAGGCAGGAAGGCGTACAGACTTTAAGTCTCCGTGCGGCGTAGACTTAAGAGCACCTCCGATTGAAAAGCAAGCTCTAAATACAACAGGCTCCAAATCCCTATTTATCGTGCCGAGGTGGCGGAATCCGGTAACGCGTGCGCCTGGAAAAATTATCCTGCAAGCGCATGGCCTAACGGCCTTTTGGGTTCAAATCCCAACCTCGGCGTTTATCACTTACAAGAATTGCGGGGTTAGAAAGCCGTATTTCTATAAACGAGTTCTGGATAAAACCGAATTTCCTAAATTCCCAAGAAGTTAGACACTAGGCGCAACTCGTTCTTTTGCTTCGACGTCAAAATACTCAAACCTTACCGAAAGGTATAATAATTATAGTGTTTATATATACACTATGTCATTTATAAGATACCAAAAATATGGAAGTCAAGAATATGCATACGAAATAACAGCATATTGGGATTCAAAAAAACATACGAGTAGGCAGAAAACAAAGTATCTTGGAGTGGTAATTGACAAGGAAAAGAAAATCTTTGAAAAACGCGCGATTAAGAAATATGGTGAAAAACTGATTTTGGATTTTGGCGACTCCTATTGTGTCAATCAATTTCTACAGAGTAGCGGTTATTGTGATATCATAAAGGACGTTTTCAGCAATTTCAGTGACAACATCCTTGCACTTCTTCTTTATCGCCTTTGCTACTCTGGGGCAATGATGTACGCTGAAAATTGGTTTAATGGAAATTACGCACGACTGATATATAAAAACGCAGATTTATCATCGCAAAGGATAAGCGATTTCCTAAGGTATCTGGGTGATGAAAACCTGCAACGATCCTTTTTCAGTAAGTATTTCAAAACGTTTGTAAAGGCAGATAAAAGCATAATAATAGACGCCACTTCGCTACCAAACCAGATACATATCCCTATGACTGGATGGGGTCGTAGTGGTGAGGAGATTGATAAACAAATACGATTTCTTCTTGTTGTTGATAAGGATACTGAATATCCACTCTACTTCAGAACGTTACCGGGCAACATTATCGATGTTTCCGCGTTTAAAAACACAATAACCGAATTAAAACAGTACGGTGTAAAGAATAGTTTTGTTTTTGTTGATGCAGGCTTCTTTTCAGAAGATAATGTCAATGAGTTATATACACAGAACATAAACTTTTTAACAAGATTACCGTCAGGAAGAACGCTTTATAAAGAGTTGATAGCAAACGAGGCAGAAGATTTAGAATCGCCTCGTAACATAGTGAAATATGGAAAGAAAAGAGGATTATTCATAAAGCAGGTGGGGGTAAATCTTTTTGGTAAAAAGGGATTCGCATATTTGGTTCTTGATCCTCAACGTAAAGGAAGAGAACTGAATAGGCTAATGTTAGAATCTGACGACGATGCACTACAGAATGACCAATTCGACTATGAATTTGCCACAAGAGGCATAATGATCCTCGTTTCGTCATTTGAACTATCAAAAAACGATGTTGTTCCCGCATATTATGTTAGACAAACTGCAGAAATGCTGTTCGAATTTTCAAAAGATGACATCAATATACTTCCATTACGTGTGCATTCGGAAGAGGCATTGCGCGGATTCCTTTTTATGCAGTTTATGACGCTAATCGCTTTCATACAATTAAAAAAGAAATTAGGTAAAAACTATACTGTAGAAGAAGTATTGGTAAGTTTGAGGAATCTGAAATGTAAAATCTACGAGAAGGAAGTTTTGGTATCTGAATTGACTAAAGAACAAAGGGAAATTACAGAAAAATTGGGTGTCCTAGTGTCCAAAACTCTGGGAATTTAGGAATTTATATGATAAGGTGCTAAAAGGATTGCGGTGCAAATAAAAGTTATGACCATAACACAATTTTTCTTAAAGCATAGCAACCTCTATGCATTGGCAAGAGTTTCTGGCATCTATGAACTTTACAATAAGCTACTCCATATAAAAACTATCGAAGTAGACGGCAACGACGGGATGTATGAGCCAGAAACCACAAAATATCTAACCGACACCCTAAAATCTAAAGACGCCTTCATAGACTGTGGGGCAAATGTTGGTTACTTTTCCGTCTTGGCATCTAGTTTAATAAAGCAAGGAAAGATATTTGCATTTGAACCTGTTAAATCCACATTCAAAATACTCCGAAATAACACAAAGAAGCATCCCAATATAATAGCTATAAACAAAGCCGTGGGGTCAGCTCCGGGTAAGACGATAATTAATCTCAACGATGGTGGAAGCACGATTGTAAAGATAAAAGGAAAAGAGAAGGAAGAAGTAAGGATAACAACGCTAGATGGAGAATTCCCAAAAGGAATACCAAATCTCAGAGTTATAAAGATTGATGTAGAAGGGATGGAAAAGGAAGTGTTGCTTGGGGGTCAAGAACTGATAAAAAGGTACAAACCAGATATAATTTTTGAGTTTAATTATGCACTTCTCTATACAAAAAACAGGCAATATAACGAAGTGTTTGACCTGCTGAAAAAGATGGGTTACCACAAGTTCATAGAATTGGAAACAGGAAAAAACGTTAAATCTCATAAGGACTTGTCTAATAGCTCTGAGAATATACTTGCCAAGCTAAGGTAAAAAAGTTTTCAAAAACATGAATCAAGTGAAACTTATACCAGAAGTTATACTTAGCGATATTTAAATTGTAGTTTGATCCGAATTCATGTAGCCCAACTTCGGTGCATGTTCAAAAGGTTTAAAAGAATCGAATGAGAGCTAAGAGTGTGGTTATTTGCCCGCAAAAAGCGAAACCCAATACTCCTGGCTGGATGGCAAGTTTATCGGAGCAGCTGATGCTAACGTACCGATACTGACCCATTCTCTTCAATACGCCACTGGCATCTTCGAAGGGATCAGGGCATACAAGGTGAAGAGGGGAACCGCAATATTCAGGCTTCAGGACCACATGAAGAGGCTAATCAGGAGCGCTAAGATATACGACATGGAGTTGGGCTACTCAGAAAAGCAGCTCTGCGATGCTGCCTTGCAGCTCGTAAAGAAGAACGCGCTGGAATCCTGTTACATCAGACCGTTTGCATTCTACAACGATCATAAAATAGGCCTCCCAACAATGGGAAAGAAGATAAGCACCTTCATCGCCGCTGTGCCCTTCGGCGCATATTTCGGCGGAGGGGAACAGAAAGGAATAAGCTGCAAGGTATCCTCATGGAGGAGGATAAACTCGTCAATACTGCCTCCCCAGGCTAAGGCCAGCGGCAACTACGCCAACTCGATAATCGCGAACGTCGAGGCAAAGAAGTGCGGAGCAGACGAGGCAATACTGCTTTCAATGGGGGGATACGTGGCAGAAGGTTCAGGCGAAAACATATTCCTGGTGCAGAACGGCATGCTTGTCACCCCATCGAAAGAGTCCGACATACTTCCCGGGATAACGAGAGATTCAATACTGAAAATAGCGCAGAACATGGGTCTCGAGACTGAAGAGAGGGAGGTCCACAGGGAGGAGCTCTACAATGCGGACGAGCTCTTCTTCACAGGCACGGCATCAGAGGTGACCCCTATAACCAGGGTCGACTTTAAGCCCGTCGGGCAGGGCAAGCCAGGCCCAATCACGAAGACGCTTGCAGCAAGATACTCGGACGTCGTACTGGGAAATGACTCAGAATTTAGTGCCTGGCTCAGCTACGTGTGAATTTTATGAACCCTAAGGAGAACACATGAAAGTATCACAATATTGCTATGCCAAATTATTACAGCACCAAAACCACAAGACAAGGATCATAAAAATACCGAACAAGAGGATTGAATGATACACCGAGATGACCTTAAATACCTTTTCCAGCCTGTTTTCTATGGGCGGCTCTATGGCATGATGAACGAGATATTCTTCGAGCAACCCTATAGGTGGCTCTACGAGAATATTAAGCCAGACACTATAGTAATTGACATAGGCTCATATATAGGGGACACGCCCACCTATTTTGCTCTTCATCCCAACACCAAGAAGGTGTTAGCCTATGAACCGAATCCGGGTGCGTTCAAACTCCTTAAAAAGAATACAAAACCGAATCATAAAATAGAAGGAGCAAATGTAGGGGTATCTGGAATTTCAGCGCAACCACATTCAAAGATAACAACCACAAAATTTAATGGAATCGCGGGCAAGCAGGCAGACCAGAACTGGGCCGAAGCAGTACCTGTAATTGCCATTAATGAGATATTGAAAGGCAAAAATAAAGTGGTAATAAAGTGCGATTGCGAAGGAGAGGAATATAAGATATTCAACACAAACACAAACCTTAGCAATGTCTATGCGATAATGATAGAATATCATCGGGGCTTAAAGGAAATCCCTGCGATATTGAAGGCAAAAGGATTCAGAGTCGAACATCAGATGTACAAAGGTAGTTCGTATCAAGGGTACATAATGGCGATCCGAGAAAGATAGGTCCCCTATAGCAGCTTCAGTCCTCTGGTCAGGATATCTATCTCATCGCTTTTCCACGGTCCGACCCCCAGGGCTGTTTTTGTTCCTGGGGGAAGCTGGGTAAGACCAGCATCGCTCACCAGGGCGCACGGTATCTTCTTGAACTTGAAAGCCTCGTAGAACTTCGTCAGCGCCTCTTCAGTGTCGACCTTGAGCACTATCTTCCTCTGGCCTGCCTCCAGCCATTCCTGTGCCACGTCCTTATGAGCCTTAAGACATTCAAGATAACTGCTGACAGCCGCATGGCCAACCTGAGCGGCAGCTTTTCCTTTGCCCATCTCGATGTCCGCCCTGACTATTATGACCTGCTTCAACTCGTCCATGGAAATAGTTAGAAGTAGAACCTAAATATAAGTATGCCTCTCCGGTCCAAGGTCTCCGGCGGCGGCTTTATCTTTGTCCTGCCTAAGCAACGAGAGTGTAAAAATAGTATACTCCGGATTGCCTGTTTTATTCCCCCTCTCGGTGCTCGGCGCAAACTTTTCCGACACTGAAAACCCCCCGACCTCCATCAATGCCGTTCTAAGTGCCGCTCCAAACCTTTGGGCACTCACAGTCTTTACTGTAATCGTTCCTCCTTCAACAACCTTTACGGGCATACCCAATCTTCCCCCGTTCCTAATATTTATACTTTTAGCATCCTAGACTATCGGTGCTCTTTTGCTAGATGCCAAGTCCTCGGAGCTGATAAAAGGCCTCCTGAAGGATTACTATTCAAGGGCAGCCGATCTCTCGCCGCACGAGATAGAGCGCAGGGAGTTCGGCTTCGGCGACTTCGAGCGCAAGATCGCCTACCGCCACATGGCATTCAGGGATTGGAAGACCCTCAAGACTTACCTCACCAACGATGCACCGCCATTCGTTTCCGTGTCATCCGCCCACTACCAGCACCCTGATGGTCGCCCCATGGAGAACAAGGGGCGCATAGGCGCAGAGCTGGTCTTCGACCTTGACGCCAACGACCTAAATCTGCCCTGCGGGAAGGAGCACGGCCGCTCCTGGGTCTGCGAAAAGTGCCTTGAGGCAGTGAAGGCGGAGACGTACAAGCTAATCGAGGACTTCCTCATCTCCGACTTCGGCTTCAGCGAGCACGAGATAGAAGTCAACTTCAGCGGAAACAGGGGCTACCACATACACATCAACAACAAGACCGTATTTGGCCTTGACTCTGACGAGCGGAAGGAGATAAGCAACTACATATCAGCCCACAACATAGAGATGTCCTCATTCTTCCCAACCCTCGGAATGAAGGGCAAGAGGCTCGAGGGCCCGAAGCCCACTGACTACGGCTGGGGCGGCAAACTGGCCAAGGGAGTCATAACCACTCTTAATGCAGGCGACATGGACTCGCTTATCGCCATGGGCTTCGACAAGCCCACCGCTAAGATACTCTACAAGAATCGCCTCGAGATAGTGCTTGGCATAGGGAACGGCAACTGGGACACGGTAAACATACCAAAGAAGGCTGAGTTCTGGGCCAAAATGCTCTCAACCATAGCCATAAAGCAGAGCGACTCCATCGACAAGAATGTAAGCACAGACGTTCACAAGTTGCTGAGGCTTCCAGGCACCATACACGGCGATACTGGCCTCATCGCCAAGAAGCTAAAGTCGGTGTCCGACCTCTCGAACTTCGATCCGATGTCAGACGCTATCGCCTTCAAGGGTGGAAGCCGCAGGATCAGGATTGACTCAGCACCCAAATTCCAGATGGGCGGGAAGAGCTACGGCCCCTTCTCCAAGACTGATGCAGAACTGGATACGGCCGCGGCTGCCTATCTTATCCTCAAGCGTTCTGCTATTCTGATTTGAAAAGCTTATATGCTGGAGTTTCGGAAGTGGAAAACGAAAGAACTATATATTAATTTCCTCTGTTTCATAGCAACGATCCGGTATTTATCAAACGATTAAAGGAAATAAGATGTGGAACCACGGACTCATAAAAAGGGCAGACGACCTGACAATGGCGCAAGTTTATATCGCCGGCCGTATGCGGGAGGGACGTGATCTTCCTGGCGTGATAGCGGATCTAACGAAGTTCCGCAGAAGGGCAGGACCCGAAGAGCAGACCTATTACAGAGTCGCCGTCAAAACAGCTAGAGATCTGCTACGATTCAGGCAGGGAACAATGCGACCAGGGTGCAAAGTGTAATGAGTGCCTTGATTTCTTCGAAAAGGGCAAGTAAAACCCCGCACTCTAACTGGCGCAATCGGTTTGACAAATTTAATGGCGACCACGCCAAGCTAATAAAGGACTTAAAGGCCCAACTCAGGCGAGTACCCGAAGAAAAGAAGCCTGAGCTAAGAGAAGAACTAAAGTTCGCCAAGTTGCAGATCCGGTTAATGGATGTGAGCTATTAACTTTCAGTCCTCCCACTAATACTCAAACGTTCCGCTATCCTAGCATAGAAAGGCTTTTATATTTAAGTTACCCAATAGGTAACTATGACAATTGAGATACCGCAATATGGCTTGAAGGCCTACGCCTTGTTTTTCACAAAGCACGGCTTAAACGAACAGTTTGGCCAGTCGGACTTAGACTGGATAGTTAGGCAAAGCATGAAGAAGAAGATATTCTCGTTGTTGTTGAGATCAGGCTGGATAAAAAAGGTGTCCAGGGCCAAGTACGTCTGCATAAGCCCGGAAAAGGCGATAATCGGGTTGTTGGAGTTCAAAGTGCCTGATATAATGAAAAAATCAGGGCAACCGTATGCGTTTACGGGATTATCAGCAATAGAAATATGGAGCGACTACTCCTATGTCCAAAGGGGCGTAGAAAAGTCCCCTTATTTCATAAAAATCTTGAAAAAGGACTTGGCCTACTGGCGCTCATTTTTCAGCGAACACGGAATACCATTTTACATAAATGACGGGGGGACCATAGGCGAATACGTAATCTTGAAACCGGTCGAGGGCTTAAGATTCACGGAAAAAGATGGATACAAGGTGGTCGATTTGCATGAGGCAATGAAATTAGCCGAAGCAAACGAAATCTATGCATACCCTAGAAACTATATGAGGAAAAAATATGGACATGCTGCAAATTAGGGAAAACGAGGTATTTGAGGCGCTGAAAAGGATGAAGTCGCTCAAATTCGTAGTGATAGGAGGCTATGCCGTCAACGCCTACGCCCTGCCGAGATTCTCAATAGACTGCGATATAGTGGTCGAAGGCAAAACGGAGGCCGAGGCTATAGGCCGCATACTGGCCGAGCGGGGCTTTACTAAAAGGGAGCTGCCAAAAATGGTCTATCCCTCCAATTTCGAAAGGTATGAAAAGACTCTGGAAGGTTCATTTAAGGTAAGCTTTGACATTCTAATCAAAGAGGTCCTAGACAGGCAAACAGGCGTGGCTTTCACTGCAGACTGGATCTTTAGCAACTCCGAGATCAGGACATTGAAGGGAAAAACAATACTGGAAAGGTTAGAGGCCAGAATCATAAATATCGATGCCCTGTTCGTAATGAAAATGATCAGCTGCAGGGCAACAGACATAAGAGACCTGTTTATGCTGGCCCCAAACCTTAGGGACAGGAATTTTGTGAGAAAAGAGGTCTCGTCGCGCTGCAACTTCAATAACAGATTCAAGAAGGTGAAGGAAAAGATTACCTCTAAGACGTTCAAAGACGGGTTGCAGGGCATCTACGGCATATTGAACGCGACCGCCTTCGAAAAGAGCACCGATTCAATCCTTCGGCTGGAAACCGGGTAATAGTCCTGGCCGCCGTTCCCTGGGCTCGCAATTCCCCTAATTCCGAACTGAATGATGGGTTTTTATCCCTTCCATAAGCATTTATAAGCGATGGCATGACGGAGCGAGTGCTTGTTCTAAACGTAGATATCGACAACGACCTCTACAGGAAGACCAAGATAAGCGGCCCCCTCATAGGGAGGATTGAGAACCTGAGGGCTGCATCCAAGCTCGCTCTGGCTGACCCACAGGACTCAGACTCCAACGCCATGTTCGAGGCCGTGCGCAAATTCGACGAGCTCAAGCACGATCGAGTCTCTGTCAGCGTCGCCACTGTAACGGGTGCCGAAAAGGAGGGCTATGTCGCAGACACCGAGCTCTCCCGCCAGATAGACATGGTAATCGAGAGGGTAAAGGCAGACTCCTGCATATTGGTAACTGACGGCAGCAGCGACGCCAGGGTTGTGCCTCTACTCAAGAACAGGCTCAGGATAGACGGCATAGACATAGTCCGCATGAAGCAGGCGCCCGCGTTGGAAAACACATACTTCACGCTCCTCGAGAAGCTCAAGGAGCCCCACTATGCAAGGATAGTGTTCGGCATTCCCGCTGTACTGCTTCTGCTCTTCGCGGTAAGCTACTACTTCAACTTCGGATGGCAGCTGCCGGTGGCGCTAGTAGGCGCCTACCTGGTAATCAAGGGCTTCGGAGTAGAGGAAAGCGTGCTGCGGTCATTCAGGGGCCTGGGATTCAGCCTCGACCGCCTAAGCTTCCTCTTCTACATGGTGGCAATAATATTCTTCCTAATAGGCCTGCTCCTGGGCTACGGCAGCTATACCGCTTCAATCGCCCAGGATAACAGCATCCTCACAGCGGTCTCGCTGTTTGCGGAGAGCTTCCTATTCATGCTGCCTGTCAGTCTTACCCTATACCTGCTGGGCAGGATAATGGACCTGGAGAACAGGAGGCTGCGCTATCGCGCGATTGCGCTTGGGACATACGTCGGATACTCCATAGTGGCCATAGCACTACTCTACCTGACGGCCTCATGGCTCGTGGGGCAGATATACTTCTGGCAGTTCCTGGTCTTTGACTGCGTCGCCATAGTGCTGGGCTATGGGCTTTCTCTATTCACGACATTCCTGCGCATAAAGTCGATAAAGAGGGCCAGGATGAAGGACAAGAAGGTAGTGAACGACCTGGGCGCCTACATAGGCAAAGTCACCGACGTTGACTCCAAGAGGGGTCTCATATTCGTCAAGACAGACTACGGGAACGTCATAAAATACGAGGTAGACCGCATAACAGGGGTCTCCGAGAGGGTAACCCTCCGCTAATCGCTCTTCCTGGAGCTCAGGGAAAGGTTTAAATTCATGCCCGAATATAATAATAGGAATATCGTCATACACGAGCTAGTGGGCCTTGATGTTCAGGTTACCGATTCTAGGGACCGAAAGCAAATAGGTATAAACGGTAGTGTAGTAAGGGAGACAAAGAATCTTCTTTATATAAAATCTGGCGATGCCACCGTCAAGGTGGTAAAACTGATATCGGAATTCCGATTCAGGGTCGGCAACCGCCGATTCAATGTCAAAGGTGAAGAGATTAACTTTAGGAGTCATGAGCGAACCGAGAAGGCGCTCAAATTCTACAAGTTGAGAAAGGAGTGAACGCATGGAATGCAAAGATCCGAAATGTCCGGTGCATGGGCACCTTAAGACGCACGGCAACGAGATAGACGGAGTCGTGGTCAGCGACAAGGCCGCCAAGACTGTCATCGTCGAGCACGCCTACACGACATTCCTGAAGAAGTACGAGAGGTCGCTCAGAAAGACATCAAGGATAGCAGCCTATTCGCCGCTCTGCATGGCCGCCAAGACGGGCGACAAGGTCACCATATCGGCGACCAGGAGGCTCAGCAAGACCAAGGCATTCGTAGTGACAAAGGTAGAAAAGGCGTGATTATGAAGGGACTTTCAACAACCATATCAAGGAGGCTCATCCCGAGCTCGGTTCTTGTATGCGCTGACAACAGCGGGGCGAGGACGCTCATGATAATCAACAGGCTCGGAAAGGGCGGAAACACCAAGGGCCGATACTCAAGCTCAGGGATAGGCGACATAGTGACATGCAGCGTTAAATCAGGAAATCCCGCCTACATCAAGAAGAAGGTCAGGGTTGTCATAATCAGGCAGAGGAGCCCCATGAGGAGGGCCAACGGGATGCGCGTCAGGTTCGAGGACAACGCCGGCATCCTGATAACCGACACCAACCTTGCCGTTGGTACAGAAGTAAAGGGAGCAATGGCGAGGGAGATAGTGGAAAGATACGTCAAGCTCGCAGGGATAGCATCGAGAGTGGTATGATGATACAGAGCGCAAAACCTAGGATCCAGCGGCTGTTCAGGTTTACGGCGCCGATGCACCAGAGGCAACACTTCATGCACGCCCACCTGGACAAGGCACTGAGAAACAAGATGGGGCTCAAAAAGAGGGCGATCAGGATCGCGAAGGGCGACAGCGTAAAGATAATGGCAGGCAGCAAGAAGGGCACCACAGGTAAGGTCACATCGGTTGACCTGAGGAGGGGCCGCATAAAGATCAGCACGCTCATGAAGAAGAATGCGAAGGGCAAGGAGTTCAGCGTCAGCATAAGCCCATCCAACGTTTACATAACCGACCTGAACCTTGAGGACAAGATGAGGGCTGCAAAGCTAAAGGTCGCGCCAGTGAAGGTGGCTCCAAAGGTGGAGGCACCCAAGCCCGCAGCGGAAGTGGCCCACAAGGCAGAGGCAAAGCAGCACCAAGCACAACAGATGACGCAAAAGATGTGATACTAATGGGAGGAAAAGGAAATAGCAGATATATGAAACGGCTCAACTCTCCGGAGTTTTTCGGCATCCACAGGAAGGAGTTCGCCTACATAACAAAGCCGAACGCCGGCAGGCACAGTCTAAGGAGGTGCATAGCGCTCTCGCTCGCTGCCAGGAAGCTGGGCGTCGCCGACACGACAACAGAGGCCGACAAGGCCATAAAGTCGAAGGCCTTTAAGGTAAACGGAAAGATCATCACAGAGCCCAAGTACCCCGTGGGCATCGGAGACATAGTCGAGACAGGCGGAGAGGCCTACAAGCTCTGGATCAACGTACAGGCAAAGATAACCTTCGAGCCGACGAAGAACAAGGAGCCGCTTTACAAGATAATAGGCAAGTACAAGGACAAAAGCAACAAGCTCATGCTTATGCTCCATGACGGCAGCGTGATGGCCGCCAAGTCTGACATAGCAGTCAACGACTCGGTGGTGCTCAAGAACGGAAAGATCGAGAAGACCATCAAGCTGGCGCCCGGCGCCCTCTGCGCAGTTGTCGACGGAGTCCACGTGGGATCAGAAGGTACAATCGTCAACCTCGTCGAAGGCACGATGCACAAGCCGAGGTCGCTGGTGGTAGAGAGTGGCTCATCGAAGTTCGAGACTCTGGTAAGGAACATAATGGTAACAGGATGAATGACATGGCAGAACAGAACCCAATGCGCACGGTGTCGATCAATAAGGTCGTCCTAAACATAGGCACCGGCAACGACGACAACGTGCAGGGCAATGCAAAGAGGCTGCTAAACCAGATAACCGGTCGTGATGCGGCGGACGAGATATCGAAGAGGAGGAACCCCGCGTTCAAGATAACGAAGGGCCAGAAGATAGGCGCCTTCGTTACGCTGAGGGGCAAACTGGGGCGCGACGTGCTCAAGAGGCTTCTTGAAGCCGTGGACAACAAGGTCAAGCCGAACGCGATAACGAAGAACAGCATGAGTTTTGGGATCCGCGAGTACATAGACATAAGCGGGCTGAAGTACGACCCCAAGATAGGAATGATGGGGATGAACGTAAACGTATCATTCAGGAGGAAGGGCATGAGGGTCTCGCTCAGGAAGAGGCAGAGGTCAGAGGTTCCGCCTAGCCACAGGGACATTAACGCTGAAGAGATTACTGAATACATGAAAAAGGAGTTCAACATAACTCCGGTAACCGAGTGAGCCGATGCAGATAAAACTAGAAGAGAGATACAAGGGACGGGGCATAAGGAAGTGCAGGATGTGCGGAAACTCCAGGGGAGTCATTAGGGCACACCATCTCAACATGTGCAGGAGGTGCTTCAGGGAGGTCGCGCGGCAGATAGGATTCAAGAAGTATGGTTGATGTTCATGGACAGATTGGCAGAGGCAATTAACATAATAAAGACCCACGAGCGGATGGGGAGGGCAGAGTGCATAGTCAATTCGACCAAGCTCCTCAAGAGCATACTCGCCACGCTGAAGAAGGAGTCCTACATAAACGACTTCGAGGTCTTCAAGGACGGCAAGATCATGAAGATAAGGATCAAGCTTTCAAACAGGATAAACGCCATGGGCGTAGTCAAGCCGAGGTACGCGATCCAGAAGGACACGATACAGAAATACGAAACGCGTTACATACCGAGCAAGGACTTCGGCATTCTTGTGCTCACGACCCCGCAGGGGCTCATGACCAACAGGGAGGCTAGGGAGAAGGAGATTGGGGGACGACTGGTCCTGTATGTTTATTAGGTTGTTGATGAAGATGAGAGAGATACCGCTTCCAGATGGGATAAAGGCCGAGGTAAAGGGCTCAACCATAGCGATAAGCGGCAAGCTCGGCACCAACACGAGGATATTCAACGACGCGCTGGTCGAGATAAAGGCTTCGGCAGGAAAGATAACGCTTGGACCATGTGAAGGACAAGCAGCTCGTTGACAAGGGAATGAATGCAGAGAACGCCCTGGCCAGGGAGATAGGGAATGACATAAAGGGGGTAACAAACCACTTCGAGTTCAAGATGAAGTCAGTGCACGCCCACTTTCCCATAACGGTCGAGGTCAAGGGGCAGGTAATCCACATAAACAACATAATAGGCGAAAGGGTACCGCGCCTCGCCAAGATAGCTGGCGCGACCAAGGTCGAGATAAAGGGCCAGAACGTAAGAATATACGGCCCGAGCCTCGACGACGTATCCCAGACGGCTGCCAACGTCAGGAAGGCCTGCCGGATGAGGAACAAGGATACCAGAGTCTTCCAGGACGGTCTATACTTTGAGGTGGAATAATGCCGATAAAAAAGAGTCATCCAACATTCAACGTTCCGAACTTCGGCGCCAAGTCAAGGTCGAGGGTCAAGGCCCGCTGGAGGAAGCAGAGGGGAATCGACAACAAGAAGAGGGTTAAGAAGGACTTCATGGGCGCTGAGCCCACCATCGGCTACAGGAACCCGGAGAGCATGAGGGGAGTCAGGATAAACGGCAAGAAGATCGTGCTGGTGCACAACGTCGACGAGCTAAAGAGGCTGATACAGGGCGACGTCAGCGCCATTGATGTAACAATCGCAGGCGGAGTATCGATAAGGAAGAAGATAGCGATAACCGAGGCCGCCAAGGGCAAGGTAAACGTCACAAACGGTGCCTACAAATGAGCATAAAACTTTCAAGGAGGATCGCCGCGGAGCTGCTAGACCGTGGAATTAGCAAGGTAAGGATAAAGCCCGACAGGGTAGAAGACGCCAAGAAGGCGATAACTAGGGAGGACGTGAGAAACCTAATCACGACAGGCGCGGTCTACGCGCTCAAGGAGAAGCACAACATGTCCCTCTACTCGAAGGCGCTCAGGAAGAAGAGGAACCAGGGCAGAGGAAGGGGTCCAGGAAGAAGGAAGGGATCCGCCAAGGCCAGGATGTCCACCGACTACAAGAAGAAGATAAGGGGGCAGAGAAGGGTCCTCGCCACGCTAAAGAAGGAGAAGGCGATAGACAACATTGCGTTCAAGAGGTACTACAAGCTTGTCAAGGGAGGTAACTTCCAGACCAAGGCTCAGCTACTTAGCCACCTCACCACCGACGGAGTAAAGATCGAGGAGAAGAAGCTGGAACAGCTAAGACACGTGTGATACTATGATGTACAGAATGGTAAGGAGGAGAAGGCGAACCGCCGAGACGAACTATCCGAAGAGGATAAGGGAGCTCAAGGGAGGCATTGCCAGGCTCGTTGTCAGAAAATCAAACAGGGGCGTCCTCCTACAGATCGTAAACTACGAGGAGAACGGCGACAAGGTCGTAGCCTCAGTAACTTCGCGGGATCTCAAGAAGTTGGGATGGGAGCCAAGGTGCAACGTACCAACCGCTTATCTAACGGGGCTTCTTCTCGCGAAGAAGTGGAAGGGCGAGGCGACCTTGGACATAGGGCTCTACAAGCCTGTCAAGGGATCGGTGGTATTTGCAGCCGCAAAGGGAGCTCAGGACGGCGGGCTGAAGCTCGGCGCAACCATAGAGATAGACCCGGTAAGGCTCTCTGGAGGCCACATAGAGAGCTATTCAAAGGCCGAGCCGGCGAGGTTCGGTGCATATTCGAAGGCGGGATTCGACCCTGCACAGATGAAGGCGAAGTTTGAGGAGGCGAAGGGCCGCATCATGAAGTGATTTATTGGCAATGCGAAAAAACAACAGGAGGGAAAGGAGGGAAGACGACAAGCCGAGATTCAACATTGAGGCCTGGGCCCCCAAGACGCAGCTCGGAAAGGACGTCAAGGAGCACAGGGTCACCAGCATGAACCAAGTGTTCAATGAAGGAAGGTCAATCCAGGAGAGCGAGGTAATAGACGCCCTGCTGCCTGACCTGAAGAACGAGATAATAGAGATAATCAACGTCCAGCGTATGACGAAGAACAACAGGAAGATGAAGTTCAGGGCGACAGCCGTAGTGGGAGACGGAAAGGGCCACATAGGAGTCGGCGCAGGTAAGGACGTAGAGGTAAAGGCGGCCATAGACAGCGCCATAGTCGATGCCAAGGGCAAGGTCATACCGATAATAATGGGATGCGGATCCTGGCAGTGCAAGTGCGGCACGAAGCACAGCCTGCCATTCAAGGCAACGGGTAAGTGCGGAAGCGTCGAAGTAATACTCAGGCCGGCACCCAGAGGGCTTGGAATCGTTGCCAGCGGGCCGATAAAGAAGGCGCTGGAGCTGGCAGGGGTAAAGGACATCTGGGCATTCTCAAGGGGAAGGACGCGATCAAGGTACAACGCAGTCATGGCGGTCTACAGGGCGCTTGGAAGCATCAACAAGATGAAGAACCTGGACAAGAAGCTAATGGAATGATGTTATGGAAAATGATCTGGTGGCACCGGGAGAGAAGATAGGAACAGAGGAAGAGTTCCAGCCAGGGAAGAACACCTATTCGGAAAACGGGGTCATTTATGCATCTACCTTCGGTTCGATAAAGGCCAGCGAGGGGTCCGTAAGTGTACAACCGGGAACGGCAAGGGACCTCAACATAATAGACAAGGGCATGACTGTTCTAGGAACGGTCACTGACGACATGAAGAGCGTCATATTCGTCGAGATGT
>CAVXBR010000026.1:0-45370 GCA_963760035.1 uncultured Microcaldota archaeon | reverse complement strand
CCGAGGGCAAGGAGCGCAGCCGCGCGGCGAACCTGCGCCACGGGTTTTACTCGCGGGAGCGGGAGGAGGCGCTGCGCGCCCTGGGCGAGGACCCGGCCGAACTCGACGCCCTGATCGAGGCCACGCACGAGGAATGGCGGCCCGCCAACGCTTTCCAGGCGCGCCTGGCCGAACGCCTGGCGCGCCTGCTGTGGCGCATGGAGCGCGCCGAGCGCATCCAGGAAAGCCTGGCGGCGCGGCAAATGCAGCAGCACGAGGAGCGCCGCCAGGAGGCGGCCCTGCGGCTGCGCCGGGAGGTCACCCCCCGGCTGGATATCCTGCGACTTGCTTGAGGAAGGATTGGCCGACCCGTGCTATCTACACGCCGCGCGGTTATTTCCGCGATTTTTGCCAGGCCTTCGGGAAGAAAGTCGCACGGGATGGAGAAAGAAATCCTCCAGCTCATGCACCGGCTGCGGAAGCCCCAGGGCCTCGCGGACGAGCCCAGAAAGGTGGCGGCGGCGCGGGCGCCGAACCGCCGCGGGGAGAAGTTGCGGTGCCACCCTCCAGCCTCCTCCTGGAAACGGAGGGGAGTGAGGCCGCGATTCCCGACCTCAATACGGAGGGGCGGCTTGGAGGGCGAGGCCGGGGCACCGGTTCCCTTGTCTTGACCCGAGTGCCGGATCCCGAATCCCGAGTCCCGATGCGGAAGGCGGGAGGGTGGCCACCGAAGATCCCGCCGAGGACACCTATTTAAGGGACTTGGAGGAAGTGGATGAGGAGGATTTTCCCATCCCCTGGCCGGACGATTCCGGTGGCGGAAGGAGCGGAGCGGGACGAACTGCGGGAGGAACTGCGAGACCTGGCGAGGAACGAGATCGAGATGTTGCAGGCAGCCTGGGACCCCGAGATCGCCGCGCAGGAAGCGCCCCTGTCGCGCCTCGACCGGGATGAGGTGCAGGCGGCGCCGCATCGGCACGCGGAGTTGATGCGGCGGGAGGAGGAGTCGTGCTTCCGCCAGTTCGTGCGCCTGGGAAACTTTCTGGCGAAAATCCAGGGTTTGGCGGCCAAATGTGCAAAAAGTGAAGGTGCATCCGGCTATGTTGATGAAAATACAGGGGGAGAACAAATCGATAGGATGACAAAAGGTCCAGAGTCGGTGGCCCCTGACGCCGAAAGCTGCCCACAAGCAGTCGGAAGTCCGAGGTCCGAGGCCGGAAGCGGAAGCCCAGCGGAAGTCGGCGAAGCCGTCGCCCAGCCAAGGGTCCGAAGGGGAACGCCCTCGGAGGTAGATCAGGCTGACGCCCTGAGCAGAAGGCCGAATTCCGGATTCCGCACAAACCCGCGGCAGGATTTAGGGTTCCCGAGCGGATTCCGGAAAACCCCCGGCCCGAGGTTCGAAGTGCAAGCCCTTCGGTGACTTCGAAGATCACAAATCGCCAGTCTCAGATTAGTGCTGCCGAATGCCTCACTCCCTACCCGCCGCGGGCGGGTTTCGCCATGTCTTCCCGCCACTCGGCGTGTATACTGGATGGTTGCCGGAATTGCTGTATGGGAGCGGAGTTTCAAGCCCATCATGAAAGTCAACGTGCTGTTTTTCGGAATCACGCATGACCTGACGGGTTGCGCGCAGGAGCAGGTGGATCTCCCCGAGGGGGAAAACCTGGAAGGGCTTCGGCGGCGTTATGAGACTCGTTTCCCGCGCCTGCAGTCGGTAGGAGGCTCACTCCTCCTCGCGGTCAATCAGGAAATCGCCAAGGGCTCTACTCCCTTGCGCGACGGTGACGAGGTGGCGTTTATGCCTCCGGTGAGCGGCGGTGTGGGCGGCGACTTCTTTCGCATCACGCGCGATCCGATTTCCGCCTCCGACCTCGCCGAGCAACTCCGCGCTCCGAGAGACGGAGCGGTGGTGATTTTCGAAGGGATGGTTCGAAATCATTCGCGCGGGCGCGCCACGCTCTACCTGGAATATGAGGCCTACGAGCCCATGGCGATTCGCAAAATGGAAGAACTTGGGTGCGAGGCAAAGCAGAAGTTCGCGATTGATGGCATCGGCATGATTCACCGCCTGGGCCGCCTGGAAATCGGCGAGACCAGCGTGGCCATCATCGTGACGGCCGAACATCGGCGCGCCGCGTTTGAGGCCTGCCAGTACGCCATCGACCGCCTCAAACAGATTGTGCCGATCTGGAAGAAAGAATACTTCGCGGATGGCGCCGTCTGGGCAGAAGGGGAAGGCCAGACGCGCATTCTGGTGGAATCCCGGAAATAATGGTGGGGCGCCCATCGCTCGCGACGATGCAGCGCGGACGTGCCTCACTTCGCGAAAATTCAAACCTTTGGGTGAATTGAAATCATGACGGATCATCTCAGTGCGGCGGTAGAAATTGCTCGGGAAGCAGGGGCTCTTCTCGCTGAACTGTCTACACAGCCTCTGGATATCGGCTACAAGCGCCGTGCGGACCTGGTTACAGTGGCGGATCGCCGTTCCGAAGCCCTTATCGTCGGGCGTTTGCGTGAGCGTTTTCCCGAGTACGGCATCGTGGCCGAAGAAGGGGGCAACCATCGTTCTTCCTCCGACTATTGTTGGTACGTCGATCCCCTGGATGGGACGACGAATTACGCGCACGGCTTCCCCGTGTATTGTGTCACCCTCGGCCTCGCTTACCGTGGCGAAGTGATTGCCGGTGTGGTCTATGATCCCACCCACAATGATACCTACACAGCCGAACGCGGCGCCGGCGCCTATCTTAACAACCAACCCCTGCACGTTTCCCCCATCGAAAACCTGAGCGAGAGTTTGGTCGCCACGGGTTTTCCCCCTTTCGCGACTAGTCACGGCTTGAATTTTCAGTTCCTATTCCGCTTCACGGAGCTTTCCCATGGCATCCGGCGTGCAGGCTCGGCGGCGCTCGACCTTTGTTGCGTTGCGGCCGGCCGCTTTGAAGGCTTCTGGGAGATGAAGCTCAATCCCTGGGACAAAGCCGCGGGCACGCTGCTGGTAACTGAGGCCGGTGGACGAGTGACCGATGTCCAGGGAGGTGCCTTCAACTTGCTGGGTGACGATGTGTTTGCCTCCAACGGTTTGGTTCACGATCAGATGCTGGAGGCATTCGCCGCAGTCATGGCCCAGCGCGCTACGTAGAGGGCGCGGTGGGGCGCGAAGGAGGCTAGTGCCTACCTGGAAGCTTGGGCTTGGAGGCGTCTTCTTTTTGCTTGATCGCCTTGATGGCCATGCTCCGGGCGACCTCCGGAACATTGTGGTTGAGGGACAGCCCCTTGAGGTCCCGATCATTCAGCCGAGCAATCAGGGGCATGGTGATGTCGACGGGCGCGCGGGGATTATTCACGAGGGCTCTCACCACCACGTAAGCTTTCCTGAACTTACGGTTCATCGCGATCAGGCGCAGCACTTCCTCAGAAACATTCTTGGCGGCGGCATAACTTTCGGCTTCCGTTTCGGAAATCTTGGGCGATTGCAATACCGCGCGCGATATCATTTTGTTTGAGTCGCGAATCAGGAGCGAACGCGTTTCCATGTTGCCGGTCAGCGCCGCCTTGATTTTTTCCACGACGCTCATGCGATTGACCTTCTCGATCAAGGTTTCCCGGTCTTTCTGGGTGAGTTCATCGTCGTGCTTGGTGACTTCAGGCGGAGCCTCGAATTGCGCGCCCGTCACATCCTCGATCTTCGCGCCTGCCGCCAACCTGGCCAGAATCTCAACCGCCACCACTTCCTCCGCGGGCTTAGGGCCAGGGTCGGGGGCAGGTTTGCTGTGGGGTTCTTTCGAGGCCTCCGCCATGGGAGGTTGAAGTGGGGTCGCCGGTTGAGGCGGGCTGACCGGCCCATCCGATGCCTCCTCGACCGCAGGTTTGGGGGCAGGCTTGCGTTGCAGAAAATTGCGGGTTCCGGCCGGAAGACTGGGGTTCCAAAGCAGTATTTCCCTCAGTTCTTCGCGCCCTGCGAGAAGTTGTTCCGCTGCGAAACGCAGCACATCGGGCGCGGTCTGCGGGCTGGCCATAACCCGCCGCACCTCCGCCCTGTTCCATCCCTGCAACGTTGCGAGCGCCTGCTCGCACAGGTCGCCTCCGGGGGCAGCCGCGAGGAACGTCAGAATCTCGATTTTATCTTCCACCGGCAAGGGCAGAGTTCCCTTTGCGCCCTTGCGGCGGATCACTTCGGGCGCCTTGCCGGAGCGAATTAAATCCACCAGACGTGCGGAAATACTAAGACCTCACGGTGCGGAGTGTTTGAGATCATCACGCGTCAGATGGAGGGACTTCACCTCGCCGCGCCGGCCCAATGGTTTCAGCGTTTCGCCGTTCAACGTGAGAATAACGGCTTGCGCATTACCCGCCGTCACGTCGAACGACTTGTGGGCCTTCAATGTTTGCACTTCGTCGGGATTCAGCACTCGCTGCAACAACGTCTTTCCATCCGCATCCACGGCGACCCAGGCGCGTTCAGTCGCCGCCACCTGCAGCACCATGTCTGTATCAGCAGCGGGTTTCGTTCCGGTGGGATTTGCCGTTTGTGGGCTGGATTGCGCCGCGGAGCTTGCACCTGCCGCCGGTCCCCCCTGGAGATTGGGTGTGGCGCCTGGGGCGGTGACCGTGGGTGTGGCGGGGGGCGCTCCCGCCGTCACCGCGCCCGCAGCAGGGTTCACGCCGGGGGCCGCCGTGGCGTCGCCGGAGGTTGCCGGGACGGGTGCGGGCGGAGGAGCCGCCGGCTTGGGCGCCTCAACCGACGCGGGTGGCGGCGGGACCGGAGCTTCTGCGGCTCGCCGCGAATAGCGGAAAAGTACATAGCCCCCCGCCAGCAGAATCACCGCGACCAGCGTTCCGATCAATGGGGTTCGTGCCGACTGCCGCCCGGAACTCGAATTGCCCGCCGTCATCCGATGCAAGTCAAAATCCGCTTGGGGCCGGGCGGCAAGCTGGAATTCGGCCACCACGCGTTCTTCGTCCAAACCCAGATAGCGCGCGTAGCTGCGGATGAAACTGCGCGAGAAAATCCCCCCGGGAAGTTTGGAGAAATCTTCCCGTTCAATGGCCTCGAGAAAACGCAAGCTGATCTTTGTAGCGGAACAAATCTCTTCCAGGCTCACGCCTCGCATTTCTCGCTCGCGCCGAAGATTCTCACCGAAGGCGGGCATAAGGGGGACCTTGTTCGCTCCTTACGAATCAGGCCTCACTCATCATATTTTCCCGCGCATAATAGTGTCAAATGCTTTAACAGGATGCCCCCTCGATCTCCACCGGGGGGAGACCCCTGACAAAAGGGTTGAAAAGCCTGGCTCAATGGTTTAAAAGGTCTATACGCGCCTTGATCCAGTGTTAGTATGGAATCGTGATGGGGTCGGAAGAAGAAATTCTCGAACTGAGACGTCAGGTCGAACGCCTCTCACTCTTTCACGAAGTGGGGAAGGCGCTTTTCTCTACGCTCGACTTGCAGAAAATCCTTCAGACGATCATGGAAAAGATCAGCGACTTGCTCCAGCCGGATACCTGGTCGCTGCTGATGCTGGATGAGGTCACGCAGGAGCTGTATTTCGAGATTGCCATCGGCGCCGGCGCGGAAAAGCTGCGGGATGTTCGCTTGAAGCTCGGGGAGGGGGTGGCGGGGTGGGTGGCTCTGCACGGTGAGCCCCTCCTGGTTGAAAACACCCGCGAGGATTCCCGCTTTACGCCCAAGGTGGATGAGTTAACACACACCGAGACGCGCTCGATCGTCTGCGTACCCATCAAGGCGCATGATCACGTGCTGGGAGTCATCGAACTCGTCAACGCCCTCGGCAAACCCAGCTTTGGCGCGGAAGGTATTCCCATCCTCAAGAGCCTGGCAGACTATGCCGCTATCGCGCTGGAAAACGCCCGTTACGTGCAGCGCATTCACGAACTCACCATCACGGATGACTGCACCGCCCTTTACAACGCCCGCCATCTCAACTTCGTCCTCGACACGGAGATCTATCGTTCCAATCGTTATGGCTACGAATTTTCCGTCATCTTCATTGACCTCGATCATTTCAAGCAAGTCAACGATGTGCACGGGCACCTGGTAGGCTCCAAACTTCTCTGGATGATCGGTGACATCGTCAAGTCGAACCTGCGCATGATTGACTACGCTTTCCGTTACGGAGGCGACGAGTTCGTGGTTCTGCTTCCCCAGACCTCCAAGGAGAATGCCTTGATGGTCGTGCGTCGCATCCGCGACCTGCTGATCAATCGTGTCTTTTTTGGCGAAGAGAAAATGAATATCAAAGTGACCGCCAGCTTTGGGGTTGCCTCCTTCCCTGGGGATGGCCGCACCCGCAAGGAACTCCTGCGCAAAGCGGATGAAGCCATGTACCTCGTCAAGAACACCACCCGCAATAACATCGCGCTCGCGGGGCAGGGCATCGCCGGCTAAGCGAGTTGCACAGTCCTCATTGGGTAGTCCTGGATGCATTTCGGGAGCACCATTTTAAGGCTCATCCAACTCGCCGTTTTGATCGCCGTGGCTGCTGTGCCGCTGTGCGGCCAAGGCAACTACGAAATCCAGGTTTACGGCGCCGACACCGTGGCGCCCGGGCGCACGATGGTGGAACTGCACAGCAACTTCACCTTTGAGGGGTTCAAGACGATTAACCAGGGCGTCATTCCGGATGAGCATCAGCTACACGAAACAGTGGAGATAACCCAGGGCTGGACGAGCTGGTTTGAAACCGGACTCTACATCTTCACCAGCTATGGCCCTAACCAGGGCTACAAGTGGGTAGGGGATCACATTCGCCCGCGGGTACGCGTGCCGGACAGTTGGCATTGGCCTGTGGGAGTGAGTATTTCGACGGAAATTGGCTACCAGCGACCCATCTTTTCCGCTGACACCTGGACCTGGGAAATTCGTCCCATCGTTGACAAGCAGTGGAAGTCCTGGTACGTGGCTTTCAATCCCGCCCTCGAGCGGGTCGTTCCACGGACCGAGCGTGTCCGAGGGCGTGGGCTTTTCTCCCAACTTCAAGGTGGCTTATTCGTTGACACGAAAATTCAGCGCGGGCCTGGAATACTACGGATCGCTCGGGCCAGCCTACATTCCATCGCCATCTGTGTTCTGACAACCATTTCTTGTTGGCATGTTTCATCATCCGCTTAACACGCCCTTTTCTATCAAGCCACTTGCCAAGCTCTTCGTCCCCGTCAAAAGCAGTCTTACCCTTCTTTGTAAAATAGGCCGTTAGCGTAGTCTTTCCAGTGCCAGACATGCCAATTACCAAGACGTGTTTATGCATAGATTGAATATTCGTCATACAGATATAAATGCAGGCTTTCTTTCGCATAGAGTCTGCACAAAAACCTAATTTAAGTGCAAAGCCCCGTCTTCAGTAATCTTTATATAACCTACCGAGAGAATACTTCTGTCAAACGGTAACTGGAGCAAGGAAACGCCCAAACCCATTCCGAACTTGGAAGCTAAGCTTGCTCACGACATATTGCTACTGCCCTCGGGTGGGAAGGTATGTTTCTGTTTGGCACTTATACTTATCCTGTTTAATTATCTGGAGGTAATATGAGCAAGGTTCCCGACGCCGATGTCCCAGCGTGGATGGTCTGCGTCGATATACTCAACAAGGCAAAGCGCGAGCTGGTAACGCAGGCCATGGATACCCTGGACCGCGAGGTCGAGGCCAAGAGGATGGACATAAAAGGCAGCATTATCACTGTTCCCGACCAGCCGAGCGAGGACGAGATGAAGCTCTTCGTCATCGGCCAGGTGCTCAACAACGCCGAGCAGATGCGAGAGAAGTATGGGGGCTACATAAAGGAGGTCGGTGAGAAGGGTGCAACCGCGACCGCCCAGGAGGTGGAGGGTGCCGAGCGCGCGAGGCTCTTCCTCATGGCCGTCGAGAAGATAGAGATACTGGTACAGTACAGCAGGCAGCTCGACTCCTGGATAAACGACGTCAGCATGAAGGTCTCGCTAGCCGATCCGGTTCTCGTTCTGAGGGAGACGCTGACCAGCAGCGAGAGGAGGGAGCTGCTGCTGTTCATAAGGAACAACAAGACGATGCAGAGCGAGGAGACCTTCTCCAAAATGGAGAGGGGGATAATAGAGAGCGCGGCTGCCAACTAAATTATTAGTAGGGCAACTGTTCCTCGTCTTTGACTGCGGCGGCCCCACGGCTTTGTCTTATCTGATGATCATGCGGTAGGAGGACTTGAGGAAGTCTTCCTTCTATCCAATTCCTTCTGGGCTTCGAGAGCCTCGAAGTCGAGGCTGCCAATGCCGCTGGTTGTTCTTAAGCGGGTTGCCCGTTCTATTATCATCTCAAGCGTCCCGTTTGCGGTGCTGGGGTTCTTTATTACGTTTTTTAACATTAGTATGAACTCCGAGATGTTATACCCGGTTATCTTTGGGGGATTATCCTTAGGGAGTAACTTGTCGACCATTTCATGGAGCGTCGCGGGCGAAGTTTTTATGTTCTTCGCCACCTCATCCCGTACTCCGAGCAGATTTTTATCGGTGCTTAGCTTGCTAAGCAGTGCCTTTGAACTGGTCCTCCTGGCAATTATGCTCCTTATCGCGGGGCTGTCGTCATTTGCCAGCACCTCCATCACCTTCTCGTAGGGCGTTTTCTCGGCAAGAGCGACACCCACCTCTGCGGAGGGGTAGCTCTTGGCAAGTTCCATCTGCAGCTCAACATTCGCCGGAATGTCGGACAGTTTTGGAGGCACCCCTGTGCCCTTGGGTCGCTCCGTAAATGTCTTTGGCGCTGGGGGAGGAGCTTGTGAGGGGAAGATCGTCGGCGCCAACGGCGGAGGCGGCATGCCAGGCTCCTCCTTGCCCAATAGGTTCAGCCACGAGCCGTACAGCACCTCATGGACAAGCCACCAGGCATGGGGTTCTGTGAGGTAGTCATTTTTCTCGCCCTTTTTGTATATCCTATCAACAAAGTATGAGTAGTGGTCAAAGCCCTCGACGGAATCGAATAGGTAGGGTTTGTTCTTCTTTATGTGCTCGACCAGCAGGGATCTCTCCAGCTCCTTCGCGTTTTCTAATGTGCTTACCGATGTGAGGTTCCACTTCGCCCTATCTCGCGTCTTCTTATCAAGGGCCCCGAGCGAGTCTGCGGCCTTTAGCCAAAGGAAGGTGAGGTTGGAGTAAAGCCTGAGCCTCTCGTTGTTTGCCAATTCGGAATGCTTTGCGTCCAGGTCCTTTATGTTTACAAACATCTGTTTTATCTTCTCGTCAACGTCATCGGGAAGTATGTATTTTATATTCACTGCGTCGGCCCATCTGCAGAAGGCTTTGTAGTATTCAAACTGGCGGTCCTCCCACTTTACCGTGCTGGTGAACTTCTGGTGGGCTGCTGCCGCATGGGCCTCCGACTCCGCTGCTGATGGCTTCGGCTTGGGCCTGGTGAAGTTCGTTGCCATGGTATATGGTGGCCTCTGGAAATATTTATAGTTATCTGAGTCCTGGCGGCCCTTGGTTTGGATACTAACCAGGAGCGGATGGAGGCGGCAGGAAGGATGACTTCGGCAGGTCGGTTATGCCGCGCCTTCTCTTTATCACGGCCCAGGACCTTTCGACCTCGCGGAGATCGGCGCTCGCCTGGCGCGTGGACCCGACCCAGTGGAAGTACTTGTCCTGGTTGCGTTCCCTCTGATACCTCCGCTTCGTCGCCCAGTATTCCTTCTCGTCCCTTTGAGTTTGTATGTTGGCTCCCTTCTCCTCGTAGCTTTTCTTCAGGTCGGCCATCGCCTTCTGGTGCGCTGCCCTAAAGTCCTTGTATTTTTGGTTCTTCTCCGCTTCCAGCTCCTCCTTCTTTTGCAGGTAGGTCTGGCGCAGCGTCTCGACAGATATCTCATTCCTGTCCAGCTTGCCGTCTATTTTCTCTTCTATTCTGGGATCGAAGCCTATCTTAGTGTAGGGCGCGTTGGCCATCTTGTTCGCCAGCTTCTCGGATCCCGACATTGGCCTGAATTCTGACGACTCCGGACCTTCAGACGGCGTTCCGGCTCTAGATGATGAGCTTCCGAGCAGAAGCCTCCCACGACGCGCCGAATCGTTTGTCGACCGGTGCACCATCCCGCCTGCTACCGCTGCGCTGGCGAGGTTAGCCTTCGCGACCTCATAGGCCCTATTGATTGCTTGAACCCTTGCCTGGGCTGTGGCGTCTCCCTTATCAAGGTCGGAGCGGAATATGCTCCGCTGCTTTATCCAGGCAGCCCTCGCCTCTTCCAGAGTGGCCGGCTTCTTTGGCATTCCCAGGAACTCATGGAAGTTTGCCGCTCCTATACCGCCCGCACCGGGTCCCAGGATGTTGCCGATGTTTTTGGCGTTGACTGCGTAGATGTTGCCGGGGAACTGCGGAGCGCTCGGTGGCGGCGGCATAGTGGCTGCGATTTCTTTGAGATATTTATTAGCGTTCACTCGATCGTCGTTCCTGTCGAATATCGGGTTCCTGTACCTGTCAACCGCGTCCGTCCTGTAGGCTTGTGAGAGGCCGGTGCCCTTTCTGCCTGCGCCAGCGGCAGCCCCAGCTGCCACGCTGTACATTGTTGAGAATCCGAATAGCTCGAAGATGCCTCCGCTCTGGCCGAGCGCAGACTTCGATGCCAATAGCAATATAAGTATGATTATGATCGGGACCCAGGCATAGAGGTTGCCCAGGCTCAGCTGGTAGCTGCCTATCTGGAATGTCGCCGATGTCTCGTTGGGCGAGTAGTAGTAGTTGTATTCAGGGCTTATGATGTCGTTGGCCGTGTTGGAGCTTAGCGGGGTCACCGAGCGCGACAGTAGCGTCTGCGCCACGTTTATCGGCTCGGGCCCGGGCGAGCCGTAGTATTGAGCTATTATCCTGCCCGTATCTGTGCCACAGGCCGTGATCACGTCGTTGAATCCTCCTGCGGCGTTGGTCTGCACGATGCCGATGAGTCCCAGCTGCGAGGTCAGGTAGCCGGTGCCATTCGTGTATTGCGGAACGCAGTACTGCTGGTTGCCGAGTGGACCTGCGCCTGTCGCCGGCAGGCCCAGGAAGTCGCCCAGTCCCGGCACGGCGCCTGCGATGGCTGAGCCGTGTATGTTGCAGGTGTATTGCGTCAGCGCTAGAAGCGAGTTGGGCTGCAGTGGGCACGATCCTGCCGAGCCGTAGTTGGGGGCATAGGTCGGCGTGTCGGTAAGGTAGCCCAGTGAGGTGACAGCCAGATCCTGTAGGCTCTGCGGCGATTGGCTCGGGATGCCGGATACGCCAGCCAGCAAGCTGCCGATCCCGAATGTCGAGAGCGGGTTCGCCAGGACGCAGGAACTGGACTGCGGGTCGAAGGCGCAGTTCTCCGCCCACTTGTAGTAGGAGCCTGACACCAATTCAGAGAGCTGGCCGGTCGCCCCAGCAAGCGTCGTCAGCATTGAGGCGTTGTAGAAGTTTATGTTGGCGTCGTAGTAGAGGTAGACGTTTGAACCCGCAGGCGCAGGTGCGAGCGTGCCATCTGGCTTAAGGTAGGTGAGGTTACCCGTTATGTTTATCTGGCTCTGGTTTACGTTGATCGTGTTGACCGCGGTCTTGGTCTGGAGCGAGACCTGGGTTATGTTGGCCAGGTCTATGTCGACCGGCATGTATAATGTGTTGTTGTACCTGTCGATGTAGGTGTAGAGGAGCCTGTTGTAGCCATATACCGACGGCGTGTTCGACAGGTTCAAACCTAGGCTGTAGAGGTTGGACATCCTCCTGAATATGGAGAAGAGGTTGAAGTAGTTGGTCTGGTAGGTGTAGTTGTAGGTGAAGTTGCTGTTGCCGTTGAGGTAGCTGGAGCTGAGGGAGCTGTAGTAGTAGCCGGGGAAGAGGTACTGGCCTATCTGGGGCGGAAGGCTGCTGAGTGGGTTTGTCCCTGTTATCTGGCCTATCTGGCCGGGAATCGATGTCGGGCAGCTGCCTCCGCAGTTTGCACCCATTATGGTGTTGTTCGGCGTCGGCCCTGTCGGCAGCGCGTTCTCAGCGTCGTAGGCCGGCGCGCATATGTTGGTGGCCCCGCAGACTCCGGTGGAGAGTATGCTGTTGAATGAGGAAAGGGACGACCCAATGCCACTATTGAAGGGGTTGAAGCCGCCGTTCACGGTAGGCAGGTAGACCTGTATGAAGATGTCCTCGGCGTAGTTGTAGTTCCTTGTCGCGTTGACCACCAGCGGGCAGTTGGTGGCGACCCCGAAGGTGCAGGCGAACTGCCCCACCAGGGAGCTCAGGGAGCCGCCGGCAGAATTTAACAGGTAGGACTCGAGAAGTGATGCCATGGAGTTGGCTGTCGTCGGACTTATGGTCTGGTTTATGTAGATCTCGCCGAAGAGCCTGTTGCTGAAGATGTTGTAGGCTATCTGAGGGGGGATCACGAGGTTTTGATCGGATAGATTGGGCTGGTAGTTGGTCTGCGTGTTATTGTAGATACCATATACGCCGCCGCCCTCTATGGTTTGGTTAATGAAGCTCGATCCCAGCTTTGTCACCTGGGCAGTGTAGAGGGTGGTCTTGCCGCTCTCCGGGGAGGGATTGAAGTCGCAGAGCTCGCTGTCGAGCGCCTGCGCATTGAGGGGGTTGATCTCCATCTCCTCGGTTCCGGTCTGGAAGTCGTAGGTGATGTGCTTCGTGTAGGTTATCGTGTAGGGTGTTATGACATAGCCGCTTATCATGCTGTTCAGGTAGGTCCTGAGCTGCTGGCCGGGAGTGTAGGGAGTCGAACTGCCGCATCCGGCGCCACCGCTGGCAAGGCAGTTGAGGTCGACGCCGCCGGTGCTGCCGCTGTTGAAGGTAGAAATGGTGTTTTTGGTTGTGGTGGCGGAGTTGGCGCCCGTTGGGAGGAGGGAGGAGAGCGCGCTGGGAACCGAGAAGTACTGCAGCTGGCTTCCCTGGGCGGTCAGGTGCTCGAAGGCGTCCGGCACCCCCAGAAGCGGGGGATAGAAGCCGCCTATGAAGTTGGCTGGGATGCAGTCCGGCAGCCCCACAACGTTTGAGTAGCACTGGAACGGAACCTCTGCTCCGATGTCAAGGTTTGTGTAGTTCTCCAGTTGAGGATTAAGGACAAGCAGCTGGGTATAGGGCGTCGTGGATATGTGATCGTGTATCAGGAGATATATGTTCCCGTTGAGATCCGAAGTTATGCCCAGGTCCTCCGGAGTTGAGACCGAGCCCGACCTCGAGCCAAAAAGCTGGCCGTAGGCGGAGATCTGGGGACCTGTGGATTTGAGTCCTGGAATGCTCCCGTACCTGCCCTGCGGGCCGGCCATCGTTCCGCAGGATTCGCATATGGTGAAGGCCGTCCCGGACTGGGGGGTTAGGTTGGCTGAGAGTGGCCACCCGTAGGGCGGCCACCTTGAGGAGGCAGTGGCCGTCGATGCGAATGGGCTGATCTCCTGCGGGATCGCGCTCACAGGGGCGGTTGTCTTGTTGGTGCTGTAGCCTATCGGTAGCTCTACGGTCCCGTTGTCCTGGAACGCCCTGAACATCCAGATCGATCCTATCGGGGTGAAGGTGGAGCTGTACTCTGTGTAGGTCTCACCCTCCGGGCCTGAAGGCGTATAGCTGCTAGAACCTGTGTCGGTGCCGAAGGTCCAGTTGTCTAGGACGAAGATTGTGCCCTGCACGTCGGTTATGGCAAGTGGGTGGTGGAACTGCGGGATGTCGTTCATCGTGGCTGTTTGGTAGGAAAATCCGAAGCCGCCTTGTATGACCTTGCTGTCGAACGGTCCGCCATGTGACAGGTAGGCGATGATGTTCATGTTGTAGCTTGAGTTGGAGTAGGAGAGTGGGATGTTTCCGACGTAGGAGAAGGTCCCGCCCTGGGTGCTGTAGATGTTTATGTTGGGGAAGCTCGCGTTGGCCAGGTAGACGTACTCTCCACCCGGCGAGACCGCCATCTCGTCCGATGGCACAAGTCCGTCCCCTGCCGCGATGTTGAGGTTTGTCTGTACTATCGTCTGCCCTGATGTGGACAGCTCGGCCAGAGCGAAGGTGGGGTTCGAGCTCTTACCGTAGTAGTTTGAGTTTGGTATCGGGGCACCCACTAGGAAGAGGTCGCCGCCGTAGTCGGCCGCTGCCGCCAATGGCAGGAAGGGCGCTTTGGAGGCTCCGGAACCGGTGGCGGAGCCGCCCAAACAGAGGTGCTGGCCGAACAGGCACCAGTTGGGAACGGTTGACTGGGTGAACTGGGTTGCGCTGACAATGTAGAGCGACGGGGTCTGGGCGAGCAGCGAGGCTCTGAAGTAGTTTTCTGACTGGTTGAGCCACTTGCCCAGGGTGGGCTGGGTGGGGAACTCGCTGGGCTGGAATACGGAGTAGTTGTAGTCGCCGGTGGGTATGTACTTCAGCTTGAATATGTAGGAGGATGTGGTTGTCGAGAGATGGAAGAAGCTGGAGCCCTGGGAGTAGTTTATGACGTAGACGTATCCGTTCGGCGACTCGGCAACGAAGGCGGGGTTGGTTATGTTTGTTATCGCTATGGTACCGTGGTCCGAGCTGGACGGGGCAAGGATCTTGTAATTGGAGAGTATGTTGCTCGTGTCGCTGATTATCTCGTTTGTTATTAGAGTGTGGCCGTTGAGCAGCAGGACTCCGCCAGGCTGCATGATCACGTTGCCGAAGACGAAGAGGTTGCCGCCCAGGGTGACCTGCTGGTAATAGTTGACGTTGCCGAGGCAGTAGCCGGCGGCCATGTTATCATAGCAGCTCTGTATGGGAGATGTGCCGACCACTGTTCCCGGAGCGATCTGGGCCGTCACATAGTATATGGTGTTGGCAGGATAGTGCTGGGGTATTGCCGTCTGCAGAGGCGTCGTGCCACCGGTGGCGGTCCCCACTCCCGACAGGTCTGGCGTGCTCTCCGGGGCAGGGTTGCCGTCGGGTGTCTGTATCTGGTCTTGGTTTGATATAATTCCATTGGTCATGAGGAAGTAACCGTTGGTGTTGATAATTGCTCCTGGGGATATGCCTATGTTGCCGAATATCTCCGTGTTCGATGTCAGGTCTCCGGAGATGGTGAAGGAGACGTCGCCAGCGCAGGTGCCTGCGAAGAAGTTGTCGGTGCATGCCGAAAGGCCGCTCTGCGGTGTCGGGCTGCCTCCGGTAATATATATGATCGTATCAACCTGTAGGTATTGCGGAGGGATGGCCGAGCCGCTGCCCACTATCACCATGCTGGAGGTCTGGGTGGTTGACGGTATGGGCTGCAGCACAATAGGTGCGCCGACCGCCAATGGGAACTCGTCGTAGTAGGTGTTGGCCGAGGCGGCCGAGACGGAGTAGGGGAAGGCGGAGATCTCGCTCTTCCTGGTCGGGGTGGAATAATTGACCAACATGCCAGCTCCAGTGAAGATGTTGTAGGGTTCCACAGGAGTTGTCAGTCCGCCGAAGGCGTTGGTCGTGCTGGCGTAGTTGTTGGGGCTATAGATGGCGTAGGAGAGGTTGAGGAAAGACGCTGCTGTGAACTGGCTAAATGTCGACGGAATGGTGGCATTGTAGGTGAAGTAGGGGAATATGGTTACGTTTTTGAAATCAACACCGACCACGGTGTTGGTGGTGAGCAGTGTTGCTGTGCCGCCGGTGGGTACAGGGACGTAGTACTGGGTGGTGAGAGCTGTGTTGGGGACAATGGTGCGTTTGCGGAAGATATTGAACCTATTGCCGTTGACGCTGCTGCCGAGCTGGTTTATGTCGAGCGTATTTGTGACGTTGAGGTATACGGGCAGGTTGTTGTATATCTGTCCCTGGTAGTAGGCGGTCCCGTTGTCCGATATCTTGAACCCGTAGGACGCAGGGATGCAACTGAATCGGGAGGCAGTCTGTTTTTTACAGCTTGGGCTTCCACCTATGAGGCAGCTGGGCCCGCCGGCCAGCATCTGGTCAAAGCAGGTGTTGCCGCCGGGAGATACCGTCTTGACCGGGCTGTAGGAGTATTGGCCTATGGTCACATAGTCCTTGCTGCTGGGTGCCGCTGTGGTATTGTAGATCGGGATCGGCACATTGGCGTTGGCAAGGTTTGTGATCTGCGAATTGACGATATAGCTGTAGGAGAAGGAACAGAGGACGAATATGGGCGCATATATCGGGATTTCGAACTCGGTGGAGATACCCCAGTCGATTCCCCCGTAGTAGGCGGTGAGGTCGCTGTTCATGCTGTCGTCTGCACTGCTATAGTTGAGGTGCAGGTAGCTCAGGTCCTGGTTGGCCAGGTTGGCGTAGTCGACGGTCCAGGTCCAAAGGCCCTGCTGTGGCGTGGAGTTGATATTCTGGAATATGTAGGATTTGGTGTTGTAGGAACCCGAGATGTTGTAGGCCGAGCCCTTCACGCTGGCTTGTCCGGAGTAAGCCAAGTTCTTCAGGTTGCCCTTCGCGAAGCCGCTTATCGCGTAGGGCTGGCTGAATCCCATCACTGGAGCCGAGCCGTCGTCTGATGTCGTAAAGCCCCAGTTGATGAAGTACCCAAAGGGTACAACATCCCAGGAGGTGGTAAGCGAGACCATCGTTAAGAGCGGGAGCACGCTTGCGAGGCATCGGTTGCCGGCTATGAAGGTGCCAGGGTCGCTTATGTATTCTATCGAATTGGTGGGCTGCGGGGAGACAGGACAGGTTATAAGATAGGGACTGTACTTGTTGTTGGTTTGGATGACCTCGCTTATCACGGGGATAGGGTTTGTTACCGTTCCTGATAGCGGGCTCCTTATTATCTCACCATCCCCTGCGTTGTAGGTGTAGTATGTCGCTGAGAAGGACTCGTTTATGAACCAGCAGGGGCCTGCGTCTGGTGTGCAGCCTCCCCCTCCTATGACACCATTGGTAAGGTCGCCTTGAGCGATGCAGCTGCCGAAACTCTCTACCTCCGAACAGACAAAGGCGCCGAGGCCATTCAACAACGAAGAGCTGCCGAACGAGTAGTCCGGCGCGGTGGTACCGGCACTCTGCGATATGGCCTGGGAGAAAGAGATCGGCGCGCAAGCCGCAATGATGATAACTAGAGCAATCAGGGATGCTAGGACGATCAATACACCAGAGGCGCGCACTCCCATCCAATCACTACCTATTGCTTTCACAAATCTTTATAAGGTATCGGTGTTACCGGCGGGAGGAGCTGCGGGAGAAGGAGAGGAGCTCGGATGATGCGCTCTCCATCTGTATTCTGGCCACGTCCTGCTTTCTCCTGAAGCCCTGGAGGACCGCCTCGGCAAACCTAATGCTTCTGGTGGCGTCGAACATCTCAACCATTATGGAGTAATAGAAGCGGGCCGACTTGACATCCCCTTCGGAAAGGGAACCTATTATCTCGCGCTTCAGCTCGCCGAAGACGTCCATCATCCCCAGGAGGTAGGCCTCACCTTCGGTGCCGACCTCGGTGCGAGTGGGCAGCTTCCTGGAGACCTTTATGGAGAAGAATATCTTCGCCTCCGAGTACTCCTGCTGGGACTGCTTCGTGTTGTAGTCGAAATCCCTGTACTTTGCCAGCTCCTTGGAGAGCTTTTCCGCCTGGGCAAGCCCCTTTCTGGCGTCGGCCACTTCGTCGTTGTGGAGCTTCGTTATTATGACTCCGGCTAGCCGTATCAGCTCCCGCGACCTGTCCATGACCTCATCAAAGCGGCGCTGCTTCAGCGTTAGTGATTTTGACAGGGCGGCTATTTCGCTTTCGAGCTTGGACATACTAAGCACTAGAGGCCCTTGTTCCTTGAGGAGTGAAAGATATACTGTTGCGCATACCCGCGGTGGCGACCCCACTGGTCCGAGGCGAAGTCATGGATCTCCTGGATCCTCTTGTTCTTCCCGTTGAAGTAGGTCTTTTCCATCGCCCTCTTCACCCAGACGTCGATCGGGAACGCCTCCAGTCTTCCATAGCCCATGAGCGCTATGCAGTCCGCCACCTTATCGCCGACACCGTTTATCTCCATGAGGCTGTCCTTGAGGAGGCCATACTCCTTCCGGCCGATCCTGTTCAGGTCCATGTTGTTGGTGCAGTAGTCAGCCGCATGCTTGATGTAGTTAGCCCTGAAGCCCAGTCCGATTGCGCGCAGCTCCCTTTCCGGCACTCTTGAGAGCTCCTCGCTGGTCGGGAAGCGCATAGATCCGTCGATTGTTCTAGTGCCGAAGGTGCTGACTATCGACCTGACGTTCTGCCGTATCCTCTTGATGTTGCTGTATTGTGAGGTTATGAAACATATCGTCGTCTCCCAGGGGTCATTCTTTGTCAGCCGCATCCCGCTGTATTTCAAGATCGCCGAGTCCATGAACTTGTCCGTGTTTATCTTCTTGTATATGGAGCTCAGGTTATCGTTGAGCCTGAATCTCTCGATGGCCCTTTCGACCGAGTCGGGAGCGCCCCGGGCGAGAGTCAGTTTAAGGTTCTTGGGGGTTCCCGAGACCTTGAAGGTGGTCTTCTTTCCATTGTCGACGTAGGAGAACCTGTTTTTCTTCCAGTCGCAGTCGGATAGGAAGGTCAGGGGCTGGCCGCTTGCCAGGGTGTGTTTTATATCTAGATTGGTTACTGCCAGTTCATTACTGTTAGTAAACCGATAGTCCATCCAAACACACCAATACCTAATTAATGTAAGAGTTTAATAAACTTACGCTAACCTGCCAAAATCACAGGTCTGCCACTAATCCTAGATTTTCCGAAAGGTATTCAATTCTTTTCAGTGAAGTAGTTCGGGGAGTGGGACGTTAGGAGAACCGACCAGAATGAAAGGCATATATCAAGTATTATCTGAGAAGATAAAGAAACTGGAAAAGATTGTGTCAGCACAAGGGAAAATCATCGGAACCCAGAAAGAGCAAATGGAAGTACAGGACAAACTTATAGAGAATTACGATAAAATCTTTGAGAAACAAAAAGAAATAATTGAAAATCTACAAACAGAACTCCGTAAGTATAACAATGAGAATACTCCTTCTGGCTCTATTCCTCCCTATCTGAAGAAATTGGAAGACACAGTAGACAAATATGCAAAAGACGACAAAAGCGACAATGAACCCCCAAAGGACAACGTCAGAAATGCGAGACCGAAACAGATAGACCGAAAAGAACACCATTCACTTGAAAATCCAATTTGTCCTGATCCAGATTGCAATGGCCATGCAAGGCGAAGAGGCACATCAACAAGGAAGAGGATTGTGATACACCTGCAACTTCCGACTGCGGAGACTGTTGAACATGAATCTGACATTTACGAGTGCAAGATATGTGGAAAGGTCTTTTCGGCACCTGTTCCAAATGCGCTTCCAAGAACAGAATTCGACATACTCACCTCCGTATTCCTATCCTACATGTCCATTAGGGCAAAAATGTCCGTCGATGACATGAAAGATATGTTGCACCTATTCGGTATGGATGTCTCTGGAGGCAGCATAACGAATTCGATGAAACGATTGAAAGAATATCTCGGTCCCTACTATTCTGAATTGGAGGAAAAGGTAAAGTCTGCCGATGCAAGAAACAAAGACGAAACCTCACATAGGCACAACGGAAAGAACTTCTGGGCATGGGTCATTGCGACGAAAGATTGGGTATACTACACGATAGAACGGAGAAGGAGCCATAAGGCAGCAAAGAGGATGGAGAGTACAAACGGTGTCGATGTTGTTGATGGATATGCAGGATACAACAAACTGAAATGTGAACGTCAACGGTGTTGGGCGCACCTCCTCAGGAGAGCAAAGAAACCGATTTACCAATTCGGCGAAGAGGAGAGTTTCGAAGATTACAACATGTTCGTAAAGAAGTTGTTGTTAGTGTACCATAACGCAAAGGTAGATGGTAAAAACAAGAAGTTGTCAAACAACCTGCGAAACAGATACAACGATAAACTCTGGAAACTACTGGAATCTGCACCCACACAAGGCAGAAACATCACGAGACTCACGAATTACATAATGAGGTTCAATAGCGAATGGTTCACATTCCTGCAATATGAAGGCGTGGAACCGACGAATAACAGGGCGGAAAGGGCACTGAGACCAATGGTCATAAAGAGAAGGATAAGTCAGCAGACCAGAGGGATAGACAACATGGACAGTTATGCGATGCAGATGTCGATGTACATGTCAACCAAGTTACAGGGAACGGATTACATCGAAACCTTGTCAAATGTCCTAAAACCCCATATTCCCTCGATGCCGTACGAATCTTGAACTGTTACTAATTAATGCTCAGATATATAAGACGTTTTATCAGCAAGCAGCTGGGCCAGCTCGGTTATCTTTATCCTCTCCTGTAGCTTCCCATCCCTCTCCCTGACGGTCACGGTGCCGAACTCCTTTGATTCGGGATCGACACTGCTGAAGTCGACGGTTATGCAGAAGGGAGTCCCTATCTCGTCCATCCTCGCGTACCTCCTGCCTATTGAACCGGCTTCATCGAAAAATACCTTGAACCTCCTGCTGAGCGCCGCCCTTATCTCTTCGGCGGCCTTGATTATCTTCTCGTCCTTCTGGAGCGGGAATATGGCCGCCGTGAACGGGCCGAGCCAGGGCTTGAGCCTAAGCACCTGGCGCTCCTTGTCATCCTGGTAGAGTATGTCTATCATTGCCCATACATTCCTGTCTACGCCGAAGCTCAACTCCAGCACGTGGGGCATGACGCTCTTTCCGTCCATCTTGACGGAGAGGTCCTTCCCCGAACCCTTGGTGTGCGATGTTAGGTCATAGTCGCCGCGGTAGTGCAGGCCGCCGATCTCCTTGAAGCCTCCCCAGCTTTCGACCTCTGCCTCAAGGTCCATGTGGAGGCGGTTGTAGAAGGCCTTCTCGTCCCCTCCCTTTTCGAGGAACCTGAACTTGTCTTCGGGTATGCCTATCACGTTGGTGTAGAACTGGCGTATTATCGCCATGTGATAAGCGTAAAACTCGGGCACCTCGTAGCTCTTGACCAGCTCCTCGGCCGTTATCTTAACCTGCTTCTTTGTCTTGTAGGGCACCACCAGGAACTCGGTCTTCTTCACCTTGTTGAAGTCTGTTTTGAAGTTCTCCGGGTCGAAGAAGATCTGGAGCTCTGCTTGGGTCAGCTCCCTCATCCTGTAGAGGCCGGATCTGGGGGATATCTCATTTCTGTAGGCGCGGCCAATGACGGCAAGGCCGAGCGGCAGGCTCTTTCTTAGTATGTTGAACTCCCTGAAGAAGTTAAGGTAGGGCGACTGCGCGGTCTCTGGCCTCAGATAGCCCTTCTCGCCCCTATCTGGACCCAGATGAACATCGACCATCATGTTGAATGCCTTGGAGGGCAGCAGCTTGCCTTCGCACTTCGGGCAGTTCACCTTGTTGGCGGTTATGGCGGCGTCGATATCTGCCGCGTTGGCGCCTTCAGACACCTTGATCTTCATTTCGCCGAGCATGACATCGGCGCGGAAGTAGGTGTGGCACTTGGAGCAGCCGACGAGTATGTCGTTGAACCTTTCGGCATGACCGGATGCTATGAGCGGCTTCTCGGGAAGTATGTTGGAAGCCTCGATAAGATAGTAGTCATTATGGCTCTCGACAAAGTAGGAGAGCCACTGCTGCTCGAACTTGCGCTTGAGAAGCGTGCCGAGATGGCCGTAGTCGTAGGTGCCGGAGTATCCACCGTAGATCTCGGCACCTGGCCAGAAGAACCCCTTCTCCTTGGCGAATGCCATCAACGCTTCAATATTCATGGATATCCCAGCTCTGTACCATCAGATAGTATTATGAATATATAAAGATTCAGTGGAACGGTGGCTGGAAAAGCGGAAGGATGGGTTAGATTTATATATTTGGGGTTCTACAGGACTTTCCAGCGATTGAATGAACATATCCCTGGTAAAGGTCGCGGAGCAGTTTGAACCTCCCCTCACCGTTGAGGAGATAGTCTTCCTGAAGTCGAAGCATGAGACGATACTCTTTCTTGATGGGCTTGTGCCCCGGATGACGGATCCGGAGGAGCTCAAGATACTTGCACGGCATCGCAAGCCGAGCGTAAGACACCAGGTTGAGGAAAACCCGAATACAAGTCCGGCAATCGCGGCGCAGCTAAGGAGCGAGAGGCGTCGGGAGCCGCCATCCTTCGATGATCTGACATCTGGTTTCGCTTACATGAAGCCAAGGTACTGGCTCAGCGAGCTGGTGGTGCACCCTGCAGACGTTGCCCTAACGCACATCCATAATTCTGCATTGAAGAGCCTGCAAAGGAAGTCGGCCAGGGCCCGCATGTAGCAGGGTAGGTATTTGAGCGCGCTCACTTCTTGACAACGAGGAGGTAGTAGATCCCAATTAGGACGAGCATGAGCGCGATCATCAGGGAGATCATGAACTTTATCCTTATGAATCTCAGGTAGGTCTCCAGCGCGTTTCCCTTTGCCATCCAACCAGCTTATAAGTTTATTTCGCGTAGTGATTTAAAGGTGTGTTGCGGATGCCGACAAAAGCTAAGCGTATACTATCAACTCCAAGATTTGATATCCTGCAGTTCAACTACAGGAAGAGCAAGTACTATTCGGTCGACAAGACCAATGCAGTGGTGATACTACCCATACTCGACGGCAACAAGGTGGTTCTGGAGAGGCAGTACAGACCGGTGGTGGGCAAGTACATCTTTGAGCTTCCGGCAGGCAGGCTAGAAGAGGGTGAGAGTTACGCGACAGCAGCAGTCAGGGAACTCAAAGAGGAAACTGGTTATACTGCATCTAAGGTCTCGTTGATGTTCAAGGCCTTCACGAGCCCCGGCTTCACCACCGAGTTCGTACATTTTTACCTGGCCGAAGGCCTTAGCAAGGGCAGGAGGAAGCTGGACAGGAACGAGAGGATATCGGTTAGGATTGTGGAGCTGAAAAAGGTCCTGCAGATGATCAAGGACAATCGGATAGAGGATGCAGAGACCATCGCGCCCATACTTTATTATGCCACTTTACTAAGGGAGTAACCAGACGGTTATACATTCCTGTTTATTAGGAACTCTGCTATCTCAGCAAGTATCTTCTTCGGGCCCGGCTCCATCTTTATCTTGTCCACCTCCGCCCAGGCCTCTTCCATCAGCTTCTTCTGCAGCTCCTGGACGTAGACGCCGGCCCCGTACTTCTTTATCATGTCGGTCGCCTCTTCTATGATGGCAGGATCGGTGGTGTGCATCTTCAGGATCTCCTTCAGCCTCGTCCTGTCCTTTGGCGACGCCTTCTCGAAGGTCTTTATCGCCAGGAGTGTTATCTTCCCCTCTGTTATGTCTTCGCCGCGTCCGCCTTTGTTGGACGCCACGGCGCTCTCGGTCACGTTGAGTATGTCATCCTGCAACTGGAAGGCGACGCCGAGTGTCGCGCCCAGCCTTCCCAACGCCTCTATGGCCTTGTCGTCAGCGCCCGTTATCGCGGCGCCTATCCTGGAGGCCATTCCGGTAAGTACGCCTGTCTTTAGGTAGGCCATCTCCAGGTACTGCGACTCGGTCACCGATTCCGGGGTTACCATCGCCCTGTGCCAGGCTATGTCGGTCGCCTGGCCAATCGACAATCTGAGCATCTCCCTCTGGTATATCTCCAGCACCTTTGACTTGGTGTTCCGGTCCAGCTTCTTGCTGTCTATGAGCGCGATCATGGGGAAGTAGAACATGAAGTCCCCGAGGTTGAGGGCTATGTCGACGCCGTACTTTATGTGCACCGCGTCTGAACCCCTCCTGACCGGCGAGTTGTCCTCTATGTCGTCATGGAGAAGGGTGCCATGGTGTATTATTTCAGGAATCAGCGAAAACTCTATGTAGTCCTCGGAATTCTTTCCGAGCGCATCTATTATGGTGAGCATGAGCACCGACCTTATCCGCTTTCCGCCGAGGCCGAAGAGGTAGCGGGAGGGTTCGAGAATTGCCTTCTCTATCGCCTTCCTGTCATACTGGTAGCCACCCCTTCCGAGAAGCGCCTCCAGGTACCTTCCGGAGCTCTTGTCCGTAAGATATTTTCTTATCTCGTCGTCAACCCGTCCCGCCCTGCGCTTCATATAATCGATTATCTCATCGCTTTCCATGCCATCACTTCTGCCTCTTTGCCGTGTGCGATATTGATGCTCTGGCTATCGCCTTCAGGCGGGGTTCCTTTAGCCGCTTGGTCTCCCTTTCAAAGAGCTCCATCGCCTCGTCCATGAAGCGCTCGGCTTCTTTCTCCGCGAACTCTATGGATCCCAGCTCCATGAACTTTTTGAGGACGTAGCCAATCTCTGCCTTGGTCTTTGAACTGCGCGGCTTGGAGTAGATCGCCTTGAACTTGTTCAGTGTTACCGAGTCAGAGTTGTGGATCGCGTGCCACAGTATCATGGTCTTGACGCCCTCCTTGACGTCGTTGCCTATGGTCTTACCCAGCTTCTCTTCGGTTGACACGCAGTCGAGTATGTCGTCCTTTATCTGGAAGGCGAGTCCTGCCAGCGTTCCGTAGCCCTTGATGCCCTTGACCGTTTCATCGGGAGCACCGGCTATTATCGCACCCACCTGCATCGGCCCGTAGACGGAGTAGTAGGCGCTCTTCGCGTGTATTGATTTTAGATAGTCATCGATGGTGAACTTGGACAGATTGTTTGACTCCCGGGTGAGCTTCAGGTCCAGATACTGGCCTATGTGGGTCGTCAGCATTATGTCCTGGAACTTGTCGAAATACCTTTTTCCCTTCTTCGGCCCCAGGGCATCCTTCGCGTCTGACGCGATCTTCCATATTATGGTCTGGAGGGCGTCGCCGGCGTCGACCGTATATTCGGGACCGTAGATCTTGTGGGCAGTTGGAAGCCCCCTCCTTATGCTGTTGTCGTCCATCCAGTCGTCATGCATTAGAAAGTAGTCCTCGGAGAGTTGCTGGGCCGCCGCAGGCAGGAGCGACGCCTCCGGGTCGCCGCCGTAGAGCAGGTTCCACAATATTGTATAGGTAGGCCGACGGTACTGGCCCTTCCGCTCGACATAGCAGCGCATCATCTTAGCGAATTCGGGAGGGGCGTCTTCAACGGATAGGTATTCAAGAAGTTTTGAGTATACCTTCTCCTTGTGTTCCGCTACGAACCCCTTGAAGTCGCCTAGCTCTGCACCCCCGCTCATTGTATCATAAGGGTTCAGAGGGGAAGGTATTTATTGGTTGATGGACGTCGGTTCCTTGACGGATAGGGCACTCGTAGATTCCAGGGTCAGGTGCTGTTTAGGGGGTTGTATCCATAGACGTTGTAGCCGTAAAAGCTGGTGCCCCAGTTCTGGAACAACGTATATTTATTCAGCCAGTCTGGCGTGGTCGGGGTGTAGACTGCGTTCAGGTTGCAGGAGCTGTGGTCGCTTATGTTCCCTATGACGATTGCCCCGGGCGGGAGGGCGAACGAATTGGTCACTTCGCTGCAGCTGGTCTGGTAGGAGCCATAGCCGACCGCTGCCATAGGCCTGCTTTGATTATAAAGATATACGCTCCAGGGGATATCGACAGGCCCGTACATCATCGTGTTTGACGGAAGCGCATTGAGATAGTGCCCGATTTGTATTAGTGGCTCGCTGGCATAGAGCTGCGAGTACTGTATGTTTACCACATCCATAACCGACGAAACAGAAATGAATACCACGACGACTGTCAGGCCGCAGGCTAGCAAAGCCTTTTGGGTTATGGGCAAGGTTTTTCCTTTGTCGATCATGTGAGCCAGCGCTATCCCTATTATGAGGACCATTGCAGGCACAAAGATAAGTGCATACCTGGGGCCGACATACATAATTGGGATGTATCTTGTTATGCTCTGAGTTCCAAAACCAAGGTACAGGAATGAGAATACAAACCAGTAACCTAATATCGACACTTTCTTGAATCGGATAGCCAAAAAGTAGATTCCACAGGCTATGAAGAGATAGCCGAGATAGCCATAGGCTATTGTATTGAAGGTATTGGGGTCTTTAAACGGAGGCATCAGATTGTTGACATAGGCTTGGAAGGCCGGCGCTTCGGTGAAGGTGTTATAGTTGGCGTTGTACACATGCAGCACATAGATCGGGCTTCCGGTTTCGTACATCCCTATGGCTGCTATCACGGCAAAGGCGATTATCACTCCGATGATGTAGAAGGCAAAGGAGCGCACTATTTTCTTGTCCATCTTTACTATCGCGATAAGGATGATGAATGAAGCAATGAAGAATAGGCCGATCACCGCTTCAGAGACCGACAGGATGTTGATTGCGGATACGAATCCTGCCAGAAGAAGATATTTGCTTCTCTTTTCCTTGTTTTGCAGCGCAAGTATAACCAGATAAACGGCCGCGGTTACAAGCAGCACCATTGGTATATCGTCTCCGACATTGGAGCTCTGGGAAAGCACGAGTGGGAAGATAGAGTAAAAGAATGCGGCGAGCAGACCTGCTTTTGAGCTGTAAAGCCGCTTTGCTATCAGGTATATGAGAACCAGTGTGAGCGCATAGCAGGCTATCCCAAAGAATGAGGCCGACAACACGCTGTATCCAAACAGGGCAAACGAGGATGCAATCCCTGCCACCACTATGTAGTTTACGCAATCGACTATGCCGCAGTTGAGCAGATTGGCATGCCCCTGGGAAAGGAGGTATGCCTGGGAGGTGTAGATGTAGTTGTCGGAGCCATTCATCCAGCTGGGTCCGTAGAAAAAGGCGAGATTAAGGTAGGCTCCGAAGACTAGGATGGCGAAGAGAACCAGTTTGTAGCGATTGGCATAGAGTAGCTCAACCGCGCCCTGCGGCTTCACCTCTTTGCGCTTTCTACCCATCGGATCTGCCTTTGTTTTTTTAAGCACGTTAGCATTTATAATGATGCCCTACGCAGATTCAGGAAGCTAATCCTTTTTGTACACCACAAGATCCGAGTACTGGAATCCTGAAGAGTTGTCGAAAAGGTTGTACTTAATCAGCCATTGTGGTATATGGGGCGCGTAGGCCACCTCCATGCCGCACGTCCCGGCCAGGGTGCTATTCTGATCCATTACTGCGTAGGAGCCAGGCTGGAACGATCCGCAGCTGCCTGGAGCGGCGTAAGTGTAATGCGTGGTCCGGTTTCCTGCATTCTCCATGTAGTTTAGGTATATGTCGTAGGGCAAACCAGATTCTACGTAGATTACCGCACCGGCGGGGAGATTTTTGACATATGCAGAAGTTTGCATTAGTGGAGAGACCCATTTGTACTGGGAATACTGGAAAAATGCGATGCAGTACAGTGATGAAAGGAACAAAAGGACGACTATTGGAAGTGCAAACGGGAAAGTTAGGCGGCTGCGCCCCACTTTAAACCTGTAGGACGGGAGTTTGGCTAGAAATAGGCCGAGTATTAATGCAACCGCCGGTGCAAAGACCAGCATGTATCTGGGATATGGGAATGAGGTGATGTAGCCGTGGATGCTTGTTGTGCCAAAGCTTAGGTATAAGAGAGACGCCGCCAACCAGACAAACGGGATCAGCAATGCGCGCTCTTTTTTTATCGCGAGGTATATCCCGCCAAGAACTGCAAGGTATGCGAGATAGCCGAAATAATAGAACTGGTCTGACCCGGGGGAGGGAGCAGGGATATGGCCCAGGTACGGGAAAAGCCGATTGATATAGTACATAAGCGTGCCAAGACCTGGACTGACTGCAGGTGCGCAGCTGGACGAGGTATAGCAATAATTTGTTGACTTGAGCACATACAACGGGTTTCCGGTCTGCATCACCCCCAGCAGCCCTATCAGGAGTATCGCTGCTGCGACACCGGGAATGATGCCCAACGACTCGCGATTAAGTTTCTTGGACAAAATCTTAACCAGAAGCAGCAATAGGATCGGAACTGATATCATAAGTGCTTCCGGACTGATTAGAACTCCTGAAACGCAAAAAAAGCCGGAAGCGGAGTAATACAGCCATGTCCTTCTTCTGTCGTGTTCATTAAACGCCATCAAGAGAAACATTATGGCAAGTGACGCAAAAAGCGCCATCGGGACATCGTTGCCTACATTCGAGCTATTTACCACGGCCAGTGGCATGATTGAATACATAAAGGCGGAAATCAGACCTGCTTTCTTGTTTAGTAACAGGCAGCCTATCTTGTAGACTATCAGCACTGTGGCCAGGAATGCAAGGACACCGAAGATCGTCGTAGAGAAGACGCTGTATCCAAGAGCAAGGTAGGACAGGGCAATGCCGATTATGACCATGTATCTTGTACTGAAGTTATCAGAGGAGTTCAGACCATGGAATCCTTCCTTTGAAAACGAGTAAGCATACATGCCGTACCTGTAATTGTCGGACGCTGCAATCGGCGTTGGGCCGTAAAAGAACAGGTAGCTTAAGGCCGTGGCAAGAATTAATATCAGGAGGAGGACGGACTTCGAAGAGTTGGAGGCGCTGTTCTTTGTTTTTGTCCGGGTTCTGGTGGCCATATAAGCACTTCGGGCAGCTGGGGCATTTGTGTTACGTTATAAAGGATTTTATCAGGTACAGTCCATGCTTGAGCTTGGCATTGGATGCCCCGTGTTCTCTGTCCTTGAAGCTGTAGGGCAGCTCAACGACCCTCATTGATGGCCCTGCGGACTTTAGGAAGTCGAACAGCACCTTGAAGCCTTCTACAACGAAGCGCCTCCTGTTAGACCGGTATACGTCCATGAAAAACCTCCTCCTAACGCCGAAGAAACCGGACATTATGTCATGCGAACGCCTTTTATTCCTGGCGAAGAGCACAACCAGGCCGGACCAGACGGCCATCTGCGATACTATGCGCCTGTGGATCGGCCAGTTCTCTATTCTTGACCTTACGCATATCGCCAGATCGGCCGAGTCCAGAGCGACAACGACACGGCTTATCAGCGAGTAGGGATGCTGCATGTCGCCGTCCATGACGACGACCAGTCTGGTCCTTGCTGCAGCTATCCCGTCAAGAATGCTGCCTGTAAGGCCGCTACGCCTTCCCAGGGCCTTGCGGTCTATGAAACTTATTCCACTGATGTTTTTTGCTATTTTTAATACGGCCCTAGGGGTCCCGTCCTTGGAGCCGTCGTCGACCACTATGACTTTGACGCCTTTGTACGACGAGGTTATCCCATTTAATAGAATCGGTATGGTCTCTACCTCGTTAAGAGTAGGTATTACAACAGTCAGCGAACTGTATACTCTTTTCATCCATACCAACAGAGATAAATATATAAAAACCAGCATATGTATAAAGATTAACATGGCCCTTCAGAAGATGGTAGGTCTTACGGCTCTGATGCTGAAAAGCAACGTCACTAGGCTCGCCCTTCCCTACAAGATCAACTTCGCGATAACTTACTGGTGCCAATCCAGATGCCTTTCGTGCAACATATGGCAGATAAAGCCGAAAGGAGAGCTTACGGTCGAGGAGATCAAGGCTTTCGCGGCAAAAAACAACTACTTTAAGTGGGTGGAGCTGACAGGAGGCGAACCATTCCTGAGGGGCGACATCGTCGAGATAGCTAGGACATTCAAAGAGAACTGCAAGTCGCTCTACATACTTACCTTCCCGACCAACTCACTATGCGACCCTAACATGGTGCACAAGAAAATCGTGGAAATGTTGGAGTTGGGTATTCCCAGGGTCGCAGTCACCATAAGCCTTGACGGCAACAAGGAGCTTCACGACAAGATTAGGGGCATACCTGGCAACTACGAGAAGGCGATTGCCAACTACAGGATGCTGCAGGAGCTCTCCAAAACTTACAAAAATCTATACTTCGTCTTCGGCTACACCATGTCGAAGTTCAACGCCGGCCAGTTCCAGAAGGTTTTCGAGGATGTCAAGAAGGACATACCAAGCCTGAAGGTGAATGACTTCCATGTCAATTTGGCCCAGACATCGGAAAACTACTACAAGAACGAAAGCGACGACATAAGACCGGACAAGGCGGTCGCGCTTTCGGACATCGAGTGGGTTATAAAGAGCCGCGAGTTCCGACTTGACCCAATCTCGCGGGTCGAGGACGCCTATATGAGGGGGCTCGTGAGCTTCCTTAAAAGGGGGACCAGCCCGATGAGAAGCAAGGGCCTCGACGCATCGCTCTTCATGGACAGCTTTGGCAATGTATACCCGTCGATAATGTGGGACAGGAAGGTGGGCAACATACGCGAGTCTGGTTTTGACCTTCGTCCGATATGGAGCAGCGAGACCACCGCCAAGGCCAGAAAGGACATGAAGGATGGGCTGGAGCCTAATTATTGGACTTCCTGCGAGGCCTATCAGGCCATAACGGGCAACATGTTTAGTCTTATCGCATAGGTGTTTTGGGTGTACAAGAATGTTCTGATGGGGCTTGCAATCGTAATTGCAATGGTCGTTCCGCTTTCTGGAGCTGCGACAGTCGTCACCCTGACCGGCGGATGCCCGCTCTACGTGATAAATTCCACTCATAGCTACATAACCTTCAACGTCACCAACAACGGCAACGGAACCGCATCGGACCTGCAGGTATACGCAACCTTCCCTGGGATCAATACAGGGAATGCCACCTATCCGGGCATTACCGCCGGGAATGCAGTGGCCATCATACCCAACGTGGAGCCCGGAATGACTTACTCGCGGGAATTTTATCTTTCCAAGCTGGTGGGCAGGGGAAGTTTTGCAGTCAACATAAATGCCACCTATGCGCAGGCGGGCTCCAACTATGCGACGGTCTTCCCCTGCATAGTATACATAGGAAGCCTGGTGGGCGGGCCGCTCCAGGAGAGCGTCTCGATTAGCGGAAACAAGATGTCGGTCAACGTAACCAACAGCGCGCCTCAGAGCCTAAAGGCACAGGTATACGCAGTGGTTCCGCCCAGCTTTTCTGTGAAGAATGCGACCATGCCGATAACGGTAGTGGCCAACGGTCGTGCAGGACTGTCATTCGACATAGTCTCCCCAACCTACACAGACGCCTCCTTCCCGGTGATAGGCGAGCTCTCCTATGAGTACAACGGAACCCACTACGCGCAGATGGCCAGCGCGGCGCTGGTCTTCGGGCATGGCGGGAGCGCAAAGGTGGCTGGCGGAATGGGGTTAGTGGGCTGGATCCTTGTCGTCATTATAGTTGTGATACTGGTTTGGATAATCGCATCGCTCCTGCTGAAACGCAGGAAGGAGCTAGGGAGGCATCACCACCACGAGAAAACGCCTGATGATGTCTCATGAACCCATACGTAAGCGTAGTGATACCCACCCTGAATGAGGAACGGAACATAGGCCCTCTGCTACGGCAGGTGAGGCCGATGCTGAAGGATTATACCCACGAGATAATAGTGGTGGACGGCCATTCGGAGGACAGAACCGTGATGATCGCAAAGAGCATGGGCGCGAAGATAGTCTATGACGATCTGGGGAAGGGATCCGCACTCACCAAGGGCATTAGAACGGCGAAGGGAAAGATAATAGTCGCCATGGACGCCGACCTCTCCAACAGGGCCAGGGAGCTGAAGCTCCTGATAGCCGGCATAGAGACCGGATACGACATCTGCATGGGTTCGCGTTTCCTTACAGGAGGGGGATCTGATGACATGCCGCTCATCAGGAAGATTGGGAACGGGTTTTTTGTCTGGATCGTAAATCGGCTCTACGGCTCGAGGTACACTGACCTGTGCTACGGGTACAGGAGCTTCGCCAGGAACGTGCCCCAGAGGCTGGACCTAGAGGAGAAGGGCTTCGGGATAGAGGCAGAGATAAGCATAAAGGCGATGAAAAAGAGGATGAAGGTGCTTGAAGTACCAAGCTACGAGAAGAAGAGGAAGTCTGGGATCGCAAAGCTTTTGACACTGAGAGATGGATTGGTAATACTGAAGACTATAATAAGAAATGCCTAGGCTGTTTGGGAAACCGAGCTCATAAAACAGGGTTATCTGGCTGTGGACAACACTCTGCTATGTGTAAGTTCCACACACTTCCTGCGCATCGCTTGCAGGTGGCTGATCGCCTGCGGACTAATCTCAAATATTCGCTTTTCCTGTCGTAGGACCTGCCTTATGGTCTTCTCCGCCTTTTCGAGTCGTGCCATATATTCGCCTTGTCGCCTGATTTATCATGGCGCATCAAATATTTAAGCGCTCTCTATAGCTTGGCTTTTGCCGGCACAGCTCTTCAGGTTCCCTCGTGCCAGCTTGACAGGTACTTAATCTGCTCCGCGGTAAGCCTGTCGATTGATACTCCCATGGCCTCCAGCTGGAGTTCTGCTATCCGGTTGTCGATGGTCTCCGGCAAGGTTATCAGCGATGGCTTCATCTTTCCCCTGTTCTTCGCCAGGTACTCGCAGGCGAGGGCCTGCCCGGCGAAGCTTGTCGCCATGACCTCGCTCGGATGCCCTTCCGCTGCTGCCAGATTGACAAGTCTTCCCTCACCGCAGACGAATATCTTCCTGCTGTCTACGTCGTATTCGTGGAATGATGGCCTAATCTTCCTGCTCTTGAACTTGGCAAGCGATGTCATATCTATCTCAACGTCGAAGTGGCCCGAGTTGGCGAGTATGGCCCCGCTCTTCATCTTCTTCATGTGCTCCAGTCTTATGACGTTCTTGTTGCCAGTCACCGTTACAAATATCTCCCCTAGCTTGGCCGCCTCTTCCATGGACATCACCCTGAAGCCGTCGAGCGCTGCCTGCAGAGCCTTGAAGTGATCTACCTCCGTCACTATGACATTGGCCCCCATGCCCTTAGCCCTAAGGCTCACTCCCTTCCCGCAGCTGCCGTATCCTGCAACGACGAAGGTCTTGCCTGTTATGAGGGTGCCGCTTGCCCTTATTATCCCATCCAGGGTGGACTGGCCGGTGCCGTAGTAGTTGTCGAGCAGGTGCTTTGTCTTATTGTCGTTCACCGCGATGACAGGGTACTTCAGCGCCTTCGCCTTCTGCATGGAACGGAGCCTTATTATTCCGGTTGTCGTCTCCTCGCAGCCCCCGATTATCGAGCTGATCCGCTCCGGGTATTTTGTGTGTATCCTTGTAACCAGGTCGCAGCCGTCGTCTATGGTTATCTGGGGACCCTGGGCTATGACCGTGTCGATGTACCTGTAGTAGTCATCGCTGGTCTCCCCTTTGTAGCCGTAGACTCCTATGCCTCCCTCCTTCGCCAGCGCCGCTGCGACGTCGTCCTGAGTAGACAGAGGGTTGCAGCTGGCTATCGACACCTTTGCGCCCCCGGCCTTTAGAGCTTTGACCAGCACCGCTGTCTCCTTCGTCAGGTGCAGTGCGAGCCCGATCGTTATCCCTTCGAACGGTTTCTCTTTCATGAACCTTTCCTTGATCTTCATCACTATCGGCATCCTGCTCTCCGCAAGCTCGATGTTTAGCATGCCCTGCTCCGCAAGCCCCATCTCCTTTACCTCGTAATGCGCGCCCTTGTCCATAGAATCACAGTCAGATATGTTCAATCCTGAACTTCTAAATATCCGAGCATGGGGAGGGGGAAGTGGGGTGTCGGAAACGTCCGCCCTTCCGGGACGCCACCTGCGGCGGAGGTAGGAGCCAATTTAAGTTTTCGCTTAGAAGGATAGGGGATGGCGAGGAGGTCGAAAAGGTCCAGGGCAGGCCGGATCAGGACACTGCTAGGCGGCGATAGCTATACGCTTGCCCTCTGGCTCATAATCCTTCTGGGGGTTGTCCTCATTGCGACCTTCTATACGGGACCTTATCTCAGGTTTGACGATGCGCGCTACATGGCGTTTGTGAGTCAAATATCATTTCATATATTCAATCCGGTCGCCAGCCCCTGGGCCTACGGCTGGCTCTTCCCCTACCTGGTCTTCATCAGCGGCTCCATCTTTGGGATGACAGCGTCGGGTATGATAATCTTCACCGCTCTGGAGTACCTGAGCCTTATAGGGCTGGCCTACCTTCTGGCGCTGCGTGTCGGAGGAAATAGAAAGACGGCGCTGCTGGCCGCATTCCTCGTCTGCATCTTCCCATTCACGATCCAGTACTCGACCCGACTTCTAGATGACTTGCTTATGGGCGTGATCGCTAGCCTGAGCATAGTATTCTTCCTTTCGGGCAGGAAGCTGGACTGGGTATTTGCGGGCGTGATGGCAGGGATGCTCCTATACATAAAGCCCATAGCACTCGCCTTCCTGGTGCCCTTCTTCATCTGCGCGCTCCTTACAAAAAAGAGGGTCTACATAATAGTCCCCATGATCCTGGCCATTGTGGGTTATACCATTCCCTTCATAATTTTAGTGCACAACCCGCTCTATCCGTTCCAGAACTACGGGACGATACAGGGGATGATAAGCCCCAACACCTTCATGAACAACTTCTTCGGCCTCACCATAATGGCCAGCGTATTCCAGACAGTAGGGAACATCGCCATGGACTACCAGACCTACCAGCTCGGACTCCTACTTTGGCTGGCACTGCTCGGCTCATTGCTGGCCGTAAGATACAAGCATAGGGGGATGCTGATGCTTGCCGGCATCTTCTGGTTCTTCCTGCTCTACCTCGCCTTTGGGAGCATAAGCCTATCGCACTACACGGCCGGGTCCTTGATAACGAGGTATCTGGATCTGGTCGCGGCGCCGATGGCTGTGCTGGTGGCCTACGCCATGGTCAATGTTGCGGGAAAGTTCCCCATAAGAGGGAGGGGCGGATGGGTGCGCATCGCCGTCTTCGTAGTGCTGCTTGCGCTGGTGCTAATCGCGATGATTCACACCTACAGGCTCGTCTACTACTACAACGAGATGATCAGGCACAACCCGTTCTGGTACATCGCCTGACAGGTAGGAGAAACTCCTGGAGATGTTTTAACCCCAGGTTAAACACCTTTTAGGATATCTTGTACTTGAACCTCTTCGAGTATTCTTTATGTGAGAACCATTCCAGTAATATGGCAATAATTTCTATGCCATCTCCGGTAATTGAATAGACAAGTCTCCAGCCATTAGGAAGGTCGTATTTCCAGAGGTTGTTTATGCCATATTTTTGCACATATAATTTAGGTATCAGCCTTTTCGGGATATCAATCCCGCATTTTGGATTTTGTTTTATGTCGTCAGTTGCCCTGTCCAAGAATTTGTAGAGTGTAGGATCGCTTTGCTTTACGCTGTAGTATGCGTCTTTAAGCTTCTGGTCTGCAAAGACCACCTTAACAGGTCGCATATCAGCACTCATTTCAAGACCATATCGCTTTTGCCGTATTTCTTTACCAGAGCAGGATTCCATATCCATATGACTTTTCCATCCTTTATCAGTACCTTTCCAGAATCCTCAAGGTAGGAGAGAATCGTGTTGAAGGTTTGGTACATTACCTTCTTTTTGAGCGAGATCCAAAGCTGCCTTTTTGATGGATATTCCTTGGCGTCCTTTAGCGCGTCTTCAACCATCAGTATCGTATCCAGTCGCGGGTAGTGTATCATTTGTTGTGTTTGCATCTTATAACCCATTATATTGGTTTATATATTATATAAGTTTATATAATAAAGGTATATAAGCTTTTTGGTAAGTTATCGATGGCAGGCAGAGGTACTATTTTCTAGTTAAATCCCCCCGCCCTTGAAAGAATTTTTAAGCTCCAGGGATTCATCTGACTCCGTTTATCCTGTAGAAGCCGTAGGTGAAGCCGTTCTTGTAGGTCGCTGTCGCTATGGGTGTCGTGTTGTAGGTCGACTCGGCCTGGGTGCAAATGTTGCCGGGGGTGTTGCACCAGTAGCCCACGTCGATGACCGCGCAGGGGAACTGGGCATTGGCCGCGCTGGTGAAGCTGGAGTTGTAGATGTTTGAAAGCTGCGTCGCGTTCCTGTTGTTGATGTTGAAGAGGGTCGGGTCGTAGGTGTACACCAGGCAGCTGGCTGGTATCAGCGTGCTGGAGTTGTAGACGAAGTTCTCGTAGAAACGTGCATCACCGGCCTGCTGTATGGCGGCAGGATTCACGAATATGGTGGACGAGTTCAGGTAGAGGATGTAGAGTACTGAGACTCCCAGTATCAGGGATACAAGGATACCAGCGTAGGCCGGCAGCTTGCCGCTCCTTGTTTTGGCGATCAGGATTTCGACCGACTTGGCCAAACCGGATATGCCGAAACCGCAGAGCAATGCGAAGGGCGCCATGAGGCCTATCATGAACCTCCAATCGACGCCGTAGGTGACAGATCCTGCATAGAAGGCGGTATAGAGGAGGAATATGCCACCGAACCATACCGCGATGGCCGCCAGCGGGCGCCCCTTTCTGAAGACCAGCAGCAGGGCAGCACCTATTATCGCCAGTATGGTGAGGTAGAGCGGCTGGGTCACCTGCGCACTCTTGTACTGGTTCGTCCAGAAGAGAAGATTAGAGCATATGTTTGCATTAAAGTTCTGAAGGTTTATCGTGCCGCTGGCCTTGATGTAGGCTGGCGGGCTGCTGCAGGTCGTCTGGACCGATGTTCCTTGATAGCCGTAACCGTCGTTGGAGCCGTTGCTGAATGCGAACATAAAGGTCGGATAGGCGACAAGGACAAAGACGAGAAGAAGTACGAGGAGCTTGGTGTTGAGCAGGCTCTTCCGGATCGCGCGCACTATGTCGGTGACCGACCTGGCGAAGCCGTGCTCGTATAGGATTACGTACATGACTGCGAAGATTGGGATGTAGACAAGCGTGTCGACCTTCATGTAGAGCAGGAGCGAGAGTGAGAAGAGGAAGTTAGCGAGTGCCAGCGGGCTCCTCTTGCGCTTCATCACGATGAGCATGAAGAGGCAAATCAGCGAATAGGCGAGGGTGGCCATGTCCGAGTTGGTCGGGGCGGCCCAGACAATTATTATCGGCAGGGTCGCAAGCACGAGGGCGGAGAAAAAGGCCGCGCGCCTATCCTTGAATAGCAGGAAGGCGACCAGGAAGATCATGAATACAGACAGAGCGGCAAGTGCGACCTGGACCGCATAGGATGATATCCGATGGACACCAAGGATCAGGAATCCGATCGCGATGTTGAACGAGAGACCGCCCGGCTCATGGAAGATCTGACCGCTGAAGCACTGGGTAGGAGTGCCGAAGTTGCACATCCAGGCCTGGCCCGAGTGAAGGAGATCAAGGCCCATGGACTGGTAGATGGCGTCGTCAAAGAAGAGGAGCTGGGTGGGCTTCATCCATATTATCACTATGACCAGGAAGAGGGCCACCACTGCCAGCGCAAGCAGGAGGTCCTTCCTCTTGAACCCCGTATGTTGGAGCACCTCGATTATGTGCTTCCTGTTGAGCACTGTGCCCATGGCCAGGCCCACAAACGAGGCCAGGACACCGGCCGTGTATATGAATTCAAGGATTCCGTTGCTAAGCATCATACCGCCCTATTGGTTACAAATATTCCGTCCATGAACATGTACTTCGTCTTCGTCTGCTTCATAGTCTCTATCGCGTCCTTGGGCGACATGGCGATGGGCATCCCGTGGATGTTGAAGCTTGTGTTGAGGACTATGCCGTAGCCCCTGTGCTTCTTGACCGCCTTGAGCAGATTATAGTAAACCTTGTTCTCCTCGCCGACCATCTGCGCCCTCACGGTGCCGTCGACGTGAGCGACCGACTTTTCGACCGGCTTGAACTCTTCCCTGAGCCTGTAGGCGCTGGTCATGAACTTGTTGAGGCCTTTGTTGTCATAGTGCAGGAGCTTGTTGACATCATCCTCGAGCATCGATGGTGCAAAGGGCTGGAACCACTCCCTCTGCTTGACGAAAAGGTTGAGCTTCTCCTTCACCTCGTCCGAGTCGCTCGGCGCCAGTATGGAACGGTTGCCAAGCGCCCTTGGTCCATACTCCATCCGGTCCTGGAACCAGAAGACGTAGTTGCCCTGACTCATCAGCTCCGCGGCGTGCCTGCACTGCTCGTCCTTTCCTTCTATCGAGTACTTGAGCGACCTGTCGCTCTTCAATGACTCTTCAATCTCGTCGTTCGAGTATTTGTTGCCCAGGTAGGCGCTGAACTTGAAGTCTGTCTTCCCCTCGAGCAGATAGCTCGCGTAGAGCGCTGCGCCCAGCGCTATCCCGCCATCGCCCATGTGGGGGAATATCTGCATGGACTTCACGTTGTCTAGCTCTCTTACAAGCATGTTTGCCTTGACGTTGGAGAAAAGGCCGCCTGCGACAGCAATGTCGCCTATCGCGTAGCGGTCTATCAGGTTCGAGGTTAGCTTTATCACCAGGCCTTCAACAAGCTGCTGGGCCATGTAGGCCGTCTGCTCTCTCGGCATCTGCCAGGATATCCTGGCTATCATGTCGTACTGCTTTGCCGGCGAGTAGCGCGCCCTGAGCCTGGTGCCGGTGAGGTCAAAGAAGTCCTTGAAGCGGTTCTTCTCGAATGGAAACGGGAACGAATAGTCGGCCATGGCCATTATCTTTCCCTCGTCCTCAAGTTCGCGCATGCTGAGCAGGTTGGTGACCTGTTCGTAGAATATGCCGATAGAGTCGCGGGCGCCGATGGCCATGACCCGCTCCAACTTTCCGTTGGACAGCACGCTCGCGCTGCCGGACAAGCCATCACCCAGTCCGTCAAGCGTGAGGATCAGCGCCCTCTTCTGACCTGAAGTGAAGGCGGCCGTCGCGGCGTGGGCCGTGTGGTGGTCGACCTTGTGGAGTCTGTAGTTCTTGAATCCAACGCCGTCGAGCTTCTTCCTTATTGAAGATGAACTTACCGCGCCGCAAAGTGGGAGGGGCCCTATCGTGGTAAGCGAGTATTTCAGCTTGTGCCTCGCATGCTCGAATGAGGGCTTCGGGATCTTGCGCCGCCTGAACTGATAATAATTTTCTTTCATTCCCGGTATAATGCGCTCAAGTGTCTTGGTGAACTCTGTCGTCGTGTAGGCGACCTCCCTGATGTCGTGCGGCTTTAGTTCGGCGTACTTCAGGGCAGCGGCTATCGAGTGGTAGGGAAAATTTATTTCTAGCTTGCGCTTGGTGAACCTCTCCTCGTTCGCCGCATAGACGACCTCACCCTCATTCACCAGGGCGGCACCCGAATCGTGACCGTCCCAGATCCCCAGAACATACATAGGTTACTTCAACCCCAGCTCGAACCTGCGCTCTCCTATCTCTGACTTCAGCGACTTCATGAACTCCTCCAGCTTTATCGCCATGGTCTGCTTGCCCGTCCTGTCCCTTATGGTGACGACTCCCTTCTCCTGCTCCTTCTTCCCTAATACTACTATATAGGGAACCTGCTGCATCTGGGCCTCCCTTATCTTGTACTGCAGGGTCCTGTCTGAATTGTCAAGCTTCGCCCTGATCTTCTCCGACCTTATCTTATTGTAAACCTCTTCTGCATAGCTGTAGCTCTGGTCCGATATCGATACCACCTGAACCTGTACCGGCGCGAGCCAAGTTGGGAACCTTCCCTGCAGATGCTCCACGAGTATGCCCATGAACCGTTCAAGCGAGCCGTAGATTACCCTGTGTATTATCACCGGCTCGTGATCCTTTCCGTCCTCTCCGGTGTAGCTCAGGCCGAACCGCTTCGGGAACTGATAATCGAGCTGAACGGTTGCGCACTGCCACTCCCTTCCCATCGAGTCCTTGATGTCAAAGTCTATCTTCGGCCCGTAGAAGGCGCCGTCCTTGTCCTTTATCCCGTACTCCATGCCGTTCTCCTTGAGTGCAGTCTTGAGCAGGGAGATGGCCTGGTCCCAGAGTGCCTCATCGCCTATGTGGCTGTCTGGCATCGTGGAAACCTTAGCGGAATAGGTGAGCCCGAATATCCCGTAGAGCTCCTTTATCATCTTCAACAGCACCACAAGCTCGCCTTCCACCTGATCAGGCCTCACGAAGATGTGGGCGTCATCCTGGGTCATCTCTCTTACCCTGAACAGCCCGGTGAGGGCTCCGCTTATCTCGTTGCGGTATAGTTTGTCAAAATCGGCGAACCTTACAGGGAGGTCCCTGTAGCTCCACTTCCTCGACTTGAATATCATTATCGTTGATGGACAGTTCATCGGCTTGAGCCCCATCTCGGCGCTGTCCGACTCGAAGGTGAACATCTCGGACCTGTAGTGGTCGATGTGGCCGCTCACATGCCAGAGTGCCAGGTTCGCCAGCGCAGGCGTTGCAATCTCCTGGTAGTTGTACTCGTCGAGCTTCTCCCTTATGTACTTGAAAAGCTCCCTGAATACTACGTGGCCATTAGGATGCCAGTATACCATCCCTGGAGATACCTCCTGGAAGCTGTATAGGTCCAGCTTCTCACCTATGGTCCTGTGGTCCGTCGCCGGAAGGCCCGACCAGTCGCTCTTCCTCACTATGGAGGTATTGACGCCGGCAGGCTTCACCTTCTTGTAAACCTTCTTGCCCTCATCCTTACCGTAGCTGCGCCCCTGCTCGGCGAGCGGGTGGCCCTTAACAGAGACGGTAAGTTTCTTGTTCCATCCGAATGGCGACCTCTTTACCTCGACTCCGTGTGACTCGCAGGCCTTGAAGAGATCATCCACTACCGCCATTGCGGACTTGGGGTCCGCCAGGTCGCTGGAGAGGTGCGCGAACGGGTATACTAGTATGCTCTTCCTGCTCAGCTTCTTGGCGACCTCGAGCGCGTCGGCAGCCGCCTTCTCTGCGACGGACTTGTCGTCGCCCTCCTCGACGCTCACCATTAGAACAAGGATGTCCTTCAGCGTGACGCTCTTCTTGTCGCTCTCCTCGTAGAACTTCGCCTCGGGCTTGATGAGCTCGTAGGTGATAGAATCGACGTCCAGCTGCAGAATCTTCATATTAACACGCACAAATCATGAGTATATGTTCGAAAACGAATATAAAGGGTTGGCTCGGTTGAAGTTTGACCATGTGATAAGGGACGGGCTCTGCTAGGCTTGAACCCCGAAGCTTGACTCGGAAAGCTAGATATATTTGGACGATGTGAGTCTGAACAGTGATCTCATGAGTGCAGGAGAGGGAACAAAAACAAAGCCAAACGCATCGGAAAGGATGGGACCGTACCAGGTTGCATTGGGTTTGGAACGGCTAACGCGCCAGCTCAAGGAGTCTAACCAAAATACAAAACCGGGTGACTTCAGCCATTTAACAACTTTGGTTCGCGGGCTTTGTGATTTATCAGCAGGGATCGTGGCGGGTAATAAGGGCCTCTCGCTCGCTTCAAAGAAGGGTGTGCTTCTCTCGCATGACATTGGCGGCGGGAGGTTTGGCCCCAGAGCCAGGATTGGGGCTTATATAGACCTCAAACTTTCCCAAACCTTCACCGCAGCAGTGGCCAGGAAGATGTTGGACGAGGCTATCTCTAAGGTACGGGGCGGAGGACTGCTCGCGCTGCTTAGGGGAAGCATAGCTGCGGATGTGGTGGAAAATCATCCAGGAGTAGTCCAGGTGAAGATAATGGACGCGTGTGATACTCATTCGGAGGGAGTTCTTTATGACGCCTTCCCATCCAAGACAGCGCGCAAAGCCGAGCTTGCCGCTTCGGTGCGCGATGCATTTATTGAAAAGGCAAAGGCGTTTGGAGCCGAGATTATCGAATACAAAGGCGGCTTCCTAGATTAGGAGTAGTTCCTGCTGAGCCTGTAGAGTTCGGCGGTCCCGTTCTTGGCGTAGAGGTAGTAGCTATTCTTCGCCAGCACCGCGTTGGCTATGTTGGGCTGGTTGAAGCTGAAGGCGTTGGAGCTCAGGTTCCTGTTGAAGTCCAGGAGCAAGTACTCAGGGGTAAACCACTGCTGGCCTGCGGGCAGTATCGGCGTTACCTCCGCCCTATTGGTCAGGTGTGCGACGACAAAGATGGGCGCCATGACGGTAGCGTTCTGAGGTATCAGAGACATTACAGAGTACAGCTGGTTCATCTGCGAGGTTTGAGCCGCGCTGTTCTCGAAGAAAAAGTTCTGCAGCGGGTTATTGAGGTTTGCTGAAAGGACGAATATCGGTGACATAATAAATAACAGAATTGGAAGGAAGAGGAGCGCCTTGTACTGCAGCGCCATGGGGTTGTGGCCGCCTAGCACCTTGAGTTCCACTCTGAATCTCTGGCTACCTTTCGATATTGCCCTCATCGCGAGGAATGTTGCTATGATCATGCCGCCCAGCACGTAGCTGAAGTACTGGTACCAGATGAGGAAGAACCTGCCGTTGCCCAGTAGAAATCCCTCGACAAGCCAGGGCAGAATCAAAAGTATCGTCGTTTCTGGTATGAAGAGCGCTGCTATCCCGAAGCCGAAGATTACAACCATTAGACCGTAGAGGTTGTAGATTCCGTTGATGGATCCTATCGCATTGCCCCCTGATCCTCCGACTGTCGAGACAAGCTGAGACGCCTGCTGGGACTCGAAGCCCGTGGTCTGGAGTGCCAGCGGAAGGCCTTGATATAATCCGTGCGTGTAGGCGTTCGCCAGCAGCAGGCTGGCGCCGGCGTAGGCAGCCATCGCGATGAGCGACAGTACAATGATGTAGCAGGCATTCCTTGTCCTCGCCCTGTGTATCTTCTCGGGTGACTTCCTGTCGTAGGACAGCTCGTAGGAGAGGAGCCCTACTCCCATCGCCAAGGCGACAAATGTGGCGGTCTCGACGCTGCCTAGCAACAGCAGCAGTGATATGATGAACGCCGTTCGCCTACCCTTCATGAAGAAGTAGAAGGAGAGCAGCACGAGTGGAATTATCAGGAACTCGGCATGATAGTCGAAGACGAGAATTCCGTGCAGGCCTGGATTAAGGAGGAATGCGAGGCAGAGCAGGAGGCCGACGACACTGCTCTTCAGCAGATCCCTGGCCATGAAGAAGATCAACATTCCTGTGAACGATATTACCACCGCCTGTATCAATAGCAGGGTTAGCGGCGACTGGTACAGGTAGAATACCAAAAGGACAAGAAGCTGGTCGGGAGCAAGATGCGTCGCGAAGCTCAGGTATTGGAGTCCATGCAGCATCCCAGCGGCATGTATATGGTAGTACATGTCGTAGGCCGCGGATCCGACATCCCAGTAGGAGTGGAAGGTGCGGTAGGAGTTGACGGCGAATGCGGACCAGTAGCCCAGGCTTGCCGCGACAAGAATGAGGGCCGCGATGAGGCAAGCCCTGTTTTTAATTGCTGAACGATCCATGGGACCATAGCGCATTGGTAATCTAATGTTTTAAACGTATCTATCGCGCTAGAACGGCAAGGTTTAAGAGTGGAGCACGCGATAATTTTCTGATGGCGAAGAAAACAGACACCAGCAGGATAGCATACCTTGCCCTCTCCGCATTCCTGATTGCATTCCAGGGCGCGGTGGTAATGGGCTTCGGAGTCCTCTTCCCTTTCCTCCTCTTTCTGTCGGCTACGTCAGTCTGCATTATGGTTGCGCAGTTCCTGCGCTTCAACTCTGACAGCGATGGACGAATCCAGATCGTCGCAGCGGCGGGGATTGCACTTCTCACCGTTATCGGGATTGCCATTCTGCTGTCGAAAGGCTATCCTCTTGTGAGCACCGCCAACTTCTTTGAGTACCTGGTGGTCTTCTGCTTCATGACCTTCGCCGCGCTGCTTCCCCTCCTCTTCGGCGCCGACCTGCTGCGCCGGTTCAAGGACAGGAGATTGAAGGCCCTCGGAGTTGGATTGATTGCGTTTGCCGTCCTGGTGATTATAATTTTTGTGGCTGTCGGGTTTGCCAGAATCAGTGTAAACGACGCGGTCTGGCTGACCTACCAGGGGGACAGGGCAATCCTCATGGGCCATAACCCGTATACGTTAAACTATACTGGGCTCTATGGCGCGGTGCGTAACGGCAGCGCCACCTCCTTCACGCTGATGTCCGACGGGAGGACAGACGGTGTGCTCGGCTACCCGTTCCTTTATCTAGCCCTAATGATGCCCTTTGCGGCGCTTTCCGCCACCGTCGCACAGTTTTCGCGCATGCTGCTGTTCGAGCTCATCGCCTATGCGCTTGTGCTCTTCGCCACGATCGCCCACTTCGGAAGGCGCATCGGTAGGAGGGAGATCGTCGCGCTCCTGCTCGTTGTTCCGCTGCTCTTCTTCCTGCTCGTCTCTGTCGTTGACGTCGTCATGATCGTCGCTCTGCTGGTCGCCTATCTAAGGCCAAACAGGTGGTATTTCGGTATCGCGCTGGGGCTCGCTGTGTCGATCCAGCAACTCGCCTGGATTCCGGCAGCGCTGTTACTGCTTTACTCCATAGTTAACTCAAAGCCCAGGAAGGCGTTGCTGGACGTCGCGGTCCTTGCGGCGACGGTGCTCGTTGCAAACGGCTACTTCCTGCTTGCAAGCCCCATGGCCTACCTGCACAATATATTAGGAACTCTGGCTCACGTTCTTCCGACTGCGCTCTCGCCGTTCGCCATGCTGCTCATCAGGTACTACAACCTTCCCCTCCCCTACTTCCAGATACTCTTCTACCTTGCATTGGCCCTTTCCGCTGTCCTCTTCCTGCATTTTGGGAGGCGGCGCAACTTCGCAATCCTCTCCCTTGTCCCCTTCCTTTTCCTGGGCTTTGCAAGGGTGGAGTACTATGCGGTGTTCATGGGCATCGGGGTGCTGGCCGCCGTACTTGACAGGAATAATGCCCTGAACAAGAAGGTGAGCATCATGGAGCCGAATACTGCGCACCTCGCAATCGCCGCTATCGCCATTGCCATGATTGCACTAATAATATATGGACATGCCAGCTACCTGAGGGCCTTCCCGATAGTTGCGTCAGGCCCCTCTCTCCAGGTATCGAACGGCACGCTGGTATACTCTGCCTTACTTAGCACAGGCAGCCTCAACGGCAGCGAAAGAGTTTTGCTCTACAGCTTCTACAGGTACATAAACGACAGCTCAGCCATGCCTGTCTTCATAAACCATGAAACCGTGAACCTACAGCGACAGGGTGGAAGCTCTGCCTATGTCTTCAATGAGCCGGAAGGGCTGCCGGACAACCTGGTTCAAATTAGACACGGCTCCAATACTCCAACTGGCATTACCATAGTTTCGCAGGAAGACAACGGAACCTATGCGGACTGCGCCATCTACAACGCCACCTACTTCTACCTCTGCCCGACCGCCGGTCCAGCTGCGACTTAACAGTTAGGTATTTATATATATTCAATGAGGTTATCTATAAGGAGTTGGTTCAAATGGGAAAAAACCCAATACAACAGGTAGGTTATAGTAACCTGGCGGGGCTGATGCTCATCGCCATTAGCGTGCTGCTTGCTACAAGCATAATAACGGGGGCTACATCCAATGCCAATCAGGGCTCCAGCTCGGCAAGCACGGCGGTTCTCAACACGATATGCGGCGTCTTCAACACGATAAAGAGCGTGATATTCATACTGGGTCTTGCACTCATGATCCTCGGAGGCGCCATATACGCAGGTGCTAACCTGATGCCAAGCCAGTCCAGGGGAGGATTCCAGGGATACGGCATGGCAATGGTGATAGGAGGGATAATCGGAGTCGCAATCGCTGTGGCTGCGCCTTTCATCCTGAACACCATAGTCAACGCATCGGGAGGCTCGGGTGCAAACCTGACGCTCAATGGATCCAACGTCAGCGGCCAAAACGCTGCTGCCGTCTGCGCAGGACTGGGCACGTAACATAACTAGATAGGGTGGCATTTGACCCACCC
>CAVXBR010000025.1:0-85106 GCA_963760035.1 uncultured Microcaldota archaeon | reverse complement strand
AAGAGTTTAATAAACTTACGCTACCTGCCAAAATCGCAGGTTTTCCGCTAACCTAGATTTTCCGAAAGGTATTCAGTTCTTTTCAGAGATCATAGTTTGGGAGTGACGCAGTTAGGAGACCGACCAGAATGCAACCAACATGCGAAGAATTGTTGACCATAATCGAGGAGATGAAGAGATCTCATAAAGAAGAGGTTAGACAACTGCGGAAGGAAATCGAGACATTACGAAAGGAACTCCGCAAATACGCCAATGAGAACACACCATCAGGTTCTATTCCCCCTTATCTGAAGAAATTGGAGGATACAGTAGACAAATTTGCAAAAGACGACAAGGAAGGCACCGAACCTCCGAAAGAAAACGTCAGGAATGCAAGACCGAAACATATAGACCGAAAGGAGCGTCATCATCTCGAAAATCCAACATGTCCCGATTCTGATTGCGGAGGACATGCAAGAAGACGAGGAACATCTACACGAAAGAGAATCGTAATTCACCTCCAACTTCCGACTGCCGAGACTGTTGAACACGAATCTGACATTTATCAGTGCAAGAAATGCGGAAAGGTCTTTTCAGCACCAGTTCCAAATGCACTTCCGAGAACAGAGTTTGACATACTGACTGCGGTGTTTCTGTCTTACATGTCAATCAAGGCGAAAATGTCCGTCGACGACATGAAGGATATGTTGCACCTATTCGGCGTCAATGTCTCCCCAGGCAGCATAACGAACTCTATGAAGCGGCTGAAGGAATATCTCGGTCCATACTATTCCGATTTGGAGGATAAAGTGAGATCTGCTGATGCAAGATACAAGGACGAAACCTCCCACAGGCACAATGGAAAGAACTTCTGGGCATGGGTAATTGCGACGGAAAAGTGGGTCTACTACACCATTGAGCGTAGAAGAAGCCATAAGGTCGCAAAGGACCTTGGAAGTGCAACTGGTGTGGATACCGTCGATGGATATGCAGGATACAACAAACTCAAGTGCGAACGTCAAAGGTGTTGGGCACATCTCCTTAGAAGGGCAAAGAAACCGATTTACCAATTCGGCGAAGAGGAGAGTTTCGAGGATTACAACAGGTTCGTGAAGAAGTTGCTGCTTCTATACCATAATGCAAAGATAGACGGTAAAAACAAGAAGTTGTCAACCAAACTACGAAATAGATACGACGATGAACTTTGGAAACTGCTGGAATCTGCACCAACAGAAGGTAGAAACATCACAAGACTAACGAACTACATAATGAGATTCAACAGCGAATGGTTCACGTTCCTGCAGTATGAAGGCGTGGAATCGACAAACAACAGGGCGGAAAGGGCACTGAGACCAATGGTCATAAAGAGAAGGATAAGTCAGCAGACCAGGGGAATAGACAACATGGACAGTTATGCGATGCAGATGTCAATGTACATGTCAACCAGGTTGCAGGGAACTGATTACATCGAAACGTTGTCAAACGTCCTGAAATCTCCTATTCCCTCGATGCCGTACGAATCTTGAACTCTTACGAGCATGTCGAATTGTATATATATTTGAACGGACGCCATCTATCATGTGATTAATGTGAAAGGCAGGTATGCTAAAACCGCGCTCGGGTATGCGGCCGCGCTCTCTCTAATAGCAGGCGGGATAGCTCTACGGGCAGAGCCTCCGGTTACCATTCCCTCACCGACCAATGCGGCTGTGGCGACTACCAATTCGTCTGGCACTGTTTATAATCGGTATTTGGGAAAGTTCCAACCGACAGACAGCACCACTGACGAGACAGTTACAAACACCCTACACTCATATTTGGGGGAGAACGCAAAGGACTGGAAGATAGCCCTAATTATGCCCACCTGGTATAAGGAGCATTCGGTGAAGGAGGTCGTCTTTGGGCCTGTCAATACCAATAAAGGCATGCTTCCCAACTTGAGGAGCGTCTACATAGAAAACGGGAAACTGCTTAAGGATTCGGCAGGCAAAGTTATAATCAATGTAACAAACTGATTCCCGCCAAACTTAAGATTCCTTCCCAAACGGAACGAAAGATATGAGTATTCGTTCCCTTAATGTAGTAACGTAGAGATAGAGGAGGCGTTCATGACGCTCAACGATTTGTAGGCATCCGGCAAAATAAGAAGGTTTTGGCAGCGCGTGTCCAAGCCAAGGAGACAAGGAAAGTCCTAAAAATTAGGGGTTTCATAATTAATGCGTAGGTGTTTTCGTGGCCGAAGTCGTAATTGAGGTTTCAAAAGAGTTCAAAGAAGAGATAGGCAAACCCGATTCGTTCATGCTAAGCCTAGCTTTGCAGAAAGCAATAGCAGATCTATCCGAATGGGCGGAAGTAAAGCGGATAGTGCCAAAGAGCAAGCTGACCGAAAAGGATGCCCTAAAGCTGGGTCGGAAGGTAAACAAGGGAATGGCCAAAATAACTCAAGCACGCTCGCTACAAGCATGCTTAGCGTTGGGGCATCTGCCTATATTGGGTTCTCGACACTCGCGATAACTGGAGTTTCGTCAGAGTATATGGGGTCAATGTTTAGCTACTTTAGGGAAGGCTTAACTATAGGACAAGCATTCCTGACTGTTAAACAGCAGGTGCAGAGTTATTATAGCGTAAGCGGACTTTTGATGGACCAGGGAGAGGCACTGCAGCTTTACGGAGACCCGACGCTACAGTATCCCTAGGATTGGGAGGAAAACGGCATAGGACGGAGCATGCCGAACTGTATATATATTTGAAGCCGCGCCTCATACTACAGTGGTATATGTGAGGAGCAGGTATGCTAAAACCGCACTTGGGTATGCGGCTGCGCTCTCTATGGCAGCAGGCGGCATCGCCTTGAGGGCAGCTCCTCCGGCCGTTTCTGCAGCTCCTGCAACCAATGCGGTTGTTGTCGTTGCAAATACAAATGAAATCTATAACTACTATTTAAGAAAGTTTATGCCTGTCGACAAAACTACCGATGAGGCCATTACAAACAACATAAATGCGTATTTGGGGAAAAGCGTGAAAGATTGGAAGATAGTCTTCAAGAAGCCCACCTGGTATAAGGAGTCTTCGGTTATGGAAGTGGTCATGGAGCCTGCTGATAACGGTAGCAACAAGTTCCCCGTATTGAAGAGCGTTTTCATCGAAAACGGGAAACTGCTTAAGGATAATGCAGGTAAGGTTATAACCTACATGATAAATTAATTCTGGTTCTGCTTGGATATATGCCGGTTTGTTTTGTGCCTATCGTGTCGCCTGCTGGATTGCTTTCCTCAATTCTTTGAGACTTTTTATCTTAGCGTCCAGGTCCAGTCCCTCGAACTTCTGGTCCTGGCCGTTGGTAACCGCAATCGTCTTTATCCTGACAGCCCTTGCGCTGCTGAGCATGCTAGGGGATGAGCTCACAAAGACGCCATCGCTATCAGGCTGCGCACCGAGCGACTTTGCTGTTGTGACCGCGGCCATCAGCATCGCATTTGCCTCCTTGTTGAGGCCGCCGAACTCCATGAACTTGAAGAGTTCCGGGTTTATGTTGGTCCTCTCCATCATGTTCTGGGCGATCTTCTCTGTTATCGGTGTTGCGATCCCCACCACGAAGTCGCTGCTCTTGCATAGATTCAGCGCCTCCTTCGCCCCCTCAGCAAGGCTCATGTTGTCCCTGCCGGCCACATTGTAGTAGGCATAGGCCATCTCGTTTATGAAAAGCTCCATCTTGGAGTCGATGTCCATCCTTGACATCCCGTGCTCGCCCAGGACCTTGTAGAGTATGTCCTGCACTGTGCCGTCCATGTCCGCCGCCTTTATGTCGTCCAGGTAGATGCCATAAACGTTCCTTATGTTCTCTGTCCAGAACTGGCCTATCTCCTTCTGCTCCCTGACCAGTACGGCTAGATCTAGTAAAATTGCGTTGGACAAAGAATCACTCAGACTCCGTGGAACCAGAAGCCCTTGCCTCCGTCCCCTCTCTTCTTCTTTCCGAACAGCTTTTCGGTAAATGTGAGCTTCTTGATTATGCTCGGCTTAAAGTTAGGGTCGATCTTCTTTGCCATCTCGGGATCCTGGTCCTCGAGGTAGGCCTGCTGGAAGGCATGGTGCTTTGCCACCTTTTCCAGGTTGCCCTGCTTGAGCTTCTCTTGCCACGCTGGCTTGAGCTTCTGCCACTGCTCCTGGGTGTATCCGTATGGCGCCCTTTCCCTTATCACTGGAGGGTTGTATGCATAGGAGTAGAAGTTCTTGTAGTAATCGTAATCCTCATTGGCCATGTGGGAAGTATCAGTGTTTATGCTCTCCTTCTTCAGGACCTCCCTCAGCTCGTCAAGGCTCATCTTCTCCTTGTTGTTGTCCGAAGTGTCGGGGTTGTAGGTCACTATTATCTTCGACTTGGTGAAGTCGACCGAAGCTTTGAGTATTGGCTCAAGCAGCATCAATCGGTACTGGAGCCTTGCAGCATGGGGTATGTCGATCATCTCTGCCTTTGAGATGTTGGTAAAGGTTACTCTTTTTACCATGTGGTAGGGAACCATGAACTTGTCCTTACCCTCTGTAATGTAGGGGTTGAATCCAGCATTGGTGGTGACCTGGGTTGCTGTTTGGTGGTCTGTTCCACTTCTATGGTCCATTCAACCACTGATCGGTCAGCAGCACCCGCCGCTGCCGCAACCGCAGGAGCCTCCCTCCTTTGACTCGTTCTTTCCGCAGCCGCATCCCCCGCTCCCGCATCCGCAGGACTCCTCCTTGGACTCCTTTGAGGAGTGGGTGGAGTGAGAGTGGGCATGCGATGGCGTTGCCTTGGCGCTGACCTCGCAGCTTCCCGCTACGACGTCCTCTGTCTTCGATCCGACCGCCGAAACGGTCTGCACTACAACAGCCTTCTGGTTTATCAGAGGCACGACCTTCTTTGCCGCCGGGTTCGAGAAGTTCTTGACCGGCTTGCCCCCGTTGATCGGCAGGGCGAAGTAGTCAACCATCTTTCCGTAGGTCTTGACGTAGGCGTCCGTCGCCTCGATCGCCTTTGTGTCCCTCATGTACTTGTCCTTCGGATAACTCCAACCCGGGTGGGTCTTAGACCACTCTGATGTGGGGATGCTGTACTGCTTCTGGGCTTTGTCCCTGTATACTTCAGGGAATACGTTGAACGTGCAGAACGGCAAGACTTGGCCGTCGGGCATCGCGTAGTGGATGTCGCACTTTTCGACCCTGTGTATGTCGTAGGTGTATTCGTCCTGGAAGTGCATCATTCCCAAGAAGAGCGTCTTCATCTGGATCTTGCCCATGGTCGCGAAATTTGCCTTCAAGAACAGGGACATAAACATCTTTGCGAAGTTGACGCTCTTTGGCTGCTTCTTCTTGTCTATGAACTTGTTTATCCCAAGGAGGGCCTTGACCGCCAGCGCCTTCCTAACCAACTTTGACTTTCCGTCCATGTCATTGACCGCCTTCTGCAGGTGCTCGAGGAGTCCCTGGGCGTCAATGAAATCAGTGATCGGAATTATCTTGTTGTCCGTGTCGAGGAACAGGTATGTTCCGCATCCACAGGCGAAGTGGATCGAGAGGTCGTACTTGAACTCTCCAGTAAGCGCCTCGATGAACTTGTTTATTCCACCGACGTAAGGCACGGAGAACCAGTGTTCCTTCCTTATGACCCCGTTGGTCTGCTCCTCTATGAGCTTGATTGCTCCGGGGATCGAGATTCTCTGCTTCTCCCTAAGCCTCGCAGGCATTCTGCCTACGAGCGAGACTGGCTGGAAGTTGACCGCCCTGATGACGTCTATGTTGTTCAGCGCGAAGTTGACCATTGCACCGAGCTCGTGGTCGTTTATCGTCCTGATTACGGTTGGTACAAGCACCACCGTTCCCTTGGACTTCCTTATGGCGTCGAGCGTCATGGGCACCTCCCAGTGGTTCTTGGGGTTGGCCCTTGCGCTGACTCCGTCGAAGCTCATGTAGAGCGTGCTAACTCCCGCATGCTTGAGCTGGTATGCCATGTCCGGGTCGAGACCGATGTTGATTCCGGTCGTGTTGAGCTGGATCTGGTCGAAGCCCGTCTCCTTGGCCATCTTTACGACCTCAACTATGTTGGGGTGCATCGTCGGCTCTCCGCCGGTTATCTGGATGGCGTTTGCGGCGATCGGCTTCTGGTTTCTCAAGTTTACGAATATCTTTCTTATCTCAGCGAGGCTTGGCTCGTATATTGGTTCGCCCTCCTTCGCATAGAAGAAGCAGTACCAGCATGAGAGGTGGCACCTGTTTGTTATTACGACGTTAGCGAGTCCGGTGTGGGACTTGTGCCTTTCGCACATTCCGCAGTCGAACGGGCAGTTGGCTCCCTTTGTCTCTGTTATGTAGTTGGGATTCTCAAAACCCCTGCCGAAGTAGTTGTACCTCCTCATCTTCATGTACATGTCGTAATCTTCCCAGTACTTCTCGATGGTCCAGTTGTGCTCGGGACAGTTCTTTCTGATCATGACGTTGTCCCCGTCCTTGTAGATTATGCCGTTTATTATTAGCTTGCATTCAGGGCATACTGTCATGGTCTTCTCTATGACCGGCATTGCCTCGATCTCCTCCATGGTCCTGTGATATGGCGCTGTGATGGGATTGTCCACTGCCGTATCAATCTTCATCTCGGGCCTCTTGGAGTTGATCTCTTCGACTACGGTAGCGCTCTGGGCTACCTTTTCAGCGTTATTCAGGTGCTGTGGGCTGTTTGGCATCTAACCACACTAATACCCTATCGGAAAGCTATTTAAAGGTTACACCCTTTCGGATGTAGTTTTTTTCAATAATTGTAGCCTTTTTGTCGAGAGAACATGGCGGAGCAGATAGGGGTCCGTTGCGGCCTTCTCCAGGGCCGATGAGATTGAGGCTTTTTGGGTACCTGTTAGGGCCATCTTTACCAGCTTTTCCTCCAGGTGGTGCGATGAGATGTAGTCGGCCGCCATTCCCAGGCTGTCAGATTGCGAAGATGAGAGGTATTTGCTTACCGATGCCTGTTTTACCCCTATGATTAGAGCGGCCCTGTTTTGGCTGAGGCCGTAGTCATTTACCAGTCTCCTCGCCATGGCCACCCTGAAGGCGGGTACTATCAATCGGCTTGTGGCCTCGCAGTCCAACATGGTTTCATTCCTCTATACCGAACAGGTCCTTGATCTTGCCTCCTACCCCTCCGCTGCTGTTGTGGGCAGGGCTGTCGTCATCGTCGTCCTTGGGCCTGGTCTTGGGCTCTGGGGGTGGCTGCTGCCGCTTCTGCTCCTTCTTGGTTGGCTGCTCCTCCCGTTCCCTCTCTCTTTCCTTCTCTTTCTGGACGGCAGGCTGCTTGCCCTGGGAGGCGTTCGCAAGTATGTCTGAGATGTCCAGTTTGTCCTGGGCGTCTGGCTCTAATATGAACAGGTTGACTTCGGCGTTCGCCGCGGCTTTTAGTGCCTTCTGGTTGTAGCATACAGCGGCCCTGACCTTTGAGTCCCTGTTGGCGGTTATGGAGTCTTTTATCGGGTCCGCTGATACCATCACTGCTACGTCGAAGAGCTTTCCTATCCTGCTTGCCACCTCCCTGAGCCCCTCGCCCTCCTTGGCTATGTGGGCCGAGGCGCCATTGTCATTGAGCTGGTTTGCCAGCTCTATGCAGGCATCCTTATCGTTACCGAAGACGTAGACCTTCATGAAAGCACCATTAATGGATTTTTTATTAAGCCTTATTAATCTTCTCGTCTCAATTAGGTTCGGTGTTCATTTGGGAACAGAACCATTAGTCAGTTGCGATTCATGCGGCAGGAGGATTCCGAGGAACAAGGCTATCTCTTTTGATAAGCCCGTAAGCTACAACACGGAGCTCAAGACCACTGCTGACGTCAGATTCTTCGAGAGAAGGAAGATGACCTACTGCATAAGCTGCGCAAAGCATAGGGGAATATTCGAGAAGCTGAAGAGGCAGTCGATAGAAAGGTCCAAACGCGACTTCAGATGATCCCATGGCGTCAGATCCGAACTCCCTTTTGATCTTCAAGATGCGAGGGATGAGTTCGGAGAGCCCAAAGACGCCGAAACCAGTGGTAGCACCTCACCGAGAGGAAGAGCAGAAACCGATGCCAGCTGTGGCGGTTGTCAAGCCCAAGGTTAAGCCAGAGGAGCAGGAGGCATCCATATACTACAAGGTGGGAGGGGACTATCCGAATCCCATGAAGTACTACAAGGAGGCGTTGAAGGAGAACGCGGAGGGGAGGGAGATACCGATGCAGGAGGCGCCCAGAGGCAGAGCAGACAGCAGGATCAAGGCGAGGGATCTTTTTTGCGCCCTGCACCCATTCAGGCATGCCTATGCGGTCTGCACCTACTGCCACAGGCCATTCTGCTTTGAGGACATAATAGAGTACCAGAAGGGCTACTACTGCGTTGAGGACATAGACAGGGTGGAGAGCCAACGGACAGAAAGGCTCACCTACGAGTACAGCTCGGCCAACCTGATAACAGCCTTCATAATGATAGGGGCCTTCGTGCTATTCCTCTACTACACCAACGCCCAGTTAGGCTACATATTCGGTTACATCATCAGCGATCCGATCGGCTTCATCAACAACATAAACTTTAACATCAGCTACATCGCCAGCCTGGTGACGCTTGGCGCCATGGTGGTCACATTTGTGGCGGCGCTCTACAGCCTTGTTGGCTCAAGGGAGGGCCATATCTTCCTTGCGGCGTGCAGCATGCTCACGGTGGTGCTCTTCGTCTACCAGTACATAGGCACGCAGACGCAGTATTTCGTCATCATAGCCGCGTTCGAATTCCTTGCCTTCCTGTCGTCAGTGCGGTCCGCCGCGTCGAGCGCCCAGGTCTACAGCCAGGTCTATGAGAAAGGATCGGAGTATACGCTCGCCTACGGATACGGAGCGCGATACTAAGTTAGCCTGTTATCCTTTTTGCGATCCGCTCGAACTCATCTCTTATCTTTTTACTCTCGAGCACAGGGATTAGTCCGCGATCGCTCAGCGAGTTGAAGGACGGGTCGTTTGATACCATGCCTAGCAGCTCGGTACCAAGACTCTTTACGGCTTCGTTTGTGCTTTCACTTGGGACTCCCGAAGACATGTTTTCCACCACTCCAAGAAGGGCAACGTTGAGGCGCTTAGCCATCAGGCCCGAGCGGGTCGAGTTGAGCCCTGCTATCTTCTGGGGGGTGGTGACTATGACGAAGCCGTCCAGCGGAAGAAGCTGCATTATGGTAAGCGGTGCGTCGCTGGTGCCGGGACTGAGATCTATAATAAGGTAGTCCAGCTCTCCCCAATCGACGTTGGCGAACATCTCGTTGAGCATCTTTGTCACCATAGGCCCCCTCCAGATTATCGGCCTACTTATCTCATCGACCAGCATCGCGGTAGAGGCAACCTTGACCCCATTCTTCATTACGGGCTTGAGTGGAAAGCTGGTGGTGTCGATCCGCTCCTCGATCCCGAGGAACATGGTCAGGTTGGGGCAGTCAATGTCGGCGTCGAGAAGTCCTACTCTGTGGCCCAGGGCTGATAGCGTATATGCCAGGTTCACCGAGGTTGTGGTCTTGCCAACCCCTCCTTTTGCACTGTATATCCCGATTATGTGCTTTATCGTGGCGAGCTTCCTCTTCAGGGCCTCGCGCTGCTCCAACACCTTTGCAAACGAGGGATGCATACCTGGGGGGTTTTGTTCTGGCACCATAGGCTTTTCCCAAAAAGCCTTATAAATTAGGCTTGCTTATCTTTGTGATTGAATGGCTGATTCTGCAATGGTAGGGGCAGGAGTCGGTGTTATCCTCCTGAAGGACGGAAAGCTCCTGCTGGGACGCCGGAGTGAAGGTTTAGGTGAGGGAAGCTGGTCCATGCCCGGCGGCAAGATAGAGCATGGCGAGACGTTTGAAGAGAGCGCCAAAAGGGAGACGCTAGAGGAGACGGGGATAATAGTTAGGGCGGCAAGGGTCATCTGCGTCAATGGTGACATCATGGGAGACAGGCACTTCGTAACGGTTGGGCTCCTGGCGGATAGCTTTGTGGGCGAGCCGAAGACCATAGAGCCCGATGAGATAGGGGAGTGGTGGTGGTTTCCGCTTGAGAGGCTCCCGGAGCCTCTTTTCATGCCCAGCCGGAACGTCCTAGACTGCTATCTTGGAAAGAGGATCAACAGAGGCTAGTGGCTCGGTGCCGCTATTAGGCTATGTGTTAAATAACTTTCGACACATAAACCTTGTGCTAATCATCGGTGCAGTAAATGAAAATAAGCGATCTAAAAGTCGGAGCGAGCAACGTTACCGTTCAGGGTAAGGTTACTCAGAAGGACAACGCGAGAGAGGTTGTCACGAAGTATGGAAAGAGGCTCAGCGTAGCGAACATAACGATCCAGGACGACACCGGCTCGATAGCCATGTCTCTCTGGGGAAACGACATAAACACTGTCGACGTGGGCGACACGATAGAGATAGAAAACGGGTATGTTAACGAGTTCAGGGGAACCCCTCAGCTTGCCTCCGGAAAGTTCGGGAAGGTAAAGGTTGTTGAGAAGGGTGCCGGAGGCGGAGCGGCGGCAAGTGCCGACGACTCGGCAGCTGAATTCTCGGACGAAGAGGCCTAAACCTCTTCATTTCTTCTTTTCCTATTTTTATCAGATTAGACGAAAGTAGGTTCATTCCACAGATATCTGATATTTCATGTTAAACCTTGGATAGGATATCGCGAGGAAGGTCAGCCCTTTTGAGTTCTTGTATTTTGTGCCTTTCGGTATGAATACCAAGTCACCTTTGCTTATCCTATGCCTCTTGCCGTTTATCGTGCTAATCCCGTTGCCTTCAAGGACGTAGTAGGCAGTGTCGCTTTTGGTATCGTAACCCATCTTGCCATCCTCAATCCTCTTGACCCAGGCTACAGAAAGCTTAGGATATTCTTTGGTGGCAAGCAGGTCTACTACCTTTATACGACCATAGTCTTGTTTCTTAAGATTCTTTAGGTGGAAGACTTTTGCTTTCATTTAGTCACCAACTTTGCTTTTTTGCTTTTGGTCTCGTCGTTCCAGTACCTCAGCGTATAGATGAAGAAGATCATGCCCACTATTACGCTGAACCACAGGGTGGCAAACCTTGTCATTATCGTTGTGGCCGAACTGAGCGCGGTGCTTAGGTTGAATGTCGAGCCTAGAAGGCCCAGCATGGTGGCGTCTGTCACACCTACGCTTCCAGGCAGGGTGGAGACCATGCCGAATATCTGTGAGACTGAGTAGATGAAGACCGAGGGAATTGCCGTTGCCTTTATTCCTATGGCTATCGCAGAGAAGTAGAGGGCAAGCGAGTCTAGCAGCTCTGCAGGAATTGTGTAGAAGAGGGCGGTGAGATAGACCTTTCTGTTGTTGAGCGCGTTCTGCGAACTATAGTAGTCGTCTATCTGCGGCGCGAACTTGTCGATGAGCTTCCTGAAGAAGGGTGACTTGTTCATCAGCCTGTAGGCGCTCTCATTGAGCAGGAATATGAAGGTTATCGAAAGTAGTATGACAAAGGTAACGACATACCAGAAGAAGGTGTGGAAGATAAAAGAGGTGATTATGGCCAGTATGGCAAAGCCCAGGAAGTCGGAGAAGATGTCGATCGTTATGATGGGCGCGACCTTCATGAACTTGGAGTGCGCCACCCTGTTGATCGTGTATCCCGCCACTACTCTGCCCACCCTGCCCGGTGTTATGTCCATCGAGTAGAGGGACATGTAGGCCGCAAAGCTTTTCTTGAAGGGAATCTTTATCTTCAGAGTCTTGAGGCAGTAGCTCCACCTCCCGAACCTTACGAGCATCCCACCGAAGACCAGAACGAATGCCGCGACGTAAAGATAGGGATTGGCGCCAAGTATGGTGCTTATCACCTTCCCGATGCCGCCCAGGAGGGCTACGACTATGAAAACGATTACGCTGCCTACCAGCGTCAGTATTATCAGGGTCTTGAACTTGTTTATGGCGCTAAGGTATTCCGCCTTCTTCATCTCGCCGGCGTTGACCTTTGATTTCTTTGAGCGTGCCATGGAATCCTTCAGTATTTGAGTGTATTTAAGAATAGCTCCTCATATCTTTTTGCTATCCTGTCCCACGAGTGCGCTGCGATCACGTGTTTGCGGCCCATCTTGCCCATCTGGACGGCTTTCTTTGGGTTTGATAGCACCTGCAAGAGGGCATCAGCTATCGACCTTGGTTTCTTAGGCTCGGTGTAGATGCCACATTTGCCAACCATCTCCGGGAGACCGCCTATCCTTGATGCGATTACAGGCAACTCGCAGGCCATGCTTTCCAGAACTGCCAAAGATGCCGGCTCGTAGAGAGACGGTGCGACAGAAAGATCACAGGCGGAGTAGTAGTAGGGAAGCTTGTCGTCTCCTATGTCAAATCTTATCTCCAGGTTTATCCCAAGCCTCTCTGCAGTATGCCTGAGCTCCGGCTCCATTGGACCCTTGCCCAACAGAAGCAGGTTGGGCGTCTCTCCTCCCCTGGATATGAGGCTCAATGCCCTAAGCAGGTATATCTGACCCTTCTGGGGGATGAATCGCCCATTGCACATGACGGTCGGCCCTTTGAAAGAGAACTCGTCTATCAGCGTGGCCACCTTTGGCGAGCTTTTTGGATACCTTTTGAATGCATTGGCATCAACACCGTTATAAACGACATGCGCCTTTTCCCTGTCTTGTTCCGGAACAGTAACGTCTATCGCGTTCTTCGATACCCCTGTTATCAGGTCTGCCTGGTGCATGATCTTTCTGCCCCAGACGATATCGTATGCGCGACCGAAGAAGTCGGTCTGGGGATTTATGTTCATTGGCATTGAGTTGTGTATTGTCAGGCATAGCTTTCCGGCGGCCCTGATGGACTGCAGGTTGTAGTAGAAGTACTGGTAGCGATTGTTTATGTGGTAAAGCTCTGCGCCCACCTTCTTTATCTCGGCATTAAGGTTCTCGAAGGACTCGAATGGAAGAGGAAGCTCAGGGAGCGGAATTTGGTGGGTTGTCAGCCTTATTACATTTATTCCATGAATATCCTCCCTTCTTTCCTCATTTCTCCCTGGTACGGTCGAGGTCAGTATGGTTATGTTATGTCTCTTTGCCAGCCTTCTATACACCTCCAGCAGCACCTTCTCGGTGCCGCCCTTGTAGGGATAGAAGTAGGGGTTCAAGACGCAGATGTCCATTAGGATCACGTTATTAGTTGATGTTTGTAACTTTCGATTTATAAGGTTACCTATCAGCTTTTTGGCTACCCAACTGGGTGAAACCGTTTCATGAAAGGGTATATATAGGGTTTCCTAGAAGGGATTCTGATGGCCAAGGAAGCGAAGAGGAACATCATAGTGCTTCTCATAGACACTATGAGGGCATCGGCACTAGCGGAGCCTGGCCTCAGAAACATAAGGAGGCTGGCGGCCAAGGGCACACTATATGCCAACACCGTCTCTCCCGGAACCTGGACGGCACCATCGCACGCCTCGCTCTTCACCGATCGGCCGGTATCAGAGATACACGGTGTATCAAAGGACTTCTTCGCTGGAGGGACAAGAAGCATAGATCCCTGGATGGTGAAGACCCGCTTCCTGAGCGAGGAGTCAGAGACGCTAGCGAAGCATATGGCGTCGCTTGGTTACCAAACCTCACTCTTCTCGAATAATCCCTTCCTCACTAGCTTCACTAATCTCGGTGCTGGGTTTGAGCATATAGAGGATGTTTGGCTTGACTCAAATCTTAAATACAATCAGGGGCTTGTGCGTAAGCTATCAATGATAATAAACGGCGGGGCATCAGCAAGGGAGAAGATGTTCAAGGTAAGCTATGCGATGACCCGTATGTTGCCACCCAAGTGGATGGATTGGCTTTATCTTAACCTGAGGCGCAGGCTCAACGAGGGAGTATGTGAGGCTGACGGCACCTACAAGCTTGATAGAGGAGCATCCGATACCGGGAAGGCAATCAGGAATTACATGGACTACAGGTACAACTATAGGCCGCAGTTCATGTTCGTGAACTACATAGAGGCCCATGAAAATTATCCGGTCAGTGAAAGGAAGGATATAGTACAGGACAAGTGGCTCTATCTAAGCGGGGTAGAGGAAATCAACAGCGATATAACCAGTGAGCTCCACCGTGGATACGTCAAAAGGTTGGAATACCTTGATGGAAGGATTGGCAAGACCCTTGAGGAAATGAAGTCCAAGGGTATCCTTGACGATGCGACCGTTGTCATCACATCCGACCATGGCCAGTTCTTCGGTGAACATGGTTTGCTTTACCACTCGCTCAAGCCCTACGAGGAGGTAGTGAAGGTTCCGCTTATTGCCGCTAACTTCGTCGACGGGAAGATTTCTGGTGAGCCCGAGCGGGTCGAGCAGACAGTCTCGCTTAGGGCACTTAACAGATCTTTGATGGGACTTGCAGAGGGGCATGAAGACCACCTTAATGGAAACCTGAAGAGGGATAGGTATGTTGTAGCGGAGCACACAGGGATAAGCGAGGGCTGGGATGCCGAGTTCCTGCGCATGCTTAAGCCCAGGTCAAGGAGTGCCGATGCTATATACAGGGCAAAGAGCAGATGCAACCGCAAGGCGACAGCGGTCTATAAAGGGGATATGAAACTAATACACAACTTCGGCGGCATGAAGGATGAGTTGTACGATATCTCAACAGACCCGGAGGAGCAGCATAATCTTCTTGATTCCCAAAGGGGCCTCGCGCTGGAGCTTGCCAAGGAGATATCAGGTTAGGCCAGGAACTTGTTCCTTGCCACCTTCACGTAGTTCTGGGAGCAGACAGGGGCGGTGTTGTTGATCATGGCGCATATCTCTGCCGTGTAGATGTTAGCTGCTCCTATGACCTCCTGTGAGATTTGGGTGTTGGTCTGGGGCAGCTGCGATATTATTGTGCTCCAGTCCAAATTCTGGTATATCCCTGGGCTTATGAGGGATCCGCTGTCTATGTATTCATTGCCAAAGTCCGTGAAAGGTATGGCATTGCCGTATTTGTAGTACAAAGCCTGCGATGTGTTGTCCAGGGTTTGTAGTGGCTGGGAGGTTCTAGTTTCTGTTTCGAAGGGCTTGAGTGTCAGGTAGCTGCTCGTGTAGCTGACGTTGAGGTAGGTGAATGTTGGTGTGTTGGGGTATACATCGGTTGGGCTTGACTCTGAATATCTTATTCCTGTGAGGTTGCCGAAGCGCATGAGAGCGAGCACCATCGCCCACCTGCTAGCCGCGCAGTAGGGGCAGAACTCGGCACTTATGAGAAGCAACTCGGGCTTGCCGTTTGCCATGAGAGGCGTGTCTGTTATCTGCTTGATGTAGGTCGAGGAGCCAAGGCCTATGTAGGCGCCTATCCCTACGTCTGATGCCAGCGTTTGGTTGTTTGCTATGCTTCTCAGCATTGCCAACTGGCCTCCGCTGACTGTCTGATTGTAGAGCGCCGATGTGGTTAATGTGCCGTGGAAGAGGAGCCATCCGATGGCGATAATGACTACCGCAGCTACTCCCGCGTATAGCAATAGATTCTTCCTGTCGACCTGCATGAAAACCTGAAACTTATCGCATGATAAGTATTTATAGCTGCCATAAAGATAGTTCATTACCGGGGTTGTGGCGTAACCTGGCAGCGTAGCTGGCTCCAGATGTTTATGTTTATTGAGCCGAATGGCGATGATTAGGATCTGGAAAGTCTTTACATGAAGAAACCAGCTGGTTAGGGTTCAAATCCCTACAACCCCAAAATTTGACAAGGCTAGCTCTGGCCTCTTTAATTTACTACTTTGAGGGTTTTGCCCCTAGTAAGCCAAAAAATTCAAAAAAGCCAAAGATCATACAAAGAACTCCGATTGCCACTACTACTCTTGATGGACTTGATAGCACAAGAGAGCTTTCGATAAGAAGCCCAAACACAAGAGTGAACCCGAATATAATCAATATAAGCCCGACCCAGCTCATAGCAGAGATTAGACATCCAACCTATAAAAATCTCCCTCAGGTGGTATGATGGCTGCCTTTGATTCTACTCGTTCGAATCGAAACAGCCCCAATACCGCTTAACTTAAATATTTTGGCGTAATGTTATGCTCATTGTGAAGGGCAGAATGGGGGGTGTTATGAAGAGGGACACTAGGAAGCTGGAAAAGCTTGTGGCGGTGGCATTCGTCGCCATAGCAATTGCCGGACTGATTGGCAACTACATAAACACAAGCAACCAGATCCAGGTCAATAATATCATTGCTCTCAGGCATCCAGAGGTAAGCAACATCGGGATCCTGATAAAAGGTGCAATAAGCGCACTCGAGGACATCGTCCTGCTTGTCATAGCGGCTGTGCTCTACTTCGACATGAAACCTTGGGGCAGGTAGTTCTCATACGCGCCAACAGTATCAGAATAGGAACTTGAATCTCTTCATGCGTACCTTGTCACGGTATACCAGAGTTTGGAAGGTGTAGATTCCAAGCCCGAACAGGTAGGTTATGGAGAGGTAACTTACTACGATGCCAAGGTTGACGTATCGGTTGAGCACGAAAAGCACAACAGGGACTATGGCCAGTATCAGTATCGTTGCGATGACGCTGAAGAATCCGGTGGTCTTGCCCAGCCTTGGTAGGCCCCTTCTGTCCAGCGCCAATATCACCATCGCATAGATTCCCGATGCCACAAGCGTGCTTGCCTCCATGGGCAGGAAGACCGCCCCCACGACATTCGGTATGATAGGAGGATATAGCAATATGAATGGGAATATCAGCATGTCCGCTAGGAACGATGCCGTGTCGAATGATATCTCTCCCTTCAGGTAAAGCCTGTCCCTGAATTTTATGGCCCCTATGTAGAAGATCACGCTCAGCGCCAGGGCCACCCCGTAGTCCAGGAAGGTGGCGTTGAATGTCGGCAGGTTCAATGCGCTTGCGAAATTGGTATAGAAGAAGACAATAAGAGGCAATAGTATGAAGAAGTTGAATATGTGTCTCAGACTAAGGCTCTTCGGTTGTATGGGCATGTAAGCAGAACTCTGAAAAGACTTATAAACCTTTATGGGTATCAACCCTTACCTACTGTATCGGATTCGGAGGCAAAACATTAATTGCGGTTAGAATAGATAGGGTGGTTGCAATGGGAAGATATGACCTAATCTGCATAGGTGAGATTGCCTTTGACGCGATCTGCACGATAAAGAAGGATGCAAAGACCTGCACGCTCCTCAATCACGTGAGCAGGAGCTTTGGAGGCAGGGGCGCCAACGTGATAAGCTATCTTGGCGTCTTCGGGCTCAATACGCTGCTGGTGGCGCCAGTGGGGAAGGACTTCAGGGATATAGGCGGCTATGATTACATGGCCACGCAGAAGCTCAGCCACGGCGGCCTCCTGGAGAGCAAAATCCATGACACGCCCATGGCCTTCGTCTTCACCAACATCAACGACTCCAAGACCTATTTCTATGAGGGCCCGCTGCACCACGAGTTCGAGGGCTACAAGAGCCATTCTATTTCTGTGCTCGATAACTCTTCCAGCGAAGTTCTATTCTGCACCTCGAGCTCACCTGAGCTCAACAGCATTCTCCTAAGCAGGGCGAAAGAGCCGCTGCGGGTCTTCGCCCCGGCCCATGAACTTGACCACTACACCAAGGCCCAGCTGGAGCTCTGCCTGAATAACAGCGAGATGCTCTTCCTCAATGAGATTGAGGCCGATGCGCTGAAGCACAAGCTCGGTCTGGACATATCAGAGGTTGGGAAAATATTCGGAGTGGACTTGGTGGTTGAGACGGTCGGAAAGGATGGAAGCATCCTCTTCTTCGATGGCAAGAGGGTTGAGGTGCAGGCCTGCAAGCCCAAGGAGGTCGTGGATAATACAGGAGCGGGCGACTCCTATGCCGCGGCCTTCGTCGCGAGCTACCTCAGAAGGAAGGACTACGTATATGCCGCAAGGATTGCCTCTTCGATGGCCTCCCATATAATAGAGGTGCACGGCGCCCAATCTGCCCTGCCATCCGAGAAGGAGGTTCTGGAACGGGCACGACTGAACTATAGGAATTTCTAGCCGGGTTACAGCAACTCTTAAAAGACTGAGTTATGTAGTCTATCTGGTGAATTTATGCCTAAAAGAACTTCAGGTTCTTCCCAGGATGAGAACAAGCACGAGCACTGGGTCAAGAAATCAGCGATAGTGGCCATTATCGCATCCGTGATAACGTTTTTGGGAGGGTTGAACCTTCTCATATACAGGGCGGGGCACATAACCACGCTGCAGCCAAACGCAGGAAGCGCTCCCTTCTGGATAGCGGCGATTACGCTTATCGTGATAGCCCTTCTGGTCGACTACATAAAGAGCAACCTCACCAAGGTCTACTGGATAGAGGACATTGTCGGTGGCGTCTTCGGTGCCATGGGCTATGCGGTCTTCTTCGCGGTCCTTGGGGTCGTGGCCTTTACCACCATAGTCGGATTCTTCCTTGGCGCGGTCGTACTCTTTGTACTGTTCTACATAGGATTCTACATAGGGCACAAGATAGATCTGGCCGTCAAGGAGTCTGGAGTGAACATAAACTAAATTTTTCTTCGGCTGCCCTCAAATCGAGGGCACCTCTTTTCTTTCTTTATTGTTTTGGTAGCAGAGAAACGCCTGCCTATAGGCTGGGAAGTGAAGGTCATGGCTCTTCGTTGCTCATTATTTTGCCATTTTCTTGTATAAATAGGCTATTGCACTTGTCACCCAAGCAATTACCAATCCTACTCCCACTCCCCTAAAATATATGTTTCCTGTAAGATATCCTATTGAGATGAATACCACGCTTAGAACTAACTCAAGTAATATGAGCGCCGTATCCAAATGGTGTTCCAAAATGTTTTTCCTCCAGTTCTTCATGTTCTTCGCCTTTTTATCTTAATGTTCTGCCACTGCTTAAATACCATCGTTTAGGGCGGGTTCTTTATTCTCAACAGGAGGGTAGACTATGGCTCCCGACCCCTCCGCGGAGAGCTTCTGCCCGTTGTCCCTGAGCCACCTGAGCCTCTCCTTGTTGTCGGGCATTATGGAGAGCAGCACGGTGTAGAACTCGCCTGAATGATTTCTGTGCGCTGTGTGGGCAAGTTCATGCACTATCACCGCATCCATTATCTCCTGCGGCCCGAAGAGCAGCCTAAAGTCAAGGTTTATGTTGTTTTTCCTTGAGCAGCTGCCCCAGTTGCTCACGTTGTCCTTTAGTCTGACGGAACCGAGCTCGGCTTTGAAGTGCAGGTCATTGAACTGCCTGACGCGCCCCTCAAGAACAGGCAGTAGCGCCCTTGTAATCGCCCTCCGGGCCAGATTCGATACGTGTTTATCCTTGTGGGCCTGCTTCAGTTCGGCACTGAGCCTTATTCTTACTATGCCATCCCTGATCCTTGCCGTTGAGTACTTGGCAGAGGGGTCCTGGCTTACCGTTATCACGAACTTTCTTCCCATCAGGCTTACGGACTGGCCGTCCGTAAATCTTATCTTTGCCTTGTCCGGGTGGATAACGCGCCTCCTGATTATGATTCTCCTGAAGAACATAGCTTTCTTATGATGCGTCGGTTTCTTATTTGTTTTTGCTTCTGGCGGGCCTGATTGTCCATCTCTTCTGCTTTTGGCGGGACTAGGATGCCAACTTCCGATACTATCGAATGGAGGACATCTTTTTATTCCTTTTCTACTCAATAATAGTGCTAATTGTGTGATGGTATGTTCGAGATTAAGATAGACGATGCGCGCTACTGGAAGAGTTGCATAGACTCCATAGTGAGCCTCATTGATGAGGGTTCGTTCAGCATAACCAAGGAAGGCATATCTCTCAAGGCAATGGATCCGTCCAGCATAAGCATGGTTTCCTTCTTCATGCCCAACAAGGCCTTCTCCAAGTTTGAAGTGGAGAAGAGCACTGGTGTTGGCCTCAACCTGGAGAACCTGGGCAACATACTTGCCAGTTCTCGTCAGGGAGAGTCGCTGGTTATGAAGGACAGCGGCAACAAGTTCGTGCTTGAGTTCATAGGGAAGAATAGCAAGAGGAGGTACAAGCTTCCAATGATCGACGTCAAGAAGGAGCCGGACAAGGAACCCAAGATAGAGTTTGAGTCTGTGGTGGAGCTCAAGTCGGACACCATAAAGGAGGTCCTCAAGGATGCAAGCCTGCTTTCAAGCCATGTCGGCTTCAAGACCGAAAAGGACTCGTTCTACGTCGTCGCAAAGGGCGACGCAGGTGAGATGGAACAGGAACACGTTAACAACGCTGATGTGGTAAAGAAGATGACGGTGACGAAGCCCTGCAGCGCCACATTCAACCTTGACTATCTGGAGCGCATGATCAGGGCGTGCCCGTCAAGCGGTGCCATGACCCTCTCGCTTAAGACAGAGGATCCGGTGAAGGTAGAGTACAAGATAGGCGACGCGACCGTCTCCTACTTCCTAGCGCCCTACATGGAAAGCTGATACCATGAGAATCGCGATCTTCATCCCCCAAAAGGATTTCAAGGATGAAAGCCTATCGCTGGTAAAGCTCATATTCGACAAGTGGGGTGTAAGCTACAAGATCGCCTGCTACGGCAAGGGTGGCATAGGAACCCATGGAGCCTTGGTCAGGGCAGACATAAGACCGGAAGACATGACCACCGCCCAGTTCGATGGCATTGCCTTCATAGACGGAGCAGGGATAGACGAACAGAAGGTCTACGACTACCGCCCTCTCCTGGACATTGTGGGCCACTTCAACGAAGCCAACAGGTACCTGATTGCCATAGGCAACGCGGCAAAGATACCGATAAGGGCCAACATCGTGAAGGCGAAGAAGATAGCGGTGGCAGATGATGAGACCTCCAGGCTTGCCCGCCTGTTCTACGGCATACCTTCGAAAAATCCTGTGGAGGGCATGGGTAACCTGATAACCATAAGGGACAGCAAGGCCATCGAGGACTCGGTAGACGACTGGCTCAGGCACATGGGTTTGATGTGACTCCATGCCGGAGGCAAGGGGCGTGATAAGGAAGGTCGCAGCCGAAAGGATCGAAATTTTATACGACGCAGCAGTGCGCGCTTTTCCTGAGGACAGAGAGCTGTCGGAGGGGTATATCAGGCTGCTGGAGGAGATTGGAAGGCACTACAAGGTGAAAATTGGTAAGCGGATTGCAGCGCAGATATGCAAAAGGTGCTCTCAACCGCTCATTGAAGGGACAAATTCTCAAATCAGAATAATCGCAAAGGACAAGAGGATAATTTATCGTTGTATTGTGTGTGGCGGAACCAACTCGTTGGCCTTTAAGGATCCGACCAAGATGAAGGAGAATAGGGTATCGGTAGAAATAAACGCTCCGATTAAGAAGGTGTTTAAATTTACTATTAATCCAAAGAACACCAACCTATGGGTTCCTGGAATGGTCAAAGAGGAGACTAATGAGTCGAAGATACGTTTAGGTACTGAATATAGAAATGTCGATAAGATGGGCAAATGGACAAAATACGTAGTTACTGCCTTTGTGCCTGACCGGATTTTTGAGATGGAGCAGATAGACTCCCCTTATAGGGTCAGGTATACGTATGAACCATTAGAGGCAAATAAGACAAGGCTAACTTATTTTGAATGGGTTAGGAAAGGATTCCTAGAAGGGCCCTTCGAAATATCAGTTCTTGCAGGACTTAAGAGACTTTTGGAGGAATAGACAATGGGCCTGGAGAGATTTGAACTCTCGACATCTGCCTTATAAGAGCAGCGCTCTAACCAGACTGAGCTACAAGCCCACTTTTGATATCTTGTCTATTGACTTATTTATTGGTTACGCCGGCTTTCCGTCAGGGCATCAGGTCGTTGTTGGTTATCCATGCCTGCTTCGGCGGCACCGGTGGCGTGCCTCCAGTGTAGTTGACGAGCTCATAGATCCTTATCGCCTGAGTGAAGTTCACGAAGTTCGTTCCTGTCGTGTAGTTCGGGTAGACCTGCTTGAATCCAGGTAGTTGTCCGGTGAAGAAGCCCCTGTAGAAGTTGGAGTTGTAGAACTGCGATGGTGTATTCTGGACCGTGCCATTGGCGTCCGGCAGATATATCACCAGGAAGAGAACGTAGGGCGTATTTTGGATGTTCTGGACGCCCAGGTACTGACTCTCCTGCAACACAGCGTTCATCTTGGTGCCGTTGGTGTTGAACATCTGCAGCACACCGTTTTGCGAGTTTGTCGTTGCCTTGTAGGGAAGCTCGACGCAGGCGCTCTGGTTGGACAGGCTGCTGCCTGTTATGAGGAATGCAGTGGCATAAAGCGAGTTTGCGCTGGTTATGCTGCAGTAGTTGTTTATGTTGCTCTGGGTCGAGCCGCTCTGGAATATCGAAAGCGGTATGGCTGCGTACTGTGGGTCGTGGGCCTGTTCGCAGGCCGATGTGCCTAGCGTGTAGGGCTGGGCTGGACTCTGCTGCTTGCCCTGCTGGATCGCATACTGCAATGATGTCAAATTGTCGTTTACGCAGCCGAGGAAGTTGAGCGCGCCCCACTTGCTTATGAGGTCCTGGTCGAACAGTATGTACTTCGACTGGTTGCTGTTCATGTACCCTGCCAGCGACTGCGGTGTCGAGTTGTACTTGGGCCCCAGCACGTACTGGGCAGCTACCGCATAGTCCTCGCTGGCCACTGCGTTGTCTCCCCTTAGCACGGCGTTGGAGTTGCCGAACCAGTTTATCCAGTCGCCGTAGTCCCACCAGGAGAGTATTCGCGGGGCGAGAGGCCCTGCGTTCTGCCTTATCCAGCTCATGGCGTTGAGCCAGTAGGCCGGGATGAGGTTGCAGTAGACAGAGGTGCCGAATGAGTTGCTTCTGTTCTGCAGCGTTGCACAGGCCGCATTGATGCTGGGCGAACCGGATACAACTGCAGCTGCGTTGATTGCGCCTATGGCAGAGGAAGCCTCGCCAAGCCGGAATGTCGGGAATACGCACAGTGCCAGCATTATGATGCCAAGAATGATTATCCCGATGTAGGCGTTGGACTTCTGCTGCTTTATGAAGTACTTGTATATCGCGAAGGCCATGAAGGCAGCCGCGGCGATGGCGCCTATGACAAAGAATGCGCCTATCATCAGTATCAGGAAGGCGATCGGGGCCGCGTTCTGGTAGACGGCAGGGCTTATCTTGTCCTGCTTTCCGTAGTCAGAAAGCTTCCACTTCGCCTGGGCGAGATACAGCAGCTCGCCAAGAAGTATGCCAAAGAGCATTATGTAGGCAACGCCAAAGTGCGGCAGGTACTTGACCTCTATGAATCCTGCCGTCATCAGCGGGGCGGCGATGGCAAGGTAAAGCACCCCTGTCTTGCTCTTCCTGTAGAGCATTGCGAGCAGTATTATGAATATGGAGAGGCCGCAGATTATGTATATGAGTGGCGATATTCCTATGGGACCGAAGCCGGCAGAGGCGAAGTTGTATAGCAAACCAGTGGGCATGTACTCCTGCACCGTCATGAAGAGGGGCTTGGAGGGTGTTGTGAACCTGGTGCTGAGCTCTATGTAACTGTTGAGCGAGTGCCTTATGGGGGAGACCGCTATTATGGCGACGACCACTGCCGCAAGCACTATGAGCAATGTGGCCCTCCAGAGGATGTCTGACTCTATCGTTATGCGCTTTGTCACTGCAAGCAGGAATACCACGATGGCAAATGCCCATATCGGGAAGATGACAATCATCAGCACGTCGGTGAAGGTGCTTCCCAGGACGAAGTAGGAGAGGCCTGTCAGGGTGACAAGGGCGATCACTGTTATTAGGAGCTTTGGAAGCAAGGTCGCGCTGTGCTTTACCTTTGGCAACCCCCTCTTGATCAGGAACTCCATCACGAATATCATGATGAGCGCGAAGAGCGGAGCGGCGATTGTAAATGGTATCCCAAGAAGGTTCGGTATCCTGTTTTGCAGGGTCGAGCCGTAGGGTATGAATATGGCGAGGAAGATGGCGATTACCACCAAAACTACGCCGTTCATCTTGTAGAAGTCTGTCAGGTCGTGGCCCCTCACTATCTCTATGCCCCCCTGGATGACTATGTAAAGCGCAAGCACTCCTGTTGTGACAGTGTAGTAGTGTGCGCCAAGGAATGTGGATACAAAGCCTATTCCGGCGAGGATGGCGAGCCGCTTGTTCTTCATGTTTCTTACGGCAAGCATGTAGGCCATCACGAAGAAGAAGAGCGTCATTATGCCCCATGGTTCTACCAGCTGCTCCCCTGATATGAATGTCGATATGAGGGTAGGCATCGTCGCCGCGAGGCCCGCGCCTATGAGGCCTATCTTCTCGTCATATTCGTGGTAAAGGAGCACGAATACAACAAAGACCAGGAGTCCCGCAGTTATGGGCGGGTATATGCTGCCTACGTAGGCCATGAGGTTTGTGTTGAATGTGGTGTAGTGGAACTTTATCGCGTTGGCAAGGCTGTACCAATAAGCTTCAAGGTAGGGCACTATCGGTTCTATCCTATGGTTTGTGCCCCCAACCACGACGGGCCATGCCGACGGGTCATTAAGCAGCTGATGGCCATAGGTCAATACATAGTGGGTATCGATCATGTCGAAGTAGGGATCGAACTCGAAGAACTTCGGTGCGATGCTTATGTTTAGGATTCTGGTGTAGAATGTGACTAGTATAAGTATGAGAAGAACGGCCCACACGATCCAGTGGGGCTTTGCCTCTCTGTACCTTGCGCCTTCAAGTGACTCGGCTAGCGCCCTCTCCTCTGCCAGGTTTCCCTTCATCAGCTTCGTTAGGGCGTCCCTGTGCTGGTAGATCATCATCTGCTTCTCATCAGCCTTGAAGGTCGCTGCTGCGAACTCGGACTGCTGCCTTGAGGCAAGAGCCCTCTCCTCTTCGGTGTGTTTGAGTATTACCTCCCTTCCTCTCTCATACTTGGAGAGACCTGCTCTCACCCGCTCAAGCTCCCTTGAGACATTGGCGGTAGGGGTAGAAACCATTCCGAAGAGCCCCTTTGTCCATGTGAGGAAGTCGCTAAGGAGGCCTTCCCTGTAGGCGAGGACCAACCCTATGATTGTGAGTACAAGCGCGTTGCCCTCGAACAGAAGGAGGGAGAATGAGAAGAAATGTATATAGTTTATCAGATAGGACTCCATCCAGGTCATTGCGGCCGGCGCGATGAGACCGAATATGAATCCGATGAATACGATTTCGAACGTGTTTAGCTCTGTCTTCCTCAGAAGGATGAATGAGAGTAGAACTCCAGGTACGAAAAGCGATAGAAACGCTATTAGCACGGCCGCTAGCACTCCAAACATGCGCTCAACTAACTATTAAGTATTGATTTTGGTATCTCAATTTTCTTTATCTCTCTGTCAGGGAAGACCGTTCCCGGAGGGACTATGCGTACCTTCACCCCTATCGCGCCGTACTTAGGGTGTGCCGTTGCCTGGGCTTCCATGACCAGTTCGGTAACGTCTCCCGCTTTGGGTATGTAGCCAATTATCTTCCTTATGCACTTCGCCCTTGCTCCCTTAGCTGCGAGCTTTCCGGTGGCAACTATCTCTGCGCCCAGTGCCCCGTTCTCTATAATCTCCCTAAGTGACTGCTGTATTATGCGCCTGGCGTTCATGTTCCTCTCCAGCTTCTCTGTTATGCTCTTCGCCACGAGAAGGGGCTCGAGCATCTTGTTCTGCACCTCCATGACATTTATCTGCGGATTCTCTACCTTAAATTTGTTCTTGATTGTTTCGGTTATCGCATCTATTGTCTTGCCGGACCTTCCGATTACCCTGCCGGGGTTGAGTACGTAGACCGTTATCCTTGTGAGTATGGGGGTCTTCTGAATCTCTATCCTTGAGAAGCCCGCCCTGGTAAGTTCAACCGCGAGGTACTTCGAGATGTTCAGCTTTATTATCGAATCCTCGATGAATTTTCTCTCTATTGCCAATCAATACACCATTATTTTGTTGCTGCCTGGGCGGTAATAGCCTTTGGCTCAACCGCCTTGGAAGTCACTTCTGTCGCCTTCTTTTCCTGCTGCGGCTTCACAGCTGCCGGCTTCGGGGCTGCGACTGCCACTGCCTTCTTCTCGGGCCTCTTCGTCCCCTTCGGGTAGGCGAGGCCTATCTCGATCTTGGCGAGCTCCATGTCGCTTCTCCTTGTCGGAACATAACCATAACCTCCTGTCCTTACATACCTGATTCCCTTGGGCGGCCTTCTTGGCACAGTGGTCGTCTTGTTGGCGGCTGCATGGACGACGATCATGTCATCAGGCTCCTCTCCCATGTTGCGGGCATTCGCCGTAGCATTGACCAGCACCTTCCTGACAAGTCCGGCGCACTTCTTCGGCCACCTCCCCTTCTTGCCTCCGAGCTCGTGGCGGTCGCCCATGTACCTGTTGTGCCTCCTGTAAAGTATGGCAAGCTTGCCTGCCTCGACCTGCTCGAGCATAAGCGTTGCTGATGCAACTGACTTGTAACGTATCGAGTCGCAGACGTTGCAGAGGTCCTTGAAGCTGGCGTTGATGTCCTTGACTCCTGCGAATATGACTCCCTCCTTTGCCTTGTTGTACGAGTACCTAATCATTTCATCGCCAGGAACTTGCTTCCTCTTGTGGCCCTTATTCCGGGATCGGAGTGTATGACTCTCTTTGTAGTGTGAGAATATTGGCCCAACCTGTGGCCGAGCATGTTTGCCGTGACAAAGACAGGCTTCCACTCCTTTCCGTTGTGGACCTCGAACTTGAGCCCGATCCACCTTGGCAATATGACTGCCTCCCTTATGGTGGTCTTTATCGACTTTGTCGACTTCGACGCGATATGGGCGTCTACCTTCATTATCAGCTTCCTGTATTCAAGTCCGTTCCTCTTTATGGTCCTCCTCTCCCTTGCGGTAACCATGTTGGGATAATCAGTCATGTCGCGCTTAGCCAACTCGGAAGGAGTGAGGCCCCTGTATGCTATTCGTTCTGCCATGTGATCATCGCTTCTTCCTTCCTACCCTGCTCGCCGCAATGTGACCGACCTTTCTTCCAGGAGGTGCGTTCCTTGAGGTCATCGAGCTCTTGCCCTTGTGGTGCTGCTTTCCTCCGAACGGGTGGTCGACCGGATTCATCTTTACTCCCCTTATCGTTGGCCAGGTTCTGTTTATCGCGTGCATGCGGTAGTGGTTCTTTCCTGCCTTTACAATAGGTTGGTCCACTATTCCGCCACCTGCCACTATGCCGAGCTGCGCCCTGCATTCGTTCGGCAGCGAGATTGTACTCTTTGATGGTAGTTGAATTGTTGTCACTTTGCCCAGGTGCGCCGACACCGTTGCCGTTCCTCCCGCGCTCCTGACCAGTTTGCCTCCGTCTCCAGGCCTTGACTCTATGTTGAATATGGGGACTCCCTCTGGGATGTCTCCTATTCTTATGACGCTTCCGAGAGAGAACCTCTGGTTTCCGGTAATGTGGATACGGTCCCCCGTCTTTACGCCTTCCGGCGCCAGCAGGTAGCCTTCGCTCATGTCCTCGTAGAGGAGCTTCATGAGCGGTGCCGTGTGGCCCGTATGATTTATGAACTCGACGATCTCTCCTACCTTTTCTGATGTTGATGGGGATGCATAGCCGACGCTGATGTCGAAGGTGCCGGGCAGCTTCATGTATACGTTAGACGCCTTTCCCCTTCTTTGCTGGTGGAGCTTCTTTCCCATTCATTACACCAATTTGAGCTTCATCGCGATGTCGCTTGCCTTGCTTCCCTTCGCGAGCTTTATGAAAGCCTTCTTTTCGTTCCTCGGCGTCGTTGCGATTCTCACCGCCGCGACCTTGACGCCGAATCTCTCCTCAAACTCCTTCTTTATGTCGGCCTTGCTCGATCTGAAGTCGACCATGTAGGTTATGATGTTTCCTTTCTCTATGACCGCAATGGACTTCTCGGTTGCAAGTGGGTAGTTGAGTGTCATTCAAAATCATCCAGTCTTATCTTTGATACCGCTGCCTGAAGGCCGTTGAGGGCGGACTCACTCCAAATGGCTGTCCTTCCTGGCTTTCCCCCTGGCGCCAGGAGTCCTGTGGAGAGCTTGTTGACCATGCATATGTCAACGCCAGCTATGTTGCGGGCCGACTTCAACGCAGGGCTCTCCTTGCTGACCACCATGAGTATCGCATGGGTATAGCTCTTCCTCTTTCCGCTTCTCCTGAGCCCCTTCCTCACGCGCTTGTCGACGTTGTCTAGCTTTGCGCCGAGCTTCAGGTTCCTTATGAGTGTTACAACCTCTGATGTCTTCTTTATTGACTCCATTTCATTGGTAACTACGATGGGCTTCTTTGTCTCCTGGGAGACGCTTGCCGCGATGGCGCTGCCAATCGCCTTTGTATACTCCCTCTTGTTCATCTGCTCTATGAGCGTCTTCTCTATCTTGTGGGGATGTGCCCTGCGACCCTTTGTCGATGACGGAATACGCCTTACCATTCCCTGCTGGCCGCCTCCGAGCTTCTGCCTGGGGCGTATGGCGATACCCATGTGCCTTCCTGTTCTGTAGGAGTGCATGGCACCGTAGTACATGGCGGTGGTGTCCATACCTGCCATTGGATTATGACCTTGCGGCTGCAGCCTCCTTGTATTTTCGGCGTTGACCGCCCTGAGTATGAGTTCCGGCTTGACCATCTCCTCGAAGATATCGGGAATCGCTACCGATCCCTTCTTCTTTCCGTCAATCGAGAAAACGTCGGTGTCGGTCATTTGCGTTGCACCGTTGATATGTAGATTACCTTAGGCTCCTTAATCGCCTTGGCGTTCCTATTCGTGACTGACTTCTTAAGCCTTACGAGCCTCTTTGCCGGTCCTGGTATCGAGCCGTCAATCATGAGGAAGTCGTTCGCCATCTTTCCGTAGTTCTGGAATCCAGAGCTTGGGGTGTAGGAAGCTGACTCTTCCTTTTTGCCTATCTTAAGTATGCGCTTGTTGTATTCGGTCCTGTAGTTGAATCCCATCTGCCCTGCCTGGGGAACGGTGAATAGGACCTTGCCCGGAGTGAATGGGCCTAGAGTTCCGATATGCCTGGTCTTCTGGGTGGCCTTGTGGTAGAGCCTGGCTGTCCCGAACCTCTTTATGGTTCCGGCCCATCCCTTGCCCTTTGTCACTGATACTATGTCAATGTATTCGCCGCTCTTGAACACGTCGTTCAGTGTTACGGGCTTTCCCATGTTGGCCGTTACGAACTTGAGCTTCTCCTCGAGGTTTGCTCCTCCGAGGCTTGACTCGTACCTAACACGGTGGTGCTGTCCCGTTGGAGCCTCCTTGGCGTTGGCAACCAGCAGGATCGTGATCTCCTTGAACTCGGGCAGCTTTGCCTTGACGTTCTCGAGCGTGTGCTTTGACTTGGTCTTCAGCTTGAACTTGTCTGCGACCTCTTTGGAGTAAATTTCCATTGAGGTCTGCTTGTAGTGGCTTATCTCGTTCCTTGAGTAGAATCGTGCCCCGTAGACGTGCGTTTCTGGAATCTCGACGAAGGTGCATGGCCTGCTTATCTCCTGACCCTTTGAGGGAGCCTCGGTGTCGTCGGTCATGGATACATGGCCCATTCCGACCTTGTAGCATACCAGATTGGTTATCGCTGGCTGTTTTATGTATATAGGGGCAGAGCGCAGCCTCGGGAGGCGCTGTCTGGCGCGCCTCTTTTGCCAGAATTGCAAAGAACCTTTGTGTGGCATCGCGAACTTACCGTAGGTGGTTAATATGCCGACGTCGGAAAAAACGGCACTTAAGTGATAATACTTCTATTGGAATGGTTTATATACTTTTACCCTCAGCCGCGGTATCAGGAGGTTTAGCGGAATCCCGTCACTTTTTGGCTGCCCCAGCGGCACAGAATTTATGAGGAGAAGGGCTAGGAGGGGCTTATAGGGTGGCTCTCGTTCCTTATCTTGTCAACTGCCTCCCACAGGTCATGGCGCCGTATCAGTCCGTACAGTGTACCAGATTTTACACCAAGAACGGTTGCGGCGTCCGGCACTATGCCTCCGCTCTTCTTCATTTGCTCTAGAATTCTTTGTTTCTCGGCTTCGCCGTTCCGGGCGGGCTGGACTTCTACCGGTTCGGCCAGATGTCCGTTTCCGTTGTTAGACACTGGTGTTTGCGTTGTGCTTGATCTGTCATATTTGCTCGGCGGTTTGAGTATGCCAAATTTCTTCATCCAATTGTAAGCAGTCTGCCGGCCTATACCAGCGAGTGCTGCCGCTGCGGACCTATTCCATTTGACTCTTGACAATGCTTGCAGGAGCATCCGCTTCTTTACAATCTCGGTTGGTGTCAGGCCATCGTCTGATCCTATTGTTAGGGGGTGGCTTTTTGCGTCGAGGTCGAATTTTAACTCTGTGCTTAGCTTACCTTCCCTGAACTTGAATCTTGCTATGTAGAATGGGTCGAGAACCATCTTATTGTCCTGATCCGCTGCGTACTGCTTTTGCACGGCGTTGTGGACACAGTGCTCCAGCTCCCTCACGTTCCCGGCGAATGGTTGCATATGGAGGAGCTCGAAAACTTCCTCTTTTATTCCAACCAGCTCGGTGTTTAGGGGTTTGTGCCTATCGGCGAAATACCAGGTTAGCCTATCTATGTCGTCCTTCCTCTCCCTGAGGGGAGGCATTTCTACAACCTCGGCGTTTAGTCGGTCAAAGAGATCCTCTCTGAACTGGTGATCTTGTATTGCTTTTTCGAGGTTCTTGTTGGTGGCGGCTATTATTCGCACATTGACCTTTTGGGATTCGGCACTGCCTATCATGCTTATCTCTCTTTCCCCGAGGAGTCTAAGTATTTTTGATTGGATGCCAAATTCGAGTTCTCCTATTTCGTCAAAAAATAATACTCCGCCGTTCGCCTGCATTATTTTGCCCTCTCTGTCGACAGGCGCGGACCCTGTGAAGGACCTCCCCCTATAGCCGAATAGCTCCGATTCCACCAGCTCTTTCGGTATGGCAGGGCAGTTGACTATTACAAATTTTTTCCCGTTGGTTTCGTCCGATTTTCTTGATAAATGGTATATTGCTTTTGCTGCTAGCTCCTTGCCCGTTCCTGGCTCGCCCTTGAGCAGGGCGTCTAGGTTGGTTCGGGAAAGTTCCATAATCTGCTGTTGCACGGCCACCATGCTTATTGAGGTGCCTATAAGGCCAGTGGCTGTTTCCAGTTCCGTGTGAACAAGATATTCCGGCTTCTTACCGATTGTCTTGGTTCCGGCGTCTGGATGGAATCCATTAGATAGAATCCTAGAATCCGAGGTTACCATAGAGGTCAACGGGTCGCATTAAGCATCTTTTCTGCCTCCGTCTTGTCCATCCTTGCCAGGTTCTTGCCGCAGTTGCATTTAAAATTAGACTCGAAGGCGGCGTCGAACGTGTACAATAGCATATCACTCTTGTAGCAGTCATTGCAGAGGAAGTAGTCGTTGCATGTGCTGTTTATCACTGCATTCTCCTGCTCTGCGCTATTGACCACATTTAGGAACTGGTTTAGCTTTGTCGTGTTGACATACCATGCGAAGGAGAGCCACCCCTTAGTATTCTTAGAGACGTAGTAGTTGGTTATCCCGTAGCCCTGCATTATGTTGAGTATCCTCCTTATGGCATTTATCTTCAGGCCCAGCTGCTCCGCCAGGTGCTCATCGGTCTTGGGAGAGGAGAGCATGTTGAGTACGTCTATGGCTGTCTTGCTAACATTCCTCTTCAGGTACTCGTTGACCTTCTCGTTTGCCAACAGAGTCTCTATCTCTCTCTTGACCACGTCAGGAGGCATTATGCTCCTGTTTACCTTCTTGCTTGGCTCGACCGTGGGCGCCTTTGGCGTTGCTAGTTTACCCTTGACCGCTTTGAGGGTGGTCTTGACTGCTCTTTTTTGAGAGTGAATCTTTGCCCTTGCCGCGGCAGGCGTTGCTTTCGGCTTGGATACCCTCTTTGCAACGGATTTCCCTGCCACCTTTCGGTGGGCAGAAACCTTTCTCTTGTTATTCTTATTTTTAGACATTAGCGCACCGGGGAAGGAGATATGTATATTTGACTGAACTTATATTTATACATTCTGGTAACTCTCTCTATTACTAGGCGAAAATCGCTGTAAAAGAGCATTCTATCACTGCTACCATTACGCCTATTCAAATATATAGGGCTGTCGGTGGGTCTCTCGACGTAGGAGCGGGTTTGCCTTACTTTCTGACCAAGCTGCTGATGGAATGGGTGGCGCTGTACAGCACCTCTATGCCTGCCCGTCTGCCGTCTGGTATAGAGGGACGACTGGTTACAGCAACCCTTACGGTCCCTATCTCTGGGCTTCCGTTTGGCTTGAATTCATACTTTATGTCTGCGATCTTGTCTTTGTGAAAGTCCCTTAGTCCCCTACTAATCTTTTCTAACTCGCCGTTTTCGAGCAGCCTGTCGAATTGGGGCTTTTCCAATTTCACAGACGCGAAATCCGTGTTTCCTTCGCTTCCTATCCTCAGTAGGTCGCCTATTTTGTGAATAGTTTCGTCCTGATGCGCAATTGATGCTATCTCTTGGTCATTTAGTTTCGCCAGATCTATTTCGGCGAACGCGCTCATTGGCCCACCCAGCACTTACTCTGCCTAAGCAGAGTTGCGGTTCCCATCCTAGTCGCCTTTAGAATCCGCGTCTGAGAGGATATTTAACAGTTGTGTGTGACTCCGACAGTAATGAAACTACGCCAGAAGTCCCCTGTGGCGCCTTCCTGCCGCAGTCAGACCCCTTACCGCCCTGTTCTTCATCGCTATGACCCTTGAGAAGGACGGATCTGCCTTTATGACCGGGCTCTCTCTGTCGAGCATTATTATCTCATAATAACTGTGGGTACCGCTGTCACCCACGAAGTAGGAGTTGAGCACCTCAGTGTTGACGAACTTCTTCGTCGCCCTCTCCTCCGCTATCGCCTGCATTGACTTTGACCTTGTGTAGTATTTGCCGCTCTTCGATGGCTTCCTTCCGCCTGAAGGCATTCTTCTCTTCGACTTTCCCTTACTTACCTTTACCCTAACTACAACAACGCCTTGCTTTGCCTTGTAGCCCAGCTTCCTTGCCCTGGCCAGGTTGGTCGGCCGTTCTACTCTTACAGCCGTCCCTTCTGCCGCCCACTTCATCAACTTCTCCCTGTACACCTGGGGGCGTCCTTTGTATTCGGCTATTATCGTTGCTCTTATGTGCTTATACGAACTCATGAGTATCTCCTTCAATTAGCAGTATATGTTTTATAGCTAGTTATTAAATCTCTTCTCGTGAAGGTAGTTATACTTGCTGGTGGGGAGGGAAAGAGGCTTAGACCTCTTACCGACAGCGTTCCAAAACCCCTTGTCAGGATAAATGGCAAGGCGATCATTGATTACCAGATAGATCTTTTCAGGAAGCTCGGCATAAAAGAGATTATCGTCCTTGGTGGATATAAAAATGGTGAGCTACAGAGGCACTTCTCTGATTATGAAGGCATCGATGTAAAGGTGATTATAGAGGAGAAGCCGCTTGGTACGGCAGGAGCATTAAAGGCGGCGCGCCAAATGATTGCCACTGGAAATTTTCTCTTGGCTAATGGGGATATAATGACTGATCTTGATCTTTCCCCAATGCTTTCGGCGGAGGATGGGTTTGTAGCGAAGATTGCACTTGTCCCTATGATATCGCCCTATGGTGTAGTCAAGACTTTCAATGATAAGGTCACGGGTTTCATCGAAAAGCCGTTGCTTAAGGATGTTTGGATAAATGCCGGTTTCTACTGGTTGAGTGACAAGGTGTTTGAATTCCTCCCTGATTCGGGGAGTCTTGAGAAGGATGTGTTTCCGGAGCTTGCGAAGGCAGGAATGCTCGGTTTCTTCCGATTTCAGGTACACGACAAGTTTTGGAGGTCTGTTGACACCATCAAGGATTTTGAGGAGGCCGGAGTACACTTTAAACAATCCTCTGGTATTTAATAGTTTTAGAGTTCTACTTATCAATCGAAGCGAGGTAGGGTAGTCTGGAGTGCCCGCCGGGCTCATAACCCGGAGATCAGTGGTTCAAATCCACTCCTCGCTATTATCTTCCTTAAAACCGACTTAACCCCTCACTTCCGGTAATACCTAAAGTAACGCAACCGGTATTGGTTATATTTAAGTTGTTTTGATTATATTACATATATATAAGAGAGAGCGAATAGCGGAACTGTGGGGTCTGGAGTATGGGAGAAAGCATATCTTACGATTATATTTGGAATCTTTGCCAAAAGGAGAAGCAGACGAATTCACTACTTCAACTGAGCAAGAGTTTCTACCAGGACATCATAGAATACATGGAAAAGTCACAGCTGACAGAGCCTCAACGGTCAAACATGGAAAAGATACTACTGAGTTTGTTTGAGAAGAGAAAGCAGAAGCTATTCCTATATATGGCCTACAACAAACAACCCCCATCCCAGCTAGACGGGTCAGAGGCAGAGTTCTACAACCAGCTCCTGGAAATCACAAGCAAGTATAAAATAGGGTCAAACAACAAAATCAAAAGTAATAAATTGCTGCGCTCCATAACAGATATACCGGAAATAATCCTTCCATCAGGGAGGAAGCTCGGTCCGCTGAAGAAAGATGAGATACTTGACATGCAAGACTCCGCGGCCGACATAACATACCTGATAAGCAACGCGATATGCGAGAATTACAATAGGTGAATTGTACGAAGATTCAAAAAGAGATAATGGCCTACTGCCCCAAGTGCAACAAGCACACCAATCATGTGGTGAAGATGCCGTCGAAGGGTGCCCAGCGGGCGATGTCTAAGGCGACAAGGAGGCACGACAGGGCAATAGCAGGATTCGTCGGCAGCGTAGAGCCAAAGATACACCCGAAGAAACTCTCCAAGAGGCAGAAGGTCCTTCTCGAATGCAAGGTATGCAAATACAAGGTCGAGAGGTTAATCGGAGGCCGCTCGAAGAAGAAGATCGAGATAAAGGTATAATCCTATGGAAGGCAACACGCTTCCAAGACATGGCGATCTGGTAATCGCAACCGTAAGCAAGATAACGAACTTCGGTGCCTACTGCAAGCTCATCGAATACGAGAATGTGGAGGCATTCCTCCCCATAAGGGAGGTATCGTCAGGCTGGATAAAGAACATTAGGGAGTACATCCACGACGGCCAGAAGCTCGTATGCTTTGTGCATGGCGTCGACAGGGAAAAGGGGACAATAGACATATCCCTGAAGAGGGTATCGACCAAGGACTCCAAGGACAAGATAAGGTCCTACAACCTGGAGAAGAGGCTCAATGCACTCTTCTGGCAGACGGTAAAGAAGGAGAAGGAGGCGAAGGCAAAGGAAGAGTTGGAAGGTGTAATAACACAGGAGTTCGGCACCTACACCAACATGATGGAGAATGCCGTGGCCAACTCGCCCGAGTTCGCCAACTCAAAGCTCCCGAAGAAGGTGCGCGATGCATTCGTCAAGGCACTGGAGCTAAACAGGAAGCAAAAGAGATACTTCGTATCCTACATAGCCACCATATCAACCTACAACACCGAGTCCGGCGCCACAGAGCTGCGTGGGATAATGAAGGAGATCAAGGAGACGGGGGTAGATCTGGGATATGTAGGGGCACCGAAGTACAGGCTCTTCGCAGAGGGCACCGACTATGTAGATGCAGAGGCGAAGATAGACAAGGTAAGGGAAATTATAAACACAAAGCTGAAGAAGGGGGTCTTCGAAATAGAGAAGGAGAAGCTTAAGAAGGAAAAGGAAGACATAATGGCAACGATATAGTGTTCCGATGCAGAAGACAACGATAAAACTCAAAAAGGTCAAGACGGGCAAGTCGCCCACCGCCATAGTCGGCATGCCGGGCATCGGCAACGTCGGCAAGCTGGTCGCAGAACATCTGCGACGCGAGCTCAAGGCAAAAAGGATAGGGACAATATATTCTCCCCACTTCCCACACCAGGCGGTGATGATGAAGAGCGGCAGGCTTAGGTTGGTCAACAACACGATCTATCTGGCAAAAGGCAAGGGCAAAATCCCCGACATGATAATAATAACTGGCGATGTGCAGGCCGTCAGCACAGAGGGGCAGTACGAAGTCAACTCCATGATCTTCCGGCTGCTAAAGGAGAAGTACGGATGCAAATTCATATACACTATCGGCGGATATACCACTGGTGAGGGAATGCCCCAGAAGAGAAGGGTATTCGGAAACGCAACGAGCAAGGAAGTGGTGAACAGATTCAAAGGAACAAAGATACTCTTCGGCCAGTCAAAGGGACTGATATGGGGGTCGGCAGGACTGATCCCTGCATTTGCAAGGATAGGAAAGGTGGATGCCGCCTGCCTGATGGGGGAGACTGCCATGCTAGAAGTCGACGCAGCAGCGGCCAAGGTGGTGATCGAGGAGCTCTCCAAGGTTCTGGGGATAAAAATAGGTACCAACAACCTGGACAAGATAATAAAGAAGACCGACGAGATAATCAAGCAGCTCGGGCAGGCCAATGCCGGCATGCCACAGATGGGCATGTTCCCACAGGAAGGAGCTCCGGCCCCAGAGCAGGGACGTCCATCCTACATACGCTAACCGCGGGTATAGTATAGCCTGGTAGAACTTCGCCTTCCCAAGGCGACAACGCGGGTTCAAATCCCGCTGCCCGCATCTTATTATATTTGAACTTACTCATTGGCAGTGGATAAAATGAGGAAGGAAAGGGTTGCGGTAATAGGGGCAGGAGGAAGGGAGCACGTACAAATCAACGAACTCCTGAAAAGCCCGCATGTCGGGAGTGCTATCGCGATACCTGGAAATGACTTCATAAAGATTGGGCAATCGAAGCCGGTAACAATCTTTCCAGGGGTAAGCGTTACCGACACCGATCAGATCCTTAGGATATGCAAAGACGAGGGGGTTACCTATGCCGAGGTAGGGCACGAAAAGGCGGTCAAGGCTGGCGTCGTCGACATCCTAACAACCGCTGGCATCTCCACCCTTGGGCCAAGCGCCAGCGCGGGCATACTGGAATATGACAAGGGGTTCGCGCGCTATTTCGGCCGCAAAAATTATCTGCCCCAGCCGCGGCACAAATGGTTCGTGTCAGCTGATTCTGGCCTTCTGTTCATCCGTGATGCACCAGACGAGGACCGTTTCATAAAACGATGCGCTCTTTGCGACGGGAAAGGAGCCCTTCCGGCCAGGACGAAAGCAGAAGCCATAGCGGCCATGGATCAGATGAGGGCATTCAATAGGGACGGCACAGGGGAGTCATTCCTGGTCGAGGAGTGGCTCAAGAACGACGACGGCACGCCAGGCGAGGAGTTTTCAAGCTTTTGCATCAGCGATGGCCAGACCTGGAAGTATCTGGGCGACGCACAAGACAATAAAAGATTGAACAACGGGGACAACGGAAAGAATACAGGTGGGATGGGTTGCAGCAACCATCCGAAGATAATCACGCCAGACATAATGCTGCAGATAAAGAACATCTTCAAGCGGACAATTTTCGGCATGGATCTGGAAAACAGGACCTACAAAGGGATTCTGTACCTGGGCGGCATGGTGGTAATGAGAGACGATAAACCAGCCGTCAAAATTATCGAGTTCAACTGCCGACCTGGTGACCCAGAATGGCAGGTCGTCGCACCAGGAATAAGGTCCGACCTATTCGAGATAGGCAAGCTTACGCTTGCAGGCCAGCTCTGGACAACCAACATAGAGCACGACAAGAAGTCCCGGGTGGCCGTTGCAGGGGTATCAAAAGGATACCCAGACAACTACGAGGCTGTAAGAGGCAAAAGGATATACGGGCTCGACGAAGTAATGGCCACCGAAGGTATCGAGGTCTATGGGGCTGGAATCAAGGTGGTAGACGGCAAGTACTATGCCGACGGGGGCAGGCTATTCTATGTGGTGGGCGAAGGAAAAGATGTGGTGGAGGCGCAGAACAGAGCGAACGAAGCGATCGCACGCGTGTCAATAGAAGGCAATAACCTGCACTTCAGGACCGATATAGGTTGGAGGGACATCCAGAGACTGGTTAGAAAGTAGTCGATACCCTAATTTATCAATACGGTCTTAACTATAAAATCAGAATCAATACCACACCAAGTGAGGCACCGACAATACTACATACTAGATTGGAGGTGAACTTGTTTCCAATGCCCTTCTCTTCATAGTAGCCCAGCACAGAGTCGGCAAGGCTGCCGGAGAAGCCGCACACCATGACTATGCCTATTGCCAGGTACGGATTGACTGACAACCCGTATGAAATGCTCAGTGACACCAGCACCACTCCTATCAGGACGGCCGCAAGAGCCGAAACGGCAAGCCCTAGCCAGGTGACTCCACCAGATATCCCCTTCCTGACCCTCCTCCTGCTGATCAGCGATACGGGCATTGGCCCCAGCACACCTATCTCACTAGCGAACTTGTCAGCGGTAATCGCAGCCACTGAAGCTATGAATCCGAAGAAGCATAGGAGTGCATACCTTTCAGCACCCATCCCAAGCGCTAGCCTATAGAGAAAAGCCATGGCCAGCGGCACGGCCCCGTTGGCTACGACATTTGCCACACCCCTAGGGTCCTGGCCAAGTCTCTTCTTCCTTTTGTAGTCATTCCCTAGCCTTGTTACAATGGCCGAGAGCACCAGAAATAGAAGCATACCAACTATGAAGACCCACCAAGCCTGCCCCCCAACAGCGACGAAAAGCACTCCCATGACCAGCGCAACTGCAAGTCCTGCCCCGCTGAGAGTAAGTGCCTCCATAATCTTCCATTTTTATGAAATATTCCGCTATTTCCAAAGGTTTTTAAAACTATACATCGTTACCATATCACGGGTTCTCTACAGAACAGAAGGTCGTAAAAACTGGTCGTCTTGCCTGCGAGGTAAAACCCGCAGGCCTCTTCCTTTTTAATCATAAACCCAGTCAATAGACTATAACAAACACCAGTTCTTTGAATCAGCTACCCTTGTCCAGCTCTGTCTTATGGGTATTGCAGAGAGTCACCAAAGAAACCTGCGACTTTGTCGCCCATCCCTTCATTGTGGTATTGAAAAGGAACCGGCCTATGGCACTGCCGCTATCGACATTGTACTCGCATCCGCAAGGATATTTTAAAATCACGCAAATCCCCTCGATCTTAGACAATAGAATCTGGTTCTAACGCTTATATAGTTTTGGTTACATAAAATAGTACAGCGTGTTTTTATGCCGAAGGAGAAGGCAATAAGAGAGATTGAGGACCTGCCTGGAATAGGCGAGACGACAGCCGAGAAGCTGCGGGGCCTAGGCAAGGACACCCTTGATAAGATAGCTGTTCTAACACCCCACGAGCTCAGCGAGCTCACTGGAGTAGGGCTAGAGGCCGCGAAGAAGGCGGTCCAGGCGGCCAAGGAGTCAACAACCATAGAGTTCGAGACCGGCGAAGCAGTGCTCGACCGCAGGAAGGACATAGGAAAGATAACTACAGGCGTGAAGGATCTTGATGAGCTGATCGGGGGCGGAGTAGAGGTAGAGGCGATAACCGAGACCTACGGGAGGTTCGCAAGCGGAAAGTCCCAGCTGGGCTTCCAACTGGCCGTGAATGTGCAGCTTCCGAAAGCTAAGGGAGGCCTTGAGGGAGGCGTACTATTCATCGACACAGAGGGGACATTCAGGCCGGAGAGGATAGAGCAGATAGCCAAGGCGGCAGAGATAGACCCCAGGAAGGCGTTGGAGAATATGGTGATAGTGAGAGCCATAACTACAGAGCAGCAGATCCTCACGATAGAGAGGGCCGACAAGCTCATCGTAGAAAGGAATATAAAGCTCATAATAGTGGACTCGCTGATGTCGCTGTTCAGGTCGGAGTTCGTTGGGAGGGGAGCTTTGAACGAGCGCCAGGGCAAGGTGAATCAGCACCTGCATAAGCTGCAGATGCTGGCAGACAAGTACAAGCTGGCGGTATACATAACCAACCAGGTCATGGACAATCCTGGAATCCTGTTCGGCGACCCGACAACCCCGATAGGAGGCAACATACTGGCCCATGCGGCGACCACAAGGCTCTATCTGAAGAAGTCGAAGGAGGAGAAGAGGATAGTTAGGTTGGTCGACTCTCCATCGATGCCGGAGGGCGAGTGCGTCATGAAGATAACCCCCCAGGGAATGAAAGACTGATTCAATGCTTTTTCTAGTTGGTGCAGGTCTTTCCGAAGGTGGTTTGACCGAGGAGGCACTTGAACTGCTCAAAAAGGAGTCGGTGAAGGTATTCGCCGAAAAGTATACCGGATGGTTCGGTGACAGAATTCCAGAACTGGAAAAGAGGCTGGGAAAGCCGGTGACTCTACTAGAAAGGAGCGGGCTTGAAGACAACATAGGCTCACTTATAGATATGGCTTCAAAGGAGGACGTTGCCGTCCTAATAGCTGGAGATCCGCTGGTCGCAACTACGCACAAGATTGCCTACACCGAAGCCAAGGCGGCAGGTGTCAAGGTATTCGTAATACACGCAAGCTCCATAGTAGGCACAGCCATGGGGGAGAGCGGACTTGACTTCTACAGATTTGGCCAAATTTGCACAATCCCTATGTGGAGCGACCACTACAAGCCTGTCTCGTTCTACGAGACGATAGAAAAGAACTTCAAGAACGGCCTCCACTCAATACTCCTGCTTGACTATGACCCAAAGATTGGCTCAATCCAGCCGTCATACGCAGCCGAGATATTAACCCAGGCGGAGAAGACCTACAAGAGGGGAATCATAAAACCTAGCACAAAGATAATAGTGTTGCACAACATCACACTTTCGGACGAGCAGAAACTGATGCTTACCCTGGAAGAGGTCAAGGGCCTCAGATTGGGCCAGGGTCCGACAATAATGATACTGCCGGCCAAGATGTCAGAGGTTGAGCTGGAGTCAACCGCAGCGATGCTGGGTGTCTGATTGGGATTGGAGCTGATATTCGACCAGAAGACAAAGGCGATATACGCCGAGGATCCCTCAACGAAGGACATACTAAGGCTAAGCAGCTTTGGAAATGTACAGAAAGGAGTTCTAGTACTGAGGCCAGAGGAGGCACTCTATGTAATGGATGTCAGGAAGGCGCGCTGCTCAGACACGGAAGGGAATGAGGTAACGTTCAACGGTCTGGCTGGGCTCTTCAATACGAAGAAGTTTATGGCCAGATACTTCACCTACAAGGACTGGAGGGACAGGGGGCTTGTGATAAGGTATCCTGAGGACAAGAAGGTGGCAGCGGCCAAGCCCCAGCACACCAAGAGGTATAACTCGTCAGCGCTTAAGCTAAAGGGTTACAGGCTCAACGGAACCTTTTACACAGGAGACATGTTCACTGTGGTAGATGAAGACGAGAAGGGAAAGGAGCTATACCAGCAGTACTGGTTCGGACAGCACGGCACCTACAAGCTTCAGGAGCAGGGCAGGCTGAGCAAGCTCGACATATATGAAACCGTATTCCTGATGGACAATGGAGTGCTTAATGTAACTAACATGACAAGGAAGCAGATCGTCGAGGTGGCGGAGGCAAGGAGGCAGGACTTCCAGAAGCTCTACGATGTCTACGCAGACTGGAGAAGCAAGGGTTACGTCATCAAGACAGGGTTCAAGTTCGGGACACACTTCAGGCTCTACTTCCCGGGAGCGCAGCCGGTCAAGAATGATAAGTGGGTGCACTCAATGCACGTTATCCACGTCTTTCCAAGGGATGCGAAACTCTTGATCTCTGAATGGTCGAGGGCGATAAGGGTGGCACACTCGGTGAGAAAGACATTCATACTGGCGATTCCCGGCAAGACTAGAACGAAGAAGTTGGACATAGACTTCATACTATACCATAGGAAGCAAGGGGGAATTGAGACTCCGGAGGAGTCAGCGCCAAGATTCGGAATGCTTTCGCTCAGCGAGGATGAGTACATGGGCGGAGCGGAGCTGTCTGCGATAATAAACAAGGCGAAGGACAACCGAATGGAGCTAATTGCCGCTATAGCCGACAGGGAAACGGCAGTGACCTACTACAAAATAAGGAGGATAGAGTTACAGGGAAGCGACTACGAGTATTATGAAGTCGACTGGATGCAGCCATAATGTAGTTATATTTGAAAGGACAGCAAACTTTCTGATAAAATGGATGTCCTAAAATCAAACGCCCAAACATTAGCACAAGCAAAGATCACCGAAGCAAAAGAGTTCTCCCAAAAGATTAGAAATATGCTGCCGAGCATAGAAACTGTACTAAATTCCGCACTGTCGCAAACCAATCATACGGCAGCCTCAAAATATCCTTAGCGGATAGATGGGTGGCAGTCGAGAATCCAGAATCAAGACAATTCGACAAGGCAATTTTCACAGCGAAGCAAAGATCAAGCCAATCGCAGCCAGGAGATCCAAAAGGGATATTTACAGACCAAGTTGTAGAAGCTACCATCCGACAGGCATCCAAGAGCGACCAACTGAAAGACTGGACGATATCCAATGCAAGCGGAGGAGTTAGCGGCATCATCTTCCTCAACGCGCAGAAAGCGGTAACGATACTAGTGACAGGAGAGCAAAAACTCGAGCTTATTCTTGGCAAAGACATGTCCTATCTCATTTTCGAGCGAAATCATTGGGACATGGGCCAGCTGCTGAGAGAAACAGGGGAGCTAGGCAAAGCCATCAAGAAGGGACCACACCAGATGGAGATGGAGGCCAAAATCAGCAGGCTGGACCAATATTCCCAAATAATCGAATACACGCTCTTCCTAGGGCTGATGAATGCAACAGAGATAGCCCCAACATCAAAAATGTTACTGGATGCGATAGCAAGGCGCTACCCGAAACACCTGGAAGCGCTTCTAGCGAAGATAAATAATCTCGGAGACGAAACGATTATGGGCAACGTCATTGCTCTACTCTGCACTGGACCGATCGTCATTTCATCCAAGGATCCCGAAGAGGCACTCGACAGACTTTCAAAACTAGAAGAACAGAATATAAAGGGCTTTGATTTTATCATCCTCGAACTCGCAGTAAATGGTAGCGTAGATGAGATGATCAAGGCAATTGAATGGAAAACCGCCAAGTTTCACGTTGAAGCAGGAGGATCCACACCGGTTGTTATCGCCACAAGGAAAATATATACAGAAGCCATGGCCAAACTAAAGTAATTCAAACACACCGGGCCATACTAATAATACATCAGAGATAATAAACAAGGCGAAAGATAGCAAGCGAAGTCAACTGGATGCAATCCTGATACTAATTTTCCAACTTTTTAGATGCGCACTTTTTAGCTTTCCAAGCAGCAAATAGGTCATGCGATCAATTACCGAGCTGCCTCTTCACGGGGGTCATGCACCAAGGTGGCTCTTCGGACGGATGGTCAAACTCAGCAGGGCAATCGGCAATGTCATAATAGACGAGTACGGAGCCGACGAATTCCTTTCAAGGATATGCGACCGAGACTGGTTCCAGGCCCTTTCATGCGCGATCGGCTATGACTGGCACAGCAGCGGCATGACTACGGTAACGATAGGAGCCTTGAAGGAAGCGCTCAACGAAAGCGGAGACTTCTTCATCGCCGGCGGCAAGGGAAAGGCGGGCACCAACACCCCGAACGACATAATATCTGGCGTCGATAAGCTATCGATATCTAACTGCACCGAGAACTTCATAGAAAACAGCAGGCTGGCTGCCAAGATAGACGCCGGGCTTGTCTATGACAACGTTGGAATCTATCACCACTCGTTCATCTTCACCAAAAGCAAGAGATGGGGCATAGTCCAGCAGGCCATGAGTAAGGAGTCAAGCAAGGCGATACGCTTCCAGTGGCTCAGCGACAATGTCAACAAGAAGGACGTGGCCAATGAGCCCCACACAGGAATCAAAACCCCTCTAAGGGTACAGAGCATGGATCTTACCTCCCAACCCAATTCGGTAATAAGGGAGTCGAGCGTCGCCGCCCTGCAGGATTACAAGAAGCTGGATGTAAAGTCATACCCGGATAGGCACAAGATAATCCCCCAGCTTGATGTGGGCAAGCGCGGCTGGGAGATAATAAGGAAAGCAAGCGAGCTCGATCCTGGCGATTACAGGGAGCTGCTTCTGCTGAAGGGGGTGGGGCGCTCAACATTGAGGTCTCTCGCCCTGATATCAAGCCTCATCTATGACAAGGAGATATCGTATCGCGACCCGATAACATATTCCTACAATCTCGGCGGGAAAGATAAGATACCATTCGAGATAAACAGGAAGACCTACGACTCGGTGGTGAAGCAAATGGAGCTCATCGTTGACAAGGCCAATCTAGACGGAGAGTCAAAATACCAGGCACTCAAGATACTCAATAGACAGATAACCTCGTAAAAAGGAGCGGGTCCAGGGGGATTTGAACCCCCGACATACTGGTTAAGAGCCAGTCGCTCTGACCATGCTGAGCTATGGACCCAATTTCTAAAACAGATAGGTTGCCTCTATTATAAAAGCTTAACCTTAGGAAAATCTATCTACGGGTTATTTCGATTCCTTAACAGCAGGTAGACACTTAGGAGTATCAAAATATCGAGTAGAACGCAGTATTCGCAAATCTCCCCAAGAATCGCCTGCCCGACTATGGAATAGGCAACACCTGCGAGGCCGAGCATTATCCATATGTTCCTGAAGACCTTTATCTTTGGTAAGAGGAAGACAAGCACCCCAAGCCCGATGAACCAGACGAGCCCTCCCAGCGCAATCGGTATCCCTGCTACAGTAGAGTATGCGCTGGTGGTGACCTGCACGCAGTTCACGATCCCTCCTTCTGGGCAGTAGAGGGGAAGCGTGGTATAGTGCACTACTGTGAGGTAGGCCGAGTCGATAATGCCTATTATCACGAACAGCAGTAATAGTTTTTTAGGCAGTGACATGCGAATCCCTTATGAATTTGTCTAGAACACGGTTAAAGCCTTTCCCAAGAGGGCGCAGCTCATACTTCACGTTTACTATCGGCTTGTTGGATTTTAGTATTCTTGAAAGGTTTGTGGGGGTTGCGGAAATCACAACATCGCACCTGGCTTTGTTTATTGTAGCCTCCAGGTCCTTTATCTGCTGCTTGCTGTAGCCCATGGCCGGAAGCTCCTTCCCCAGGTTCGGGTACCTCTCATAGGTTCTCTTTATCTCTCCGACTGCATACTGCTTGGCGCTTATCACTGTTTTGACTCCATACTTCTTCGCCGCCACCGTACCGGCACCAAACTTCATACCGCCATGGGTTATGGTTGGTCCGTCCTCTATTATCATGGCTGTCTTTCCCTTGACGAGGGCAGGGTTGGCTATGCTCACCTCCGAATTTGCATAGAGCATTATGGCATCAGGGTTGATGGCCCTGGCATCCTTTCCAATGATGTGCAACTCTTCCTTTGTTGCCGAATTGACCTTGTTTACCAGTATCACATCGGCCATCCTGGCCACAATCTCACCCGGATAATAGGCTATCTCGTTTCCCGCTCTTAGGGGGTCAAGAACCGCTATTGCGAGATCCGGTTTGAAGAAAGAGGCGTCATTATTGCCCCCATCCCATATGACCACATCCGACTCTTTTTCTGCTGCCCTGAGAATCTTCTCGTAGTCGACACCTGCAAACACAACAAACCCGTTCCTTATGTGAGGCTCATAGTCCTCCCTTTCCTCTATGGTAGCCTTGTACCTATCAAGATCTTTGAGAGTCGCGAACCGCTCGACAATCTCGTCCTTCAATATCCCATAGGGCATAGGGTGCCTAACAACAGAAACCTTGAGGCCTTTGAGCCGAAGATAACTGGCTACGAAGCGCGAGGTCTGGCTCTTTCCTGCCCCTGTCCTTACGGCACAGACTGAAATTATGGGCTTGGACGACTTTATCATTGCCCTCTCTGGAGCAACAAGCCAGAAGTCGGCCCCGTGGGAGTTGACCAGGCTAGCCTTCCTCATAACTGCATCGTAGGGAAGGTCGCTGTAGGCCAAAATGCATACCTGAGCTCTCAGTTTATCTATAAGGCCGCCGAGCTGCGACTCGTCGTAAATATGAATACCCTTCGGATAAAGGGGTCCGGAAAGCTCCTTCGGATAGTCCTTGTCCGATATGTATGGTATCTGGTTGGCCGTGAAGGCCACAACCTCATAATCCCTGTTGTTCCTGAAAAGTACGTTGAAGTCGTGGAAGTCGCGACCCGCCGCCCCGATAATAATTACCCTAGTCCTTGCCATCAAATCACACCAATCGTTCAACAATCGTCCCTATCCTCTCAACATTTTTCCTGTCGCAGGCAACTATCAGCTTGTTCGACCCGCTAAGGACCTCGGTCAATGTCTTCATCAGCGGCGAAACCTCTGAAAGTTTGCCCACTCTTGAACCGTCATCATCCACCACTACAACGTCATCGTTGCCTCCTCCCAGGCTGACCACATGGGCAACGAACTCATCTCTCCCAAAACCTGCTTTCATTAGGGCTTTTCCTACATCCTCCGCCTTCAACTCCTTCTTCACAGTACCCTGGTAGGCCCTCTTGTAAAGCCTTCTTTCCATTATCCTCTTCACAAGGTTCTTGGCCTCCCTGCTTTTCGAGTCAGATATGCTCAGGAGAAGCTGCTCGTCGGTCATCTCCGCCATGCGCTTTGCGTCAAAAACATCCTCTTCAAGAGCAATGCCTATCGCCTGCCTAAGCATCTGCGAGGCGATGATCTTCGTATGATGGGTGTAAACGCTAGAGTACATGAAATACCTGGCTATGAGCATAGATTCCGCCCCTGCCACCCCTCCCTCTAAAATTGCAACCTTTCCTTTGTATAGGACGAGCTTAGCACGCAGGCGATGGTAGTCGATTACGCCATAGGCGACACCGGTATAGTGCGAATCCCTCATCAGGTAGTCTATCCTGTCGGCGCCCAAAGTCCCCCCGACAACGTTGATCTTTTCGGACCCCTTGAAGTAGGCGAGCACCTTGTTAAGTGACATCCCGGAGTCCGATATAATCTCTGCTATCTCGGACTTTCTTATCCTTTCTACCCCCAGCTGCTCGTGATTCTTGCCTAGATACTCTTCAAGGTAAGGCTCAGAGAGATGGGAAAATGGCCCGTGTCCTATATCGTGAAGGAGTCCCACATAAGAAAATTCTGGCTCCTTCTTTCCAAGCACGTCAGAGAAGAGTATCTTAGCGACCTGCATCGAACCTAGCGAGTGCTCAAAACGTGTATGGTTTGCTCCCGGAAAGACAAGATAAGAGAGATCGAGCTGCTTTATGTATTTGAGCCGCTGCATCTCGGGGGTATCAATTATCCTGCATTCGGTCTGGTTAACCTCAATGTTGCCGTGTATAGGGTCCCTAATCTCCATCATATCCTAAACAGTATGCAACGAAGTAATATAATACTACTTTTTGGGACAAAAAGCAAAGCGCTACTTTTTCATATAAGGCCCAATTTTGCTGACGTAAAATAAGGCTACAGAAAGGGATTTAAAGCTGTAAAACACATGGTAAATGGGTAGGGATTAGAACCTGTATTTTAGACGCAAAGTTAGTGGGTACGATGGCCGAAAAGGGAGAGTATAGTGCGAAGGACATAGTCGTACTTTCAGGGCCTCAGGGCGTCCGAAAAAGGCCTGCGATGTACATCGGCTCTACCGGAAGCAAGGGCTTCTTCCACCTGCTCTATGAAATACTCTCCAACTCGATAGACGAGGCCCAGGCAGGCTACGCGAAGACGATAGCGATAACCCTCACCAGAGAGGAGGGCATAGATATAGCTGAGGTGCAGGACGACGGGAGGGGAATACCCATCGACATGCTTGAGAAGGAGAAGAGGCCGGCACTAGAGGTCATAATGACATCGCTGCACTCGGGGGGAAAGTTCGACAACAAGGCCTACAAGGTCTCCGGAGGGCTTCATGGTGTAGGGCTTACTGTTGTGAATGCACTTTCCGAATACACGATAGTAACGGTAAGGAGGGGTGGAAAAATATACCAGCAGAGGTTCAGCAGGGGCGGGATACTTTCGCCACTGGAGGTAGTTGGCGAGACAAAACCAGAAGATACAGGAACTTCTGTCAAGTTCAAGCCGGACACGACCATATTCTCCGCCAAAACCTTCGAGACTATTGAGCTCAACGAGCTCCTGAAGGAGGTCTCGTTCCTATGTCCTGGTATCAAGATAACGCTCACAGACAAAAGGAACACAGACGCTGAAACAACCAACGTCTTCTCATCGGAAAGGGGAATAGCAGACTTCCTGGACTTCGTAAGGGGAAAGACGCCACCGCTATCAAAGCCGATAATAATCAAGGGAGAGTCGGACCAGCTGAGGTTTGAGCTAGGGATACAGTATGTCGAATCCTACAGCGAAAACCTCCTGCCATTCGTCAACATGATAAAGACGCCGGAAGGCGGAACACATGTGGTGGGGCTGCACACTGCATTGACCAGGGCGATCACCAATTACATAAGCAAGAACACAAAGAAGGTTGGAAAGCAGACAGTAAGCATAGAGGGGGACGACACAAGGGAAGGACTTGTCGCAATAGTGGCTGTCTATCTTGCCTCCCCCGAATTCGAAGGACAGACAAAGGAGAAGCTAGGAAACCCATTCGTCAAGAGTGCGATAGACAGCATGGTGTACTCGAAATTATCAACCTACCTGGAGGAGAATCCAGGCGATGCAGCAAACATAATTAGAAAGATAATTACCTCTGCCCAGGCAAGGGAGTCGGCCAGAAGGGCCAGGGACATGGTCAGGAAGAAGAGCATGTTTGAAGGATCGATACTCCCGGGAAAGCTGGCTGACTGCAGCGAAGACGATCCGACCAAGTCTGAAATATTCCTTGTCGAGGGAGATTCGGCCGGTGGTAGTTCAAAACAGGGCAGGGATCGAAGGTATCAGGCAATACTGCCTCTGAGGGGAAAGGTAATTAACGTCGAGAAGGCATCGGAGGAAAAGATATTTGCCAACGCAGAGATACATACCATGGTCACCGCATTCGGGGTTGGGATCAAGGAGCAGTTCAAGCCCGAGAACCTGAGATACGGAAAAATAATACTCATGGCGGACGCAGACGTCGACGGAAGCCACATCAGAACGCTTCTGCTTACGTTCTTCTACAGATACATGCGCCCGCTAATCGAGCGTGGCAACATCTACCTCGCCCAGCCGCCTTTGTACAAGGTATCGAAGGGCAAGGAGTCCAAATATGTTTACTCTGATGCCCAGATGGCGGAAACTATGAAGGTGATGGGCGACAAGGCGACGATCCAGAGATACAAGGGTCTCGGAGAGATGAACGCCGACCAGCTTTGGGATACGACGATGAACCCGGCGAATAGGGTTCTGAAGAAGGTGAACATAAAGGACGCGCAAATCGCAGAGGCAATATTCACAGTGCTGATGGGATTGGAGGTCGAACCCAGGCGCAAATTCCTTGAGGAGCATTCACACGAGGTATCCTTCCTTGATGTATGAGGTATGGAAATGAGCGAGACAATAGAAACCTCTATAGAAAAGGAGATGCAGTCCAGCTACATTGACTACGCGATGAGCGTAATAATAGGGAGGGCCCTGCCTGACGTCAGGGACGGCCTCAAGCCGGCTCATAGGAGAATACTCTATGCCATGTACATGCTTAACAACGTCCACACCCAGCCGACAAAGAAGTCTGCCAGGATCGTCGGAGAGGTGATCGGAAAATACCATCCCCACGGAGATATAGCGGCCTACGAGACGCTGGCGAGGATGGCGCAGGACTTCTCCATGAACCACATCCTTGTGGAAGGGCAGGGAAACATGGGGTCGATCGACGGCGACAGGCCGGCAAGCCAGCGTTACACAGAGGTGAGGCTCACCAAACTTGCCGAAGAGATGTTGGAGGACCTGAACAAGAAGGCAGTCAAGATGGTACCAAACTTCGATGGAACGGAGGAGGAACCGCTGCTCCTTCCTGGCAAGGTGCCGAATCTGCTACTCAATGGATCCTCTGGCATAGCGGTGGGAGTCGCAACAAACATAATGCCCCACAACCTCATCGAGGTATGTGACGCGGTGGTCGCCTACGTGGCAAACCAATCAATAACTTCAGAGCAGCTGCTGGCCTACATAAAGGGTCCGGACCTGCCTACAGGGGGAATGATATTCAACAACGAGGGTCTGCTGGCTTCCTATGTGAAGGGAAGGGGATCGGTAGTGATACGTGGAAAGGTGGAGAAGGAGAAGATCAAGAACAAGGAGGCGCTCATAGTAACAGAGATTCCCTATACTGTAAACAAGGCAACCCTTGTCGCTCAGATCGCAGAGCTTGTTAAGGACAAGAGGATAACAGGCATATCGGACATGAGGGACGAGAGCGGGAAGGAGGGAATCCGAATAGTAATAGAGCTAAAGCCTGACTCCGAGCAGGAGTTCACGCTCAACCAGCTATACACACACAGCCAGCTCCAGATAAGCCTGCCTGTGATGAACATCGCCGTCCTTGGGAACAGCCTCCTCACGCTCACGCTGAAGGACTTCATAAAGCACTTCGTCGACCACAGGATAAGCGTAATAAAGAACAGGTCGACATTTGACCTCAATGTCGCAAAGGACAGGATACATCTTGTCGAGGGCCTGCTCACCGCGCTTGAGAACATAGAGGCGATAGTCGCCCTGATAAAGGGCAGCAAAGAGCTGAAGGATGCAAGGGCAGCACTGATAAAAGAGTATAGCCTGAGTGAAAAGCAGGCCAATGCGATACTAGACATGAAGCTCTCCAAGCTGACGGGACTGGAAAGAGGATCATTGGAGACAGAGAAGATAGACCTGAAGTCAAGGATAGCAGAGCTGGAGGCGATACTGGCAGACGAGAACAAGGTACTCAACATAATCAAGACAGAGACAGAGTATCTGAAATCCCACTATGGAAGGCCAAGAAGAACTCAGATAGACAACTCGACCCCACTGCTGATAGAGAGGGAGGACCTCATCCAGGACGACGACACAACCATAATACTTACAAAGAACAACTACGTGAAGAGGATCGACACCAAGCTCTACAGGGAGCAGGCAAGGGGAGGGAAGGGAATAATCGCGATCCAGCTCAAGGAGGGCGACTTCGTCAAGCAGATAATATCGTGCAAGATGAAGGACTACCTACTAATACTATCAAACACAGGCAGGGCCTACTGGCTCAAGGCCTACCTGATCAGAGACGAAGGAAGATACGGATCGGGTAAGGCAGTTGTCAACCTGGTAAAGTTCGCTGAGGGAGAGAAGGCAGAAACAATAATAAACACCAGGGTATTCGAGAAGGCCTACCTCACATTCATAACCACAAAGGGCAAGATAAAGAAGGTGGCAGCGGAGAGCTTCTCGCACCCAAGGGCAAATGGCATAAGGGCGATAAACATGCAGCAAGGCGACGAGCTTGCCGATGTCTGCCTATCGGACGGAAAATCAGAGCTCTTCATAGCCACGAGAAAAGGGAAGGCGCTCAGATTCAGCGAAACAGACCTACGGCCAATGGGCAGGGAGGCAGTAGGGGTCAGGGGCATAAGGCTGGCGGCCGACGACGTGGTCCTGAACCTCATAGCGGCAAAGGCAACAGACCAGATCCTCTCCATAGCAGAGCTAGGGTTCGGCAAGATAACGGCGTTGGACAAATACCGGCTCCAGAGGAGAGGCGGAAAAGGAGTGATAAACATAAAGATAAAGGACAAGACCGGCTACGTAGTGAGGGCACTCAACGCAAGCCAGAACGGAAACCTGATAATGATAAACTCGAAGGGAATATCAATATCATTCCCGACAAACGAGATAAGAATCACAGGCAGGGCGGCGAGCGGGGTCAGGCTAATGAGGCTTGATCCGGGTGTAAAGATAGTGGACGCACAGATACTACCTCTGGGTTCTGCTACCGAAGGGCCGCAAATCAAACCGACCAGTACTTCTTAGTCCTAACGAAGTTCTTCTGGGCCTCTATCAGATCAATGAAGAAAGAACGTTCCTCCTCTTTTCTCATCATCAACGCCCTGGCAGCAGAAGTAGGACCTATCCCATATACGGAAAGTGCAAGAGCGGCCCTCTGGCCGTAGGAACTTATCAGTCCGGCGATCTTTATCGCCTCGTTAAAGGCCAATCGGTCGGTCCTGGAAAGTTTTTTGCCTGCAAGCTTCTTGTCCACTGCCAATTTGTAGCTATCGTCATAGACAGAGACCATCGGGCTTCCGCAGGAACTGCATTTTATCTCTTCCGCTCCGCTAAGCTCTGAAAGCTTTCTTGAGAAGACAAGGCCGCAGTAGGTACAGATGAACTTGGCGCTCTTCGAAAGTATGAATCTGGAGAAAGATGCAACCAGCTCGTTGTTTGGTGTGAGCGGCAACATCAGTTCCTTTGCCGAACGCGAGTAGCTGACCAGAGCCTTCGTCAATGGCGAGGCGGAATCGAGCACCACTTCCCTGATCCCTACCTTCCCTGAACCCACCTCACCAAGAAAGGAAACAAGGTTATCAAGATCAAAATGGTTGTTCATCAGCTCTCTCCTGACCTCCCGGGTTATCGGAGTGCCGCCAAGAACCTTCATCAGCCTCCTGGCCATGGACCTGGAAACCAGGGCATCTCTATCTATGAGGCCAAACAGCTTAGCGGCAGCGATGAACTTATACCTGAAAATCTCGCTCTCCTCAAGCACCACCTCCAGCGCAGGCCTCAGCTTTACTGTTGCGAGGTGTTCAAGCATCCTTTTGACATCAAAGCTACGGGTTCCTGCCTCCACTATTATCGCATAGGGTGTGCTCCTCACCGCAACTCCGCCCCCAATGGCGTTGCTTATCTCATTTCCAAGCATCTTGCCAAGCGCCTCATTTGCGGCAGTTCCAAGCCAGGTATAGATTATCTTGTAGCTACTGAAGGACTCGACTACCACCTCCCTGGCAGAGGGTATGTGCAGGCCCTTCTGTTCCTGGAGAAATCTAGCTATACACTCCCACGTCCCTTCGGAGCAGAACCTTCTAACACCATCAGCGCCTCCTGAAATCACCTCAAGGAAGCCTCGTGCGGTGGCATAGCTTACTGGAATGTCCTCTCCAACCCAGTCGGGTATGGCCGCCTCGACCTCCATGCTGGGTTCTACGCTCACCACATCCTCGTCTATGCTTACTACCTTCCATGGAAGGCCTTTTGTTATGAATACCGATCCCTCGTCGACATTGTTGGCAACGAAGCGCTCATCCAAAGTCGATATTATGCGGTTCTCGATGATATTCTTCACCACGAACTTCTTTACGTCCGTTATGACACTGAGGTGCTCGTAGTAGTACATCTTGGTCCGTCCTCCGGGAGTGATTGTCTGCCCCCCAAATCCCACTAGGTGCTGTTTCGTCATGAATTCTATGAGCGATATGAGCTCCTCGTCCTTCAGGTTCTCATATACGAATGAACGCTTCAGGATCTTTTTCAGCTGCTCCAGGCCAATTCCCTTAGTCTCAACAGCAATGCCTGATATCTGGTTTCCAAGCACGTCTAGGGCGCCCATTTGCGCCTCAAAGGACTCGAAGTCGCCCTCCGTGGCACGCTTGCATACCACCGCCGCTTCTATAGCGTCTATGACGTTGAGCGGTATTATGAAGGCCTTCGGCGTGCCCGAAACCTTGTGACCACTCCTCCCTGCGCGTTGGGCGAGCCTCAATGATTGGCGCGGAGAGCCATACTGCACCACCAGGTCCACCGAACCGATGTCTATCCCCAGCTCGAGCGAGCTCGTGGCTATTATGCTCTTCACCTGGCCATTTTTGAACCGGTCCTCAAGCTCTATCCTTTCATTCCTGTCAAGCGAGCTGTGATGCACGCCTATGCCGCCGAAGTTTTCCGTCTTGTCCATATAGACGAGTCTGCTGCCGACAGCTTCCACCACCTGCCTGGTGTTAGCGAATATCAACGTTCCTTTAGACTCCTTTATATGGTTAGCTACGAGTTCCAGTCTGGACACAGAGTCCTCGTCCAATCCGAATCTTTCCATAATCGGTCCTGAAAGCTTTGACGGCTTACCAGGCATCTCCACAACCAGGTCAAGCCTCTTGGTGCCAGCCTCGGCAAGGCTGCACTCTCTCCTGCCGACCAAAAAAAGCGAGAGCATCTTCCTGTCACCGACCGTCGCACTTATGCCGATCCTCTGATACTCTCCTGCAACCTCGACCAGCCTTTCCAGAGCGACAGAGAGTTGTGCGCCGCGTTTGCTGTGGTGCAGCTCATGGAGCTCGTCAACCACCACGGCCTTAAGATTCTTTAGTGCAGGTCGCAACTTCTCGTTAATGAGTATGCTCTGCAGCGTCTCTGGAGTCGTTATCATAATCATCGGCGCCTTCAGCATCTGCTTTTTCCTTTCGCTTTGTGGCGTGTCGCCGTGCCGCACACCTATGGTCACATCAACTGCGGAGCAGAGCGCCTGCAATCTCTTTATGGTGTCCCTGTTGAGCGCCCTTAGCGGCGTTATGTAAAGAACCTTTATTCCCTCGGATTCCCCCTTTGAGGCCATGTCTATAAGCGGTAGCATCGCAGCCTCGGTTTTTCCGTACCCGGTCGGCGCCACGACAAGGCAGCTTTTGCCGATCCTGATTATCGGTATCGCAATCTTCTGTATCTCTGTATAACTCTTGTTCTTTTCCAGAAACAGGGAATAAACGTCCAACCCATCACACCCTTACATAATCGATCCCAAGCTCCCCCAACTTCTTTATTGCCATATCCCTCTCAGGGGCTCTTATTCCCTTCCAGTCTATCACCGCACATTCGGCAGCCGGGGACGATCTCCCGATTCCCTGCTTCAACATATCGGAATAGGAGCACGAGTGCCTCGGCATTATATGGCAGAAGGCATATCTTCCTTCCAGCGCAAGCTTGGTGAACTTTTCAGGATAGTGGGTTCCTCCTATCGCCAGCGCGACCTTCCCTACATTATCATTATCCGAAGTTAGGTAACTGCAGACGGACTTTGCAAGCGCATCGTAATGGGGCTCTCCGATCCCTTCCGAGCCTCCAACCTCGACAAAAAATGACGGCGTCTCAAGAAGGGGGCCGTGATGGGTTGCCTCATAGGTGACAGGAACATCCGTTTTGTTACTGTTGGAAATCTGATGCAACATGTTCCGCATCTGCCAGGGCGCAGCCACGCTGAGCCTCCCGGGCGTCCCTCCCGCATCAGATCTGGAGGTCCAGTTACCAAGAGGGTGCACAGTAAACGAGGCTACTCCCATCGAACTCCTATGCCTGCTAAGGAAGACAAAAAGGTCGGTCTTTATCAGGGAGTCAAGGCCCTCCTCATAGATGGGAAGCTTATCGAGCTCTACGATCCCTATGGTCCCGCTTTTGAAGTGCCTTCTCCCCGCGATAGGCTCAGCTTCCTTTGCGCTAAGCAACTCTACTACACGCTCGCCCAGGGTTTTTGAAACCTCCTCGGCTCTGGAATACACTACGCAGACCAACGTATCACATTAGGAATAGGGACAGCAACTAATTATTCCTATCTGGGGCTCAGTTTTCTGATCGCTCCTTCGATTATGTCGAGCCCTTTGTCTATGCTCTCCTTTGATATGGTAAGTGGCGGGAGTATCCTGAAGGTCGATTCGCCTGATGGCAATAGGAGCAGTCCATTGCCCAAAGCGATTCTCAGCAGCTCGTCCCTCTCCTTTGTGGCATATACTTTGCTTTTTTTGTCCTTTACAAGCTCAACCCCGATCATCAGGCCGAGTCCTCTCACATCACCGACTATCTCATAGCGCTCCTTCATCCCCTCAAGTCGTTTCATTATGTGCGCTCCCTTCGCCTTTATGTCGTGCTCGAGCGTCTTCCTATTTCTTTGGATGTACTTCAATGATTCGTAGGCCCCTGCGACAGCGGCAAGGTTGCCACCAAAGGTGTTGGCGTTTACCCCCTCCGGCACGTCGCCATAGTCGCTCTTCACTATTGTCGCAGCCAACGGCAGCCCTGCTCCTATGGCCTTCGCCATGGTATAGATGTCTGCCTTAACCCCAAAATTGTCGAGCGCAAGGAACTTTCCTGTTCTCATGTACCCTGCCTGAACCTCATCGTCAATAAGCGCGATTCCAAACTCATCGGCGATCTCCCTTAAGCCCTTAACGAAAGACTTTGTTGGTACCACATAGCCGCCCTCTCCTTGTATTGGCTCGAAGATTATGGACGCAATCTCTTCCGGCGGCGCTTCGCGCTTTAGTATGTTGTCCCTTATGTAGTCAATGTACTCCTGCCCACACTCCTCACCCTCCCTATGCTTGAATGGGCACCTATAGGGATAGACGTAGGGCGCATGTATTGCGCCAGTGAAGGGGCCAAAGTGCGACCTCTGTATGTTCTTTGAGGAGGTCAAGGCCAAAGAACCCATCGTTCTGCCGTGGAACGCCCTATAGAATGCAATAGTGTACTGCCTCCTTGTGAAGTACTTAGCGTACTTGACCGCTGACTCTACCGCCTCTGTGCCAGAGTTGCAAAGGAAGATGCGCCCGAATCCTTTCGGAAACATCGTTATCAGAGCCTCGCCGAACTGGACTGGAAGCTCAGAATAGTACTCGTTGAACGCGCCATGCATCATCACGTCCACCTGCTTCTTTATCGCATTCCTTACGGCCGCGTTTGAATTTATACCTAGATTGTAGACGCCTATGAAGCTGGTGAAGTCTATTATCTTCTTCCCGTCGACGTCGTAGACAAAGTCACCCTCCCCACCCTTCAAAACGAAGTTGTAGTCAATCAATGTGGTGTTAAGGAAGACCTGGTGGTCCCTCTTTATTATATCATCGGCCTTTTTTGACATGCAAATCCCTATATTCAGCATAACTGGCCAGCGCCGCAAGAGCCTTGGCCGCCTCCCCTGGCGATTCATATACCGGGACGCCCCCCTTCTCTATGACCTGCCGCTGTGCCTTGGTGTAGGTGCCTCCCATGCTAACGACCACCATCGGCTTCTTCATCTTCGTTCCGTACTCTATGAGCTTCGCCGCGACGCTTGCATCGGCACCGGGGGTTTGGAAGAGCGCGATTGCCATTATCGCATCGATTTTGGGATCGGACTCGAGCGCTGAAAGAGCGGCCTCGAACCTGTTCTTGTCGGCGTCACCGGCCATGTCGAGCGGCAGCCTCACATTCACTATCGCAGGCATCACCTTTCTTAGCTCGGTCACGGTATTTGGCGACATTTCTGCCAGCACGAGCCCATTCTTATAAAGTGCGTCGGTAGCCAGAACCCCCGTACCCCCCCCATTTGTTAGAATTGCGGTCCGCCTGCCTTTCGGCAGCGGTTGGGTGTCAAATATCTTCGCTAGGTTAAGCAGGTCCTGTATGTCGTCGGCCAAAGTGAAGCCGAACTGCTTGAAGACTGCTTCGTAGGCCTGGTGGCTGCCGGCAAGGGCCGCTGTATGGGAGTGGGCGGCCTTTGCTCCTTCATCCGTCATGCCACCCTTCGAGACCACGATGGGCTTCTTCATGGTCGCTTTCTTCGCCGCCTCTATGAACTCCTTTCCTCTCTTAACTCCCTCTATGTAAAACACGATGACCTTTGTCTTATCGTCATTTGCAAGATAGTTCAGTATATCTACCTCATCAACCACGCAGGCATTTCCGTAGGATATGAACCGCGCCAGGCCAAAGCCCTCGTTGTCTATCATGTCGAGCACAGTGCTGCCAACCGCGCCGCTCTGAGAGGCGAAGCTTACCCCACCGACAACAGGCTTGTCTATTTTGTCCGCAGGAAGGAAGAGGGTATCCACCTTCGAATAGGAATCGGTGATGCCAAGGCAGTTGGGTCCGATTATGGGCATCGAGTACTTCATTGAGCTTTTGACTAGCTTGTCCTGGAGGTCCTTCCTTCCAACCTCAGCGAAGCCGCCGCTGACCACGATGACTCCTTTTACCCCTGCCCTTCCGCACTCATCGACAACCGCTGGCACGACTTCTGCCGGGACCGCTACTACTGCCATCTCAACCTTGCCCTTCAGTTCAAGGATGCTTTTGTAGGCAGTGTATCCCATTATCGTGCCATTGGCGTTTATGTTTATCGGATAGATCTTGCCGGCGAAGCCGGAGGCGATGTTATTGCCAAGTATTATGTGTCCAATCTTGTCGGGATTGTCAGAAGCGCCGATTACCGCTATCGACTTGGGATTCATGATATGCTCAATATTATAGTATCGCGGTCGTGCCTTCATCTTATCATCCTTATGTCGACGGCGTCGTAGGTGCCATCGTGGAGTATGACGGGGTTTAGATCAAGCTCCTTTACATTGCTGTTCCTGTACATCCTAGACGCTTTAAGCAGAAGCTCCGCAATCATTTTCTCACGAGCATGGTCAGGTGCTATAATGCTCCTCGACCTCAGCTGCCTCACCATCGACAGGGCATCGTCCATATTTATGGGACATACGCGGAGGGCGAAGTCCTTGAAGGCCTCAACATAGATTCCACCAAGCCCCAACAGTATCATCTTTCCGAACTGTGCGTCCTCGTTCCCACCTATTATTATCTCTATGCCGCCCTTCACCATTCTCTGGGCCAGGATCCTATAGGGCCTGTAGGGAGCGGCCTTCCTTTCAATCGCCTTGAAAGCCTTCTCTATTTCAGGAGCGGAGTCCAACCCCGCAGCCACAAGACCACTCTTCGACTTGTGGAGTGCCTTGCCAGATACCGCCTTCAAAACAATGCTTCCGCCAGCAGCAAATTTTATTGCCGAGTTCGCGTCCCTGACATACCTGCTTTCTATGCTCCTTATCCCGTTTCTCTTCAGGAGCCCTTCAGCCTCAAAATACTCGACCAGCGCCATCTAATCATGCTACCTTGAACTCCATCAGCACAATGACCAAAAAGACTGCCGCGATTAGTGCCACAATCCCGAGCATCATGATCTTCTTCGTCGCCCTCCTCTTTTTGGAGATCTCCTCAAGAACCTTCATCTCGTCCTCGACGGTCTTCTGGACTGCGACCTGGGGCTGTTCGGCTCCGTTCGCCATGGGTGCTGGAGCGGCCGCCGCTTGCTGCTGCGGCATCTGCTGGGCCTGGCTCTTTACGGCCACAAAACCCTTCTCGCTGAGGTACATGCTCACCACCGCGTTGACGAGCTCATAGGTGAGGTCCTGCTGAGCAGCGAGCTTGTAGATATGAACAGCGAGGTCCTTCTGGGCGACGTTGAGCGCCCCTCCGAGGTCAGCCAATCCTCTCCTTCCGTTGGAGAGTTGGGTAAGAATCGCAATGTCGAGCTGGTCTACCGGTTCGGTGGACCTCTTTGTGACATCCGCAAGCAGCTCGCTTCCCTTATCGGTGATCTTGAGCGTGCTCTGGCTTGGGAAGGCAGTGACGAAGTCGACAAGCCCCTTCTGCTTCAACGTGGCCAATATGTTGGAGGCGTCGAAGAAGGAGGAGTTTATGAGCGAGCCGAACTTCTCAACCGTAGATTCAGGGGTTATCCTGGTAAGTGCAACAAGCTCGATAAAACTGATCGAAACATCGTCCACACAACCACTGTCTATATAAAACAGCAAACCTATTTATACGATTGGTAAACCCTACGGTTACTGGTTTTAACAAAACAAAACAGTGGCGAATCTCAATGCTATTCAAATTTTTCGGCGGTGCCCAAGAGGTGGGAAGGTCCTCAATACTCATGAAAGACTCCTCTTCCCTGCTATTAGACTTCGGGATAAAGCTCCTGGAGAAGCCGCAATACCCCACGGAGATACCCGAGGTCGACGCGCTGGTGCTGAGCCATGCCCACATAGACCATAGTGGGGCGGTTCCTACGCTTTACAACGACATGTTCATCCCCACCTTCGGAACCCTGCCAACGCTAGACCTATCTGAGCTCCTCCTTGAAGATTCGCTTCAGATAGCGAGGAAGGAGCACCTGCAGCCCCACTTCCACAAGAGGCAGATAAAGACCATGCAGAATAGATATGTGCCGCTGGCCTACGGGGCCACTGCAACATTCAAGAACTTCGATGTGACAATGACGGACGCCGGTCACATCTGTGGCAGTGCGATAACTCTGATAGAGCGAAAGGGAGCGGCAGACAACAAGCGGATAGTATATACGGGTGACTTCAAGAGTTTACCACAATACCTCCACAAGGGGGCAAAGCCGGTAAAGGCAGATGTGCTCGTAATGGAGTCGACCTACGCATTAAGAGAGCATCCGCCGAGGGAGACTGTAATTAAGGAGCTGGTCGAACAGATAAAGATCGTGATCGACAATGGCGGCAACGCCGTGGTCCCCTCATTCGCAGTTGGAAGGGCTCAGGAGCTCCTGATCATGATGTACAAGAACGGCCTCATTGATAAGACATATGTGGACGGGATGGCAAGGGCAGCGACAAAGATAGTGCTTAGGCACAAGGGATTCGTCGACAACTATGACTGGCTGAAGGCGGCTGCCACAAGGGCCACATTCGTTGAGACTCAGGCGGACAGGGTAGATGCACTAAAGTCGCCATCTGTGATAATAACAACTGCAGGGATGCTGAACGGAGGGCCCGTAGTGGATTACATAACGAAACTTAACCAGAGTTCGGGCATATTCATAAGCGGATTCCAGGTAGAAGGGACGAATGGAAGAACCCTGCTGGACAAGGGAACCATAAAGGTGGACGGGAAGGAGAGGAAGGTGCATCTGAAGGCCTCTCACTGGGACCTATCGGCCCATGCAGGAAGGAATGAGCTTTATGACTACGTGAAGGACTGCGGCGCAAGGACGGTGATATGCGTCCACGGCGACCACGATGCATCGTCTTCGCTGGCTGAGGGCCTCAAGCTGGAAGGCTACGACGCATATGCACCAAAAGTAGGAGAAACGATAAAAATTGACTAGCACTTTTTACGCTCTCCGCCCGATAAAATGAATAAGGTTTAATAAGTTATCCCTGCCTATTATTATCGACAGTTATAGGTTCTGGCGCTTTAATCATAACTCAATTATCAGCCGAGCTTATCGCGTTTATATTTAAGTGATTCTATGGCAGAAAATCAACTAGGTGGACAACAGGTATATCTTCTTCCGGACGGCTCATCCAGGGTCATAGGCAGGGACGCCCAAAGGACGAACATTGCGGTCGCGGTCGCGGTGGCAGGTGCGGTCAAAACGACACTAGGCCCAAAGGGAATGGACAAGATGATGGTCAGCGACCTCGGCGACGTTGTCATAACGAACGACGGTGCAACCATACTACAGGAGATGAATGTCGAGCACCCCGTAGCCAAGATAATGGTGAACATCGCCAAGACCCAGGACAAGGAGGTCGGCGACGGCACCACAAGCGTAGTGATACTAGCGGGAGAGCTGCTCAAGGGAGCCGGCGACCTGCTTGATCAGGGAATACACCCAACAACGATAATCAAGGGCTACAAGATGGCCGCGGCCAGGGCTAAGGAGACCCTCGAAGAGTTCGCCAGCAAGGTGGACATAAATGACGAGCAGATCCTGCAGAAGATTGCCATGGTATCCATGGGATCAAAGAACGTTGGCGACGACGCCACGAAGATGGAGCTCGGAAAGATGGTCATAAAGGCAGTAAAACAGGTAATGGGGAAGGACGCGAGCGGCAAGACGATAGTGGACCAGGAGTTCATAAAGGTAGAAAAGAAGGCCGGCGGAAACGTCTCTGATACGGCCTTCATAGGCGGAGTACTTATAGACAAGGAGGTAACCCACCCAGGAATGCCGAAGTCGATAGCAAACGCCAAGATAGCGCTGCTCGACGTCGCTCTGGAGATGGAGAAGACCGAGACAGATGCACGAATACAGATAACATCACCCGATCAGATGCAGGGCTTCCTAAAGCAGGAGGAGAGCATGCTCAAGGGCATGGCGGACAAGATAAAGAAGAGCGGAGCCACCGTCCTATTCACCCAGAAGGGAATAGACGACGTGGCCCAGCACTTCCTAGCGAAGGCCGGGATAATGGCCGTGCGCCGGGTCAAGAAGTCAGACATCGAGAAGCTCTCGAGGGCGACGAAGGCAAAGGTGGTAACAAGCCTTGACGACTTGAGTGCAAGCGACCTCGGGCACGCCGGAATGGTGGAGGAGAGGAAGATAAGTGGCGAATACATGATATTCGTCGAAAAGTGCAAGGACCCCAAATCGGTCACCATATTCGTGAGAGGAGGTACAGAGCAGGTGGTCGAAGAGGCCGAGCGTTCGATAACCGACGTCATCGGCGCAATAAGGAGCGTAGTAGTGGATGGAAAGTACGTCACCGGCGGAGGAAGCATAGAGATAGACCTCGCCAACGCTCTCAGAACCTACTCGTCCAACGTAGGCGGGAGGGAGCAGCTCGCGATACAGAAGTTCGCTGACGCACTCGAGGCGATACCAAAAACCTTGTCGGAGAGCGCCGGAATGGATGCGATAGACACACTCGTGCAGCTGAGAAGCAGGCACAAGTCCAAGGGAGGCGAGTCCTTCGGCGTTGATATATTCAAGAACGCCGTCGGAGACATGACCAAGAATGGCGTCTTCGAACCCATGAAGGTCAAGAGCCAGGCGATAGACAGCGCCAGCGAGGCCGCAGAAATAATCCTCAGGATAGACGACATAATAAGCTCCAGAGGAAAGTCCAAGGGCGGAGGCGGAATGCCACCTGGAGGAATGGGCGGCATGGGAGGAGAGATGGAGTGAAGTGACCCATGGCCAAGAACATAATACTGGTTGCAGGATCTCCGGGAGCCGGAAAGACCACCGTGCTCAAGGAGGTGGGCGCTTCGTTCAACTCCAAGATAATAAACATGGGAAGCATGATGCTCCAGGTCGCCCAAAAGCTAGGCTACGCGACCGACAGGGACAAGCTTCGCTTCCTTGATCTCAAGAAGTTCAACGAGGTCAGGAACAAGGCGCTGGATGAGATAGAGAAAATGGATGGCAACATAATCATAGACACCCACGCCTCGGTAGGTGAGAATGGAAGGTACCTGCCGGGATTCCCTGTAAGCTTCCTCGACCACCTTGGGCATGTAAGAGGTTTAGTATACATAGACGCCACCACCAGGGACATAATGTCCCATAGGTCGGCAGACGCGAGCAGGAAGAGGGAGCACGATGACGAGCCTACAATAGACGCCCAGAGGCTGATAAACATATCAATGCTCTCGTTCGCATCGGCCTACCTAAATGTACCCTTCTATGTGGTCATAAACAGGCACGGAGACATGCAGAAGACCGTGGAAGAGATAAAAGGTAGGATACGCGAGGTCGTGGGCGATTAAATGGGCCTAATTCCAGTTTTTACCCTCACACAGACACAAGAAGTGATAATAGCTATCCTGGCGGTCATCTACGCCCTGGTCTCTGTTGCAGTCCAGAGGAAGCTCTCCAATGCCAAGAGGCTGAGGGAGATCCAGGCCCACATCTCCAAGGTAACCAAGGAGATGAACCTGATGATGAAGGAAAAGAAGCCCGACGCCGAGATACAGGCCAAGCAAAAGGAGATAATGCCGCTGCTAAGCGAGAGCATGAGGTCCAGTCTAAAGCCGATGTTCGTCATACTCCCCATGTTCCTGATAGTCTACTATGTCCTTGTGCCCATGATACCCTTCCCGGCACCAGCGACCCCCAAGAACATACAACAGTTCTTCTTCGTGGCGGTCTTCATATCTGGGATAGTGTCAGCCATAGGGTTGATGATATACGACAAGTACCAGACAAAGAGGGAGGAAACGTGGCAGGATATAAAGCAACCAGCAACCGATAAATAACCATCTGAGAGATAGTAATACTACTTATTCGGTGTTTCAATTGCCAAAACCAATGCATAGATCGAGAAGCTTCAAGAAAGCAAACAGGATCACTAGTACCGGGAGGAATGTCCTCCACTACAAGAGGGGAAAGGCGTCCCAGCCGCACTGCGCCATATGCAGGGCTGAGCTAAACGGTATAAGCATGAAGGGCGGAAAGTCCAGGAGGACCAACAGCAGGCTCTTCGGCGGCGTACTCTGCCCCAACTGCACCTCAGATGTCATAAAGCTCGGAAGCAGGATAGAGAACGGAGAGATGAAGTTGGACGAGATAGCCATAAGGCAGAAGGGCTACGTGCTCCAGCTGCTCGCGCACTGATGAGCTCTAAGTCCGAGGAAGCTTTGCATAAAAAGGCGAAAGCAAGCATTAAATATCTGAACGACCGCGAAGATAACAGTGGCAATTATGGCAACTGTGACAAAGGAAAAGAGCAAGATATACCTAACGAAACAAGTCACTTATAAAGATGCAAGGTCAGCTGCAAATACAGAAGGTAAAGTGATGGGGAACACCAATGTCTGGTACTACCTGGATTTCATAAAGTCGCTCAGAGGCTCAGGGATCTTCGTTGACCCAAGCGGCCTGCCAAAGGATTTGAAGGCAGACACAACGTATTATCTTGACGCGAGAAGTCACACCATGTCGGAAAAGCGTCCGAAAGATCTTAAACCAAAATGGTACAAAATCGTTTATATCGATAAAAGCGTCCTACAAGCCATAAAAGAAGCGCGGCCGTTGTCGCTCAGCATAGCCTATGGCCACGGATACAGGTACAGGCTCCTCCTCGATGGCAACTCCCACGCAAGCGATGTTGCCCGGGCGACGCAGGTTGAAGCTGGCCACGAGGCCGCAGCGCCACAGTTCGCAGTGGCTTTGCGCACGGAAGAGACAATTAAACTAGGATACTACGCCATAGCCGTGACAGAATAAGCCACGGGCGTAGCAGTTAAAAACATAAACGCATTTAATCCTATATGGAAGCTATAGTGATATCTGGCTCCCCCGCATCCGGAAAGACCGTCGCGGCCCGCGAGATAAGTAAAGTCCTAGGGATACCTCTCCTCGGAGGGACTGACATACTCAAGCAGATGGCCTTGGACATGGGCTATAAGCCCGGAGGGGAGGAGTGGTGGGACAGCAGCGAGGGCATGCGCTTCCTGACATTAAGAAAGACCAACCAGGACTTCGACAAGGAGACCGACAGGAGGCTCGCCGAGATAATAAAGAAGGGGAACGTGGTAGTAACGAGCTATACGGCGCCATGGATCATAAAAGAGGGATTCAAGGTCTGGATAGCCGCCAGCAAGGAAACCAGAGCCAAGAGGATGGCCAACCGTGACCATGTGGAGTTAGGGGAGGCGGTGAAGGTAATAGCGAAGAGGGACGAGGAGAACCGCAAGCTATATATGGCCCTATACAAAATAGATTTCGGGCATGATACAAGGCCCTTCGACCTCGTCATTGAAACTGACAGCAAGACAACTGAGGAAGTGACCCAAATAATACTTGATGCTTTCAAGAAAAGAGAGATGTGATTAGATGACACTATTGGAAACAGGAAGACTGTGCATAAAGAAGCTGGGAAGAGACGCGGGAAGCAAGGCACTCGTTACTGCAGTGGTTGACGACAGATTCGTCAAGATAATAACGGCCAAAAGGCAGAAGGAGAGGAAGTGTAATGTCTCCCATCTGGAGTTCCTCAACGAGAAGGTCGACCCAAAGGACACGGCTCAGGTAAACAAGGCGCTCGGCATAACAGAGAAGAAGGCGCATCACGTCCCAACAAAGAAGGCAAAGGCCTAATCTAACTGCCTGATTCGAGAAGTTCCATCGCCTCGGCGAGTACCTTCTCTTTTTTGGCATCGGCGCTAAGGATATTGAACAGGTCAGAAACACGTATCTTCGAATCCAGTTTATCCTCCTTGAGCTTGGAGAGCAACATGTTGATCCCCATCTCCCTGACGCTAGAGCCGCCCTCCTTGGTGCTTCTAATCTCAGCTATCCCCTTCTCTACCTGTGTATCGACAAGTTTTGAGGAGTCGAAATCCAGTACTACCCGATCCGAATACTTATTTATGAGCATCTGGAGCGGCATATCCGCACTCCCAAAGCCGCCGGCGATAGTACCGACAAGCTTGATCCTCAATATGGGGTCGATGCGACCTGTCAGCGCATTTTCTATCTCTTTCTCGCAGCGATCCTTGATCTCCTTGGGCGACCCTCCCTTAAAGACCAACTCGCTCACCAGGAAAGGCCTTGACTCTATCTCAACAAATTCGTAGGACTTCTTTATAGTGTCAAAGAGGTAGAAGCCCTTCGCTCCCTGCTCCCCATCCTTTAGCTGGGTCAGAACAGTGCTTCCTGGTATCAAAAACGGCTTCCCGTGGACTGTATGTTCGACTCTGCTGTGTATATGGCCGTCAACGTACAGGTCAAAACCCTTCGGCAGTTCATCATAGTAGATGAACTCGTCGCTAAACGGTAGTATCTCATAGACCGACTGGTGGAACATGAATATGCTGAACATCCCCTCCATCGGCTTGGGGTCAAGAAGTTTCAGTTGCTCCCTAACTCGTTCCTCAGAGATGCCACCGAATCCGAATATCGCGACTCTCTCCCCATCCTTCTCTATTATTGTGGTCGCTTCACTGGTATCGACAAGCAGTCCCGCAAGTCCCATCAAATTGAGCGCATTATCCTTCCCCGCCGCCGTCCTTTCGTGGGTTCCGGATATTGCAACCACCGGCACATCGGTGAAACTCTTGGTAGAGCCATTGAACCCAACTACCTTGGCATTCCACTTCATAGCTGCCGCATCCCTGAAGAGATTTATCGCCTGAGCAATCACATCAGGCTTGGGTGCCCGCTTGTCAAAGATGTCACCAGGAAGTATCACCGCATCGGCAATCTTGTTCGCCAGCTTCATCGCAGCGGTGGCCTGCCTTATCGCATCATGGCTGAATCTCTCGTAGCCGATGTGCATATCAGAGATAATAGCAATCTTCATGATCAGGCCTTCAGCTCCTTTATCGCGGTGTTTATCTCATTCCTAAGAGCCTGCTCCTTCTTGACGAGATCGTCGTACTGCTTCTTCACTATGCCAACCCGCATGTCGGAGACCTCCTCCTTCTCTTTTATGTTCTTCAGCGCGTAGTCCTTCTGGACCTCAACAATCGCGCCTCCGACCGCAAGGTAGACCTTCCCGCTCGAGCCCTCGACCTCCTTGAAGGCCTCCTTGTACTCTTCCTTTCGCTCGAGGAACTGCTCCCTCTGAATGGCAAGCGACTGGATCTGCTCCTGCAATATCGAATACTCACGGCTGAGCTTCTCTATCTGCTCCCTCTCCATTGAATCACACACAAATTATAGGAATCTAAGATTTATCTGTCTATCCTTCGCCCGGTCTAAAGAGGACACCCTCTTTGACTTCCTGGCTCCCAAATAACCCCTTGCGTTTTAATGACCATTTCTCTTTTCTTCAACCAAATACTCGTACACTACCCTTCGTGTAACCAACATCACGAAATGTTGCTGCGACATAAGCTCTTTATAATATTTGGACAAGCCAACCAAAACTTTGCTTTTTGCAATGGGCTCAAGTATTTTTCTTGCTTCTTCAGGGAACTCCTTAATTTCTGTTAATATAAAATTTAGATTAGCCTGCAAAATACTCTCTCTTTCAGCTAGCGAAAGCGGGTTGACTGGCACATCAAGCTTTTCGATTTTTAGACCCCATAAAACATTTTGATTAACGAGTTTGGTCCGTATCCCCCGTTCCTTATTCACAAAGAAAACCGCTCGATTGGTCAGATTAGTTTCATTTGCTATCTCAGAAACGGACTTGATGGTTTCCCTCAACTCTTTAGCAACCTGTTCCTCTACTTTCCCTACTGGGACCAAAAATCTATGTGGGATCCTACTTCTACCTAAATTTATATTGCTTAATACGCCAGCTCTTCTCATGCAGCGCAAAATTCCATCGGTACTATCACGATCTTTTCCTATTGCTTTAGCTACCGCGTCCGTATCAGCAGTCGGATTACCCCTTAAAACAACCAGAATTTTCTCCCGATCAGATCCCGGCTTAGGAACATAACCCTTCAGTATAACACTCATGGCAATACTGTAATGGTGTCGGGGTTCCAAATATATATAATTAACTTAGGGCGCGCCAGAGGGAACTACAGCTACCGGTCTATTTCGGCAAGCACAATGTCCAGGCTGCCGAGTATAGTAAAAATATCCGCGAATTTGACCCCCTCACAGAGCTTCGAGAGGGCAGAAAGATTCGCGAAGGCAGGAGACCTCAAGGATATCCTGAGAGGCTTCTGCGGGCCCGGTATCATGTATATGAGCCCTTCCCCTCTCGGAAGCTCCCTGCTGACGAGCACTGGATCCGGATTTGCATTGGGTCCCAACAGCTTTATTGGAAGCCCCTTCACGTCACCGCTCTCCGGCATCACCCCAAGTACATGCTTGATTATCTTTACGCTTTGCACTATCTCCTCCATCCTGACTCTGTACCTACCAAGGCAGTCACCCCTCAACTGCATTGGAACTGTGAACTTGACCTTATCGTAGAAGTAGTAGGGCTTCGACTTCCTGGTGTCCTCCCTGATGCCCGAACCTCTAAGCACAGGGCCGCTCACCCCAATGTCTATGGCGTCCTCGAGCTTCAAAGTCCCGACATTCCTGGTTCTTTCCAGGAATATGGGGCTGTCTTCAAGCAGAGTCCTGTAATCGTGCACCCGATCCTCTATGTAATCGGCAAGCTCCAAACCCTCCTCCTTAAAGTCCAATGGGAGATCTCGGTCAAGCCCGCCCAACCGCAGGTTGACATAGAACATGCGGCTTCCGGCCACATCTTCAAGGAATTTTATGACGCGGGCCCTGTCTCTAAAGGCCCACATAAAGGCCGTGAACATCTGCCCCATATCGTTGCAGAAGGTGCCGAGCCAAAGAAGATGGCTGGCAATCCTCTGAAACTCCAGCAATACCATTCGGGCATACTGTGCCCTCTCCTTTACTTCTATGTTGGTCGCCTTTTCGACTGCAGAGACGAAGAGCTCGTCCCAGGCGAGCGGAGCAACGTAGTCGAGCTTTTCCATGTAGGATGGGCTCTGCATGTACAGGCGGGTCTCAACAAGCTTCTCGACCCCCCTATGCAGGAACCCGATGTGGGGTTCCACCCTCTTTACCGTGTCTCCGTCAACGTCGACCACAAGCCGCAGAACCCCATGGGTGCTTGGATGTATGGGCCCAACGTTTATCTGCATCGTCGGCATCAGATCTTCCTATAACTCTTGTCGCCCCAGACGAAACTCTTCCGAAGCGGCGCATCAGCGCCATTCCACTTCTCCAGAAGCAGGCGTTTCACCTTTCTGCCCTTTATCTCTATGCCAAACATCTCGGCAAGCTCGCGCTCGTTCCAGTCGGCAGCAGAATATATTCCAATTACTGTAGGCACTGAAGGCTTGGCGACGTCGAGCTTCACCCTCACCACCTCTTCCGTATGGGAGGAGGGATTGTATATTATGTAGACAGCCTCTAGGCTGTCGCCGTAGTCTACGGCAGTTACCTTCTTCAGGTAACTATATCCTTCCTGCTTTTTCCCTTCTAATGTTTTCACTAACGCTTCGCTCTGGATTTCCAGCAATCTTACCACCTATCTTGTCCTGCAGTTTCATCATGGCCGCAAAGAGGTTCTCGGGCTTGGGCGGACACCCAACCACATAAACGTCAACAGGCAACACCTGGTCGATTCCTTGTATTATGTTGTAGCTCTGCCACCAGGGCCCGCCAGAAGTGGCGCACTCGCCGTAGGCGATGACATGCCTGGGCTCGGCCATCTGCTCATAGAGCCTCTTTATCCGAGGGACCATCGACTTAGTCACCCAGCCTGCGACTATCATAACGTCGCACTGGCGGGGAGTACCCCTAAACATCAGATATCCCTTCCTCTCTGCATCTATACGAGAAGCACCGAAGTCCATGAGCTCCATGGCGCAGCAGGCCAGCCCGAACTGCATTGGCCATACCGAGTTGGTGCGGCCCCAGTTCACCATTCCCTTGGAAAGCGCCTTTGTCACGTCGCTCAGCTTGGCGAAGATCGCGTTCGTCTCAACCTTGTACTTCTGAGAGGCCTGCTGGGCAATCCTTGTCATCTCCTGCTCCGCGTTGAGGAACTCCTCTTTTTCATACGGCATTTCAGCAGCCATCTAACCAACAATACACTTATATCCGAAACCGGCGGCCACTCCGGAGGCAATAGCCAGCATCACGACCCCAATCCCTGTGAAATAACCAACTCCATAGGCCACCAGCGCCCAGACGAGGACTATACCTGCAACCACCTCGAATGGCAGGAACAATGAGAAGAAAGGCAGATACTCGTTATCGACGTCCCTGGCTTTGCCGACCGACTCCTCGCCGCTCTCCCAGGGAGAATTCTTCACCCTATTCCCCGGCACCTTCCTGCTGAGCAGCCTGGAGCCTACTATTAGGCCTAGCGGTACCAGAAAGGCCAACACGGCAAATACGATGAGGGCTAGGTAGTTGTAAAGCATTGCCACCGCCCAGATATGCCAGCAAAACCCTTTATTACTTGCCGCACCCGCAGAGAAGCCTTTTAAATTTAAAAAGCCCTGCATATCTGAATAAATGTCCGGATCTACTTTTGTGAAGCCCGAGCGCCTGCACCTGGGAGACACAGTAGCGGTTCTTTCATTGTCGTCTGGAGCGGCAGCGAGCTTTCCCCACATATACGAGAACGGAGTCAGGAACCTAAAGGAGATATTCGGCCTGAAGGTGAAGGAATATCCAAGCTCCAAGACCAGTGGCGACTTCCTTTACAGGAACCCACAGAAGCGAGCCGAAGAACTGAATGCCGCATTCGCGGACAAGGAAGTGAAGGCCATAATATCAAACATCGGCGGAGACGATTCGGTTAGGATGCTCAAATACCTGGACAAAAAGGCAATACTGTCGAACCCAAAGATAATAATGGGGCTGTCAGACTCCACTACATACCTCTCCTACATATGCCAGTTGGGGCTTGTAACGTTCAACGGCCCCGCTGTAATGTCGGGACTGTCGCAACTCGCCTCACTGCCAGAATCTCACACCAATGAGATAAGATCAATATTGTTCAACCCGACTGAAGAGTACTCGTACAAATCATATCCTTCTTATGCAGAGGGCTATCCCGAATGGTCGGAGAAGGAAAACACCGGCAAGATAGAACCCCTAAAGCCCCATGAGGGGTGGAGATGGCTCCAAGGGAAGCGCAAATCTCGCGGAATCCTATTTGGCGGCTGCATAGAGGCCCTGGAGTTCCTGAAAGGAACAGAGTTCTGGCCCAAAAAGGGTTTCTGGAGAGGCAAGACTCTCTTCCTGGAGACGTCAGAGGATAAACCAACGGTCGACCAGGTGAAATGGATGGTCCGGAACTATGGCACCCAGGGAGTGCTCGACAAAATAAGCGGTCTCATGGTTGCAACACCGATGTTCTATTCCGATTCTGAGAAGAAAGAGCTGGACAAGGCAATAACCGAAGTCGTTTCGCTAGAGTTCGGCAGGCCAGACATCCCAATAGTATCAAATGTACTATTCGGACATACGGAACCGAGGCACATCATTCCCCTCGGTGTAAAGGTGGAGCTGGATCCTGTAAAAGGCACGATAAAACTGCTAGAGCCGGCCGTGACCTAAGCCCAACCCCTGCAAATATATAGCTTTCAAGGTAAATCTTTGGTACAGGTGTTTCGATAAAGTCTGACAATCAATCAAAGGACAAAGGAGGAATCAAGGTCAAGAAGGCCGAAAACTTCTCCGAGTGGTACGTCGATGCGATAATCAAGTCCGAGTTCGTCGACTACGGTCCCGTCTCTGGTATGATGGTCCTGAGGCCTGACTCCTACTTCATGTGGGAGCAGGTAGTCAGCGCGACAGACGTGATGTTCAAACAGATCGGAGTAACCAACACCTACTTCCCCCTCCTTATCCCTGAGCATCTTTTGAACAAGGAGTCCGAACACGTCAAGCACTTCTCCCCTGAAGTTGCATGGGTGACCCACGGAGGTGACAGCGAACTTGAGGAAAGGCTGGCAATAAGGCCGACCTCAGAGACGCTAATGTACGAAATAATGTCCAAATGGATCAAGTCCTGGCGGGACCTGCCTATGAAGCTCAACCAGTGGAACAATGCGGTAAGGTGGGAGTTCAAGCACCCCACTCCGTTCCTGCGGACCAGGGAGTTCCTGTGGAACGAGGGCCACAGCGTCTACGCCACTGAGAAGGAGGCGCAGGCCGAAATGGATCAGATCCTTGACATCTATGTAAAGGTGCTCAAGGACTACATGGCACTGCCTGGGATAGTAGGCAGGAAGTCAGAGCAGGAGAAGTTTGCCGGAGCGCTAGCCAGCCACAGCATCGAGCACCTGATGCCCGACAACTGGGCGATCCAGGGACCCATATGGCACTATGACGGCCAAAGGTTTGCCAAGGCATTCGACATAAGCTTCCTGGACAAGAACGAAAAGAAGGACTACGGATGGAACAACACCTATGCGATCAGCACAAGGGTATTGGGTATAATGTTGGCAAATCACGGTGACGACAAGGGCCTCATAGTCCCACCAAAGCTCTCGAGAATACAGGTGGTAATAGTCCCAATATACAAAAACGAAAATAGGGAAAAGGTCGTTGACTTCGCAAACAAGACCACGAAGAAGCTTGGGTCCCTGAGAGCTTTTGTTGACGAAAGGGACGGATACTCTCCAGGATGGAAGTTCAACTACTGGGAGCTGAGGGGAGTACCGATAAGGCTTGAAATAGGGGAAAAGGAGATGGCGAGCGGGCGAATCGTTGCCTGCTCCAGGGATACCTTCCAGAAGGTAGAAGTGCCGCAGGAAAACATGGAAGTCCATATAGCAAAGCTTCTCGACGAGCTCCACGAAAGGCTTTACGCGAAGGCGAAGAAGTATCTGCACTCAATGATCTCAAAGGAGGATGATTACAAAAAGATGCGCCAGATAATCGAGACCAAGGGAGGAATCGTACACGCACCATGGTGCGGCGAGAACAACTGCGAGGACAAGATCAAGGAGGAAACGGGAGCCAAGATAACCAACATGCCGCACGACCAATCTGACCTGAAGGGCAACTGCATATACTGCGGTAGGAAAGCGCAGCATATGGCCAACTTTGCCAAGTCCTACTGAAGCTTTAAATACCTTCAGAAGGTTATAATATTACATTTTATCACTGGATGGTTGGCTGAGCCGCAGTCGTTATGACTGCGGCATACTACCATCTAACTAATTTTCGAATGATAAACATGAGAGCGGCCGACCTAACAACCTTCATCAGGATAGCTCTAGTAATAGTAGTCGCCTATCTTGTATTAATTCATTTCAACCCATTCGTCTCAATTGCGCTGTTTGCGCTTGCGTTGATACTGGACGCAGTGGATGGCTACTTCGCCCTCTTTGAATCGAGCAACGGCAGGATAACCCCCTCCAACTACATCAACGCCCTCCTAGGCAATGCAAAGCTGATGAAAGAGGTAAAGGAAGCGAAGCTGAAGACCGCAAAGCTCGCGCCCTACGGGCCAAGGCTCGACATCGTTGGCGACCGAATAGTAGAGTACGCGCTCTGGATACTCTTCGCATTCGTCCATGTAATTCCACTGTTTGTGATCTTCATCATCGTGATAAGGAACTGCGCCGCAGACGGCTTCATGGGACTAAAGGGCACGTCGTCGAAGATGAAGTCCAGGTTCGCGAGGATCATGTATTCGTCAGCGTCAAGCAGGGCAACTGCCAATGTACTAAAGTTCCTGACCTTCTCGTACCTGATGCTCCAATATGTTGCTGGTTACCCTGTAATCATAGGGCAGGCGCTGGTCGCTATTCTGGTAATATTCTCCGTAGTGCGCGGGGCATCTGAGATATACGAATCCTTTGCCTAACTAGGAGATCTTGTCCTCGAACAGCTCGTCTATCTCCATATTGTCCAGGTTCATCATGCTCTTTTTTATCCCGTCCTCTGTGTATTCCGGGAACTCTACTCCGCTCACCACAAGCATGACCCTCAGCGCGTCTTTCGGCATTTCCGAGTCTATCCTGGCACCCCATTTCAGCATTCCATCCTTGCTTATCCTGCTGGATATCTCCTGGAAGATCGTCTCAGCCTCCCTCAGCGTCAGGTTCTCACCGCCCACTATGTTCACCAGCGCCCTTCTAGCCGTTCCGAGGTCGGCATCGAGCATCGGGCTCTTTATGGCGTTCTCAAGTGCCGCAAGGGCCCTGCTGTTGTTGCCTCCTGTCACATTCATTCCCTCCCCTGATCCGATTACTGCATAGCCTGAATCCCTGAGCACGGCCCTAAGGTCCGCAAAGTCGATATTGACCAAACCGGGCTTCGTCACCATTTCAACTATGCCCTTGGCTGCACTCGCAAGCACCTCATCCGAGACCCTGAATGCCATGTTGATTGGCAAATCGGGTGCCACGGAAAGTAGCTTGTCGTTATGTATTATGATCGTCGTGTCGGTGACCTTCCTGAGTCTGTTGAGCCCTTCAAGTGCATTCCTCATCCTAGTCCTACCTTCGCTGGAGAAGGGCAGTGTCACTATCCCAACTGTAAGGGCGCCGGCCTCCTTCGCCTCGTGGGCTATGGTGGCTATGGAACCTGTCCCCGTGCCTCCTCCCAGTCCGCAGGTGACGAATACGAGACTTGCACCGTTGAAGAGGTGCCTGATCTCCTCCTTGCTCTCTATGGCAGCAGCCTCTCCGACCTTGAAGTCACTTCCAGCCCCCAATCCTTTGGTCGCCTTCTTACCGAGTAATATCTTACGCTCCGCCTTCGTCTTAACAAGGTGGGCCGCATCGGTATTCATCGCCGCAAGCGTTGCTCCCTGGACCCCCACTCCATATAATCTTGATATGGTGTTGCTACCGCTGCCTCCCGTTCCAACTATAAATATTTTCGGCTTCGCGCTTTCGATAAAGCGAAGTATTTCCTCATCATCCGGGCTTAGGTTGCTCTCCATCTAACCACTGTTCGTCCCTACTATTGAGTAATAAAGAGATAAAAATCTGCCTCTCGCCGACAGGACAAGCCACTATTCACTTGAGCCTGAAAGCAGCAGCTACAAGAATGGGGAAAATGAGGCTTGCCTCGCCCCAAACCTTGACATTATTTTCATCAGGCATCGCCTTGCCCCAGCTCTTTGCCTCCTCCGGGTTAGCCCCTGCATTGCTTCCCTCCCCTTCATAGCCGGTATTTATGTAAACACTGTAATCGCCGCCATCACGGAGCATAAAGGCGTTCATTATGGCGTGCTTTGGCACGGACCCTCCTAGTATTATGCCACCCACCTTGTCAGCATTCATCACGGTGTCATAGAGGACCTCCAGCTCGTTTACCAGGTCAATCGAGAAGTCGGGATGGTCCTTCTTGAAGAAGTAGAGATGGTCCCCTGTCGCGCCGTCGTTGAGGGGCATGCACAACAGAGGAATCTCATTCTTGTAGCACCAGTAGGTAAAGCTTGACTGATGGTTTTCAAGGTTTTCCAGATCCCTGCCCAACTCCTTCACGAAGTCATAGCTGGTTATCTGCTTCTTGTTCCTCTTGTACTTTGTATAGATCTCCTTGAGGAACATCTGCATGTAGTTGTAGTACCAGATATACCTCTCGTTGGGTATGTAAATGTTACCGGTCCTGTTGACTCCGTTCTTCCTCAGATATTCTCCATCGGCGTTAAAGTTCCCGTGAAGGAAGTCGCCGTGGGTCTTTATTATGTCCTCCTCAAGCCCTCCTGTGGTGGTGATGAGAAACTGGACAAGGTTGTTCCTGACAAGATAGGTGATTATGTCCCGTAGTCCGCTGGATGAGATGTTTGAGGTAAAACCAAGAAATATCGTCACTTTCTCCTTACGCATCTGCTTGACAAGATCGATGGCCCTCCCTAGGTTGGAGGCCTGAAAGCCGGTCTCCTTGAATGAGGCGAAGAACTTGTTGGCATCGAACTCCTTCCCGAAGTCGTAGCCCTGTACCTTGCCCTCGCCAAGCTCCTTGCTCTCCTTGTAGAGCGCCTTAATTGGGTCTATTCTTTTCGGTATATCAAACACCTAAAATGAGCATAACTACTCTGTTTTCTATATCTAAAATTCTTTTGGTTTAGGTCAGCGTACGGGTCTGGTACCTGCCTCTCCTCTCTATCACATCCAGACGCTTCAAGACCTCTTTAGCGTTTGGCGCGATCCTTCCATAGCCCTTCACAAAACACAGGTAACTGCCCCTCGAAACGGATCTTTTCATAAGAAGGACATCAAGTGCCCTCCCCTCCACCGACTCTGTGATCTCAGAGAGCCCGAAGTCTATGAGGCATGGGCCTTCCTTTCCAACAATTATGTTTGCCGGTGTGTAGTCGCCATGGGTTACCCCTGCCTCATGAAGCCGTCCCAGCATCCTGCCTATCTTTTCAAAAAGTGCGTCAGACTCCCCCATCCCGCCTAGCTTTTTGCCTTTTACCTCTGTCATGTACACATCATATCTGTCGAACAGGAGCAGCTTCGGTGCACTTATTCCAGCCTTTGAGGCAACACCTATTATGCGCGCCTCGCTCCTGGATCTTTGCGCTCTGATGCGACTGTCCATCTCCTTTACCCTGTACTTTTTCTGCATCCTCCTCTTCAGCAGCGCAGGAAGTCCTCCTAGAGTAGTCTCATAAACAACAGCCTCTGCACCTTCTGCAAGAACCTTCATTGCCAATCCACCTTCACGCTGTCTATCCTGTACTTTTGCTTCACTGTGCAGTCTGAGGCCTTGGAACGGTGCCCGCTCCTGAACATCTTCTCAGTGACAATTGCGATCATCGCACCGTTGTCTGCATTGTATTCGTCTGCCGCTACGCCGAACCGCACTCCATGGATCTTGCACATGATCCTCGCCATCTCCTTCAGCCTTTCGCTCTGCGCCACACCGCCGCAGATGAGGAACTCCTTGCTGCCAATGAGCATCAACGCCCTCTCAGCGGCCTCGCAGAGCATCGCAAACGCGGTCTCCTGCAATGAATATGATACATTCTTCACGCTTTTTCCTTTGTCCAACAACCTCTTCGCATTTGTCAGAAGCCCAGTGAAGGCGAAGTCCATGCCCTTCACCGTATAGGGCATCTCTATGTAACTGCCGCCCTGCGCCGCCTTCGCCACTGTGGACCCCCAGGCAGGGTTAAGTTTGGCGTATCGTGCAAAGGTGTCTATCATGTTGCCCACGCCTACGTCGAAGGTCTCGCCGTATATATGGTAGTGTCTATGGGGCTCTTCAGAAAGCCCGATTATCTGGGAGTTCCCGCCGCTCACATAGAGTCCTAGAGGTTTCTTCATCTTCAGGTACCACTTCGCGACCTCGATGTGGGCCACTGCATGATTGACCGGTATTATCGGGACGCCGAGCCGCTTAGAAAGGCTGAGCGCAGTTGCCTGTCCCACACTCAAGCACCCGCCCAACCCGGGTCCTTTGGTGTAGCCAACAGCCTCAATGTCTTCTTGCCCAATCATGGCTTTGTCAAAGGCTTCGGAAACCAGGTCCTTAACTCCCTTTGAATGGAATTCGGCGACCCTTGCCGGAATCAGACCCTCGTCTGTTATCCTGTACATCCTTTTTACATTGCAGAGTACCTTTCCACGGTCTACTATGCCTATACCCATGGTGTGCGCACTGCTCTCTATGCCTAATACCGCCAACCTCTCCCCTGATTAATCCTAAGACCTTAAATCTAATATAAATAACTTATTTTGTAATCAGAGCTCAAGCCGGAGCATCCGAGGGTTTGCCCGTGTAAATTCCTCATCCTTGAGATCCACCCAAAAGTAGTCCAAGCGTGGAGCCACAGCCAAACCAGTCCTGATCTTAGGTATATCTAAATCTTTCCAACTCTGATTCTTCCTATTCATGTAGGCCGCATCTGCCTTTAGCTCCGTGGGTGGCTCTGGGTTGAACATCCAGGTAATATCAGGGCAGTACGGGCCAACTTGGCCCTGCTTGTCTAGTGGGGCTATCGAAAAATAGAAGGTAACTCCCTCCTGCAAACCCGATACAGTTGCATTAGTAGTGCTTAATCCTATAATCGTGACAGAGTTTGTATAGTTCCGGCTTTCCGAACCGTAGGATAGCCTATAACCTGCAAGGTCATTGGTGTCTATGCTTGCATTCCATGCGAATTTCAATTGATGGGCCCCACAGCTCAAAGCGAGCGCGGAAGCGGAACCAACCAGAAGATTCCTCACAGTTCTGAGATGGCGTTCCCTCTCGGATCGACGCAACCCTACCCTAAATTTGGCGTCCCTAATAAAACCATCGAAAGTTGCGGTGCCAGCACTACTTATTCTCGTTTTATCTCCAGACCTGGTCTTACCCATAAAATCATGTTTTCAGATCAAGCTTCTGTTCTGGCCTTTTAGGTTTTGCTTCAACCACCTTATCTACCCTGAGCCTCAATTTCAACTGGCCGGCTCCTACTGAGTTCAAATACCTTGGATCCTTCGACAGTGGGGAAGGTTCGGAATAGAAATCAAGAATATAATCCAAATATGCCCCCTCTGCTTTCAAATCAGACGGAGGAAATGGCGCAAGGGGGTATTGAAACTGCTGGGAGAGAGGGGCAAACCACTTCGATGTCCCGGCAGGACCCTGGGGCCCTGCAAAAAACACATCAAATGCAAAGTAGTATGTAGTTCCCTCCTTAAGTCCGTTAATGACCAAGTTCGTTGCGGTTGCAGGGATATTGGACACCCAATTGGTATTCACGCCAGTCCATGCTGCCCCATCTCGGTACAAATTCGTATTCACGTCGTTTATGTTAGTCGTCCCCCAGTTTATCTCAAAGCCCGCTACTGTAAACTGCTGCTGTTGATTTGTGCTGTTGTGAAATACTGTTGATATGGGAATAGGAGAGGCCCAAGAAACGCTCACCGAATAGTCCGCATGGGCATCGTATAAAGCACCTAGCGCAAAAGCAGACGCGGCAGCCAAATTTTTTGCTGTGGTAGAGAGTCGGCCTTTCCTGATAAGACTGGTAACAGTGCCGTAGCTATCCGTAACGCTCTTACACTCTAATGATTTGGCCTTCACCATACTACCTCACCATGGAAAGAAGCGGAGAGCTCTTAACCGCATTCCAATTGTCACCCATCTTTATCTCTATGTGCAGGTCCGATGGGGCTCCTATTGGCACCTGGCACATGAGCTCGTTTGAAATGTTTAAGACCACGACCTCGTTGCCCCGCTGAGCGAGCCCCAAAACAAACATGAAGTAGTCGGCCCCCTCCTTTAGGTTGTCTACCTCAACCGTGTTGGTGCCGCCTATGCTGCTGCCGATGTTGCTTGGAACCGTGGAGTTGAATGTATAGGTACAGTTGACCCCGTTCAAGCTGGTAATAACCGCCTGGCTGTTGGTGTTCTCAATGCTGGCGCTTGCGTTTGGCGCCACGGCCAAGAGGTTGGTGAATGCGTTTTGCTGGTTTGCTGTGGCATACCACACACCATAGTAGCTCGCTGTGGTATTCGTCGGGGCGTTAAACGAGATCTTCAGGTCGGCCGGCCTTGCCTGAAAGGCCCAGGCGGTCAAGACCAGGGCTGCCGTAGCAACCTTTATCGTGCTGTAACTACTCCAGCTCTTTCTTATGTGTGCTGGCCATCCTATTTACTGGACTGGTTTTTTCCATAAAAGTGCACTTTCCCATCTCTAAACTACCCAATTATATGGACGTTTCAAATATAAATAGCTTATTTTGATCAGGCAATCTCGATGCTTGACTCCCTGTATGCGCCCGACAATTTACCTTTATCTCGCATTCGCGTAAAGAATTCCTAACGTTCCAAAAGAAGAATAACCCCAGCAACGTGTTTTCCCTGACCATAAAATTACCATTTACGTTTTCGAATCAAAGCTCAGTTCTGGATGTCTGGGGCTTTGCTTCAACAACCTTCTCTTTGCGAATCGGGAAACTTAAATTTAATGATGGCAAATCACTCGCCACGGCATTTGTGGGGTTAGAACTCCACCTAATGTGCAACTTCACTTGCAGAACCTTCAGGCCGGTCGGAGGATCCGGCTGTGAAGGTGAAGTAACACTAAAAGTTAGAGGACTGCAAGGAGGGCTTTCGCCACCGTTGCTAGACACAGCAGTAAAGATGGCCATGTAACTCCCTTCCTGAAGTTGAAGGACCATATTAGTAACTTGAGTTTGAGGAATGGTTGCGTCATTAACCACGACTCTACCCAGGACGGGCAGCACAAATCTTACACTATCAACGCCTCCAGGCTGAACATAAATAGGCACAAAAGTGAACTGGCCACCTACCTGAATCACATTTGTATAATCCAAAATTGTAGTCGGACTGCCGTTTCCAGGGCCATAGTAAAAGTTATACCCTATCACATTATTGATGGTGCCAGGAGGAAAATGTGGATCAAATATTATCTCCACCTGCTTCGCCTCAACTCCAAAGGCGATTCCTGACACGGCGAATGGAATAAGTACGAACTTCTTCACGCGGCCGACCCATTTCCGATTATTCTGCCTCAAATCGATCCCATTTGGCGCCTGACGAGTTTTGACATCACTAGCTGCAGAAACAATCCCCAGAGACCTATTCTTTTCCATAAAGGCATCCATTTCCTCGCGCGGCACTACTAAATGGTCGTTTCAAATATAAATAGCTTATTTTGAGGCGGTGGGCTCTTCTACAGACCCTATTTGATCACATTGGATCATGATCTAAGACTTTTGAGGCGTCACCCTAACTGTCTCTATCCTAAGGCCCGACTTATGGGCGCTCGATATCACTGACAAATCCATCGTGTCCCCAGACCGAAGCGAAAACCCAGCTCCCCGACCCAACACGTCATACAAAAATGCACCCTCTGCCCTAAGGTAGGTGGGGGGATATAGGGGTTCCGATGGAGAATATTTAACTTCGTTCGAGCGCACAGTTTCAAACAGTTCTCCACTTATTGATTTTACGACCGCGCTCACCGCAAAGAAATAGTCATTTTTATTATGAAGGCCGCCGATAACCACGGTTCTATTGGTGATGTCGTACAGCCAATTCGTATACATCCCACTTGCCGGCCCACAGTACATAATATAACTCACCACCTCATAGGAATGGTTAGTGTCAATATTTAGGAGTTGTTAGTGCCAGTAGCGCCGTTAGTAGGATTCCATGCTATAAGGCCACCAGGAGGATTCCATACCAACTTCGGGCCAATCCTGCGCCTCGGCCTGATAAAAGAGGCTCAGCATAACAACAGAAGCCGCAGCAAACGTTTTCGCCCCTGCAAAAAGCCGCATCCTGCCCTCCTCCCTCCTCAAGGCAATACCATCCGGTGCGGTGCTAAACATCCTCCCATTAATAGATTTGGTCTTTCCCATAAAATTCCCTCAAAGCGGGGCTATTTGTCTCTTAAGCGTTGCATCAAGGCCAACATTACCCGCCCGGAAGCTCAGATTCGATGGCGGCTTATTGAACCGGATACCGATAGGCTCTAGAATATACTTAACATTTATTGCAGTCCCTGCCTTCAGGCCGGTCGGAGCTGCAGGATGGCTCTGGACCCCAAAAGAGATATCCTGCGAAAGCAGGGCCGACCTGCATGGCGGTCGTGCCATTTACCCACCAGGTTTTCATGGCGATGTGGTATGCTCCCCCTGCCAGGTTAAGCACAGTATTTGTCATCTGGAAATTACCGACATAGGTCAAATTTGTCGCAACAAAAAAGTTGCCGTTGTTATCCGTTGCCACATTTACCGAGATGGGCAACCCAACACTATTCTTAATCGTCCCAGAATCCCCATCTACCGTCACACCGGCGCAAAAAAGCGGCCATGTCGTTATTTTGATGCAGTCTGTGTAGCCCTGGCCAGAGCAGGTCCGTAGTATATAAGCACCCCAACCTGCGGGGAGCCCCCTGGAAGGCCCATATACCCTGGCGGTATGTTACACCAGGCCCAATCAAGAGCATTATAATCGACGTTCACTGCTGGTCCTTGCACAGGAGCCCATGATAGCTTCACAGAGACCGCATTCTGCGCATTTGTCGATATAGGACTGACTGCTGCGACAAGGTTTGTTGGCGGGTCGGCTGAAAACTCCCAAGGTGGCGGTGCAGGATGTGCAGTCCCTATGCCTAAGGCACTAAGGTCAATGTTGGTATATGATTGTGCATCCGCCGAGGCGATAGACATGGTAGCAATCAAGGCTCCTACCGCCGTCCTAATACTCCTGCCTAGGCGAATGGTGGGACCTCCTGTCAGGCAGGGCGCAGTTACCGGGCCGCCCTTCCTAAGCGCAACTGCTACGCTGGGCTCGCTATCAGCCTTTGGAGACATGGACCTTTGCATAAGTACTCCTATACCTAATTATTTTGTGCTTTCAAATATAAATAAGCTGTAGATTAGGCCACTTCTATGCTAGACTCCCTGTATCCTATGCTGACCAGCGCCTTCTTGGCCTACTTCGTTGGTATCGTTATCTCCAGATTTGACGGAGGGGAAAGCATGTAAAAAGTGAAATTGGTACTGCCGCACTCGACTCCACTATTCAACACAGTTGCGACTTTAAATTTGTATGTTGTCCCCTCATTGAGTCCTAATTGGACGAGAGTAGCGTTCGTAGGGTTTAAGTTTGGTAAACTGGCGTTGTAGGAAAGCAAACACATGGGAGCCACCAGCACCACGGTACCATTCGTAGGTGCCAAGTTTGGCACATAAAGGAAGTTGCTGTTATCCACGCCGTCTGCAACAACATCTACGTATATATTAAGACCTGAGATCTGGCTAAGCGCTTCTTTTGGAACGGAAATGTCTATGGTACTCGTCGCTGCTTTTGAAGTCAACACAACCGCGTCAGAGACCAAGGAAGCACCTATCAAACGTTTTGCCCGGCCAGCTACCTTCCCTAGCGCCTCAACTCTCAAAAATCCGGTCCATGAATCCTTCCTATGTAGGGTAGATATATCGCTATTCCTGCAGGCTTTCTGCCTATCAATCATTTTCATGATAAATCTCACTCCTAGATACTGTACACTACACTGAAGATAATATAAGAGCCTGCCGGTCAGGCCACTTCAATACTTGACTCCCGGTATCCTATGCTGACCAGCGCCTTCCTCGCCTGCTGTTTGTGTTCGCCCTGAAGCTCAATGAGGGCGCCCTTCGCAGTCCCCCCGCAGGCAAGCACCCTCTTCAGGCTCTTCGCCGTCTTGTCTATCTCGTCGAGGCCGATTCCCTCCACTACCGTGATGTATTTGTCGAACTTGGCCTTCTTAGTATAAACTTTTATCTTGCTCTCCGTCTCCCTGTCAAGTATATTGCAGACGCAGAGCTCCTTTGGTAATCCGCAGTTAGGACAAACGTCTGCCATTTAGATCGTGGCACCCCTCTCCTTGAGTATGGTGTTGATTCTCGCTATGCTCCTCTTTATTGACCTAGTCCTGCCGCTCTTGCTTGCCACCCCAGTGGAGGCGACCTTCCGCCTCTCGGTGTTGAGCTCAAGCTGCAGCTGCCCCAAAGTGGTCTTGAGGACATCGGCCGACAAGCTTCTTATCTCTTTTTTCTTTACAGGAACACCTAAAATCAGTAGTCTTTATTATGAAGAAACAGGTTTTTAACCCTATTGCTATTGCGAGTCAAACCTCTTCAGCTCAGGGTAAGCCGATATACCATTGTAGCTAACCGTATATGAGTCAGGACTATAGCGTATGTTCCTTGAGAGTATCGCCAGCGACTCATAAATCCGTTCGACCACGGCGGGCAGCGTTGGGTTCGAGTTGTAAACAAAGCGTGTAAATTCAAGTGTCGTAAACTCTGGTATGGTATTCAGGACCCCCTGAACGAACGGGCCTGAGATCTCTATGTCAGAGTTCCTGTTCGAAATGGACACCCGTGTAACTGAGTCGCCCCTCAATACCAATTTTATGTCTTCTGCAATAAGCCTCTTTTTGGTGAGCAAAAATGCCCTTCCGCCCTGCACTTTCAGCTTCTCCCCACTCAATCCAACAAATCCGCGCTCTTCGATCATCTTTGCCATCCTGAGCTTAAGCTTCAGAGCTGCCGTTCCTCCTATAGTGCCACCAGACCTAAGGTCCCCCCTTAATTCTGATGCATTAATACCATTAACACTCATGCCTACCATAATATCACTAGGACCATTTTGGATTAGGAAATATATATGCCTTTCTAGAGGCTTTCCTGCCGTGGTAGTTGAATATCTGACTTCCTAACGTCAAATACCAAAAATCTGGCAGTTTTGAGGTATCCTACTGTTCTGAATATTAGTTTCGAACCTAAAATTTCAACTTTTCTGTCAAAACTCGGGTTCTGCGGAAGCCTTCAGCTAACTAAACTTCACCCTCTATCGTCGTAAATCAGAGGTTTAGAGTCTGTACTTCATAAGGTAACCGAATATGCAACTATTCACATGTGCCGTAACCTTCTGCAATCCCTTCACTCTGACATTCAGAAGGTTAAGTTTCATCTTCAAAATGGAGAAGAACCTCTCTATTGCGCCCCTTTTCTGTAATCAAAATCTTTCGGTGTTTCTGAAGGATAGTGACCTCTTCCGTTGACTGCAATAACGGGTACTATGTTGTTTTCCCTCAATACAAAACGGACATCTGAGGAGTCATATGCAGAATCCGCAAGAAACTTCGCGTCATGTGCAAACTTGAAGTGGATTTTGACATAATCGAACAAGGTCTTGAAGGCGTCTTTGTCGTGCACGTTTGCAGGAAGAACTATCCAATAGAGGGGAATTCTAGTATCTACGTCGTATATCACGTGGACTTTGTAACCCTTTTTGAGGCCTTTCTTGTTCCTCTCTCCCAATAATTCCAGTTCTTTCTTCTTCAAAGTCGCATAACCCCACGCGGCGTCTGTATCTTTCTCGAAATAATAGGGAAGGAAACTACTGTCTATTGCGACTCTCGACACAAATCTGTCTCTGTACAGTTCATGTATAATCAGACTCTGCGACTTTTCCAATCTTTTCCTCTCCGATTTCTTTTCGTACTTTGGAGTATATCGAACTGTTCGGAATGTTTTTGTACCTCAGTGCCTTCAACAGTCCCCTACCCTCCAATTCGTCTGGAAGTTCTCTGTCGCTGCACCTGAATATTGAACCAATGCCCAACCAACGATATGTTTGGCGTACATTGTACCTTTTTCGTACCAGTGACCAAGATTCTTGACATCACTCGCGTAACCGACAACCGTCGGTATTATATTCCTGATTTTCGAAATTGTTTTCACATAATAACTTCGATGGAGACTGCCGATTCGTAACGGCAGCTCCGCTAATGTTTTTGGATATCCAATTCCCCTGAACAGTCGTGAACGGTGGTCTGCCGCCGATTATCTAACAGGAAAGAAAGTAGAATTTTTCGGTTTACCGGAACTGAGGGTTATTTAAATTTTCAAGT